>CAVJHY010000175.1:0-4320 GCA_963649405.1 bacterium
ATGATATTCAGAATGCCCGTGGCTACGCCTGTCATTCCGGCCATGATCGCACCATCTACGATTGGTTTATGTATGAGTCGCTTGCGGATAAGCGCGCAGGGGCTGTCGGACAAAGCACTATTACATACCATATTCTGTTTTCGACAAAACAGTTTTATTCAAGGATTATATTGAATTGAACGATATGGGTGAATATTTGTACCGAAGTCTAATTTAACTGAAGCGTCTTGTCTTCGGTTAGGACGCTTTTTGATGACCATTTGGTGGATGATGTGCGAAGATGGTTGTCGCAATTCTGCATTTGGTTGTCATTTGACAACCAAACATGGGCGACATCTTTTCCAATTATATTTGCATGGTTGTCACTTCGCGGATTTTGGTTGACAAGCTGCAACCGGTAGTGCATCTGAACTTGGAATGTTGGTTGACAGTTGACAACCATGGGACGAGCTGAGAAAGAGTTGAGGTTGATGGGTGGTTGTCAAAACGCCGCATTTTTCTGTCACAGGTTAGGTTAAGATAAGGTAAGTTAAGGGAAGGTAAGATAAAGAGAGAGAGTTAAGAGAGAGATAACGGAGGAAAGGGTAGTGGTTAGCTGTTAGCCGTTAGCGGTTAGCTGACAGCGGTTAGCGATTAGCAAAAGCAAAAATAAACGAAAATTCAAGAAAATATAAGCAAAAACGAGAATGAGAACGAAAATACGAAAACAGATGTGAAAGAAAGAGGACTGAGATAAATTGGCAAGAATGAACGGGAATTGTCAGAAAATGGAGTACATCAAAAAAATTTCAAAATCCTACAAAATGGGGTAGGAGTTAGCTGGCAGATGCCGAATACATACAGCGTCAAGGACGGAAATTAACCCTCTCTCTCTTTGACCTGATTTTTTCGCCAATCTTGGCTTTTTATAAATTCTTGCGTGTCAGCGCCGGGCGCTTTAGAGCTTGCCGTGACAAGTGATGACCGCCGTTCTGCCCTCAAATTTTCTCGTTCCGCTGCCGTGGCGGTTGTCCATTGGCCAAAGTCATTGCCTGCCCTCCGCCGTCAACACACCCCCCGCACGATGCTCTCAACCCTCCCCGCTTTTCTGCAAGGCATCAGGCTGAGCGGAAACTGTTAATGGCGATGGTTATTTCAAGATTGACCCGCTACGGCAAGGAGATGATTTCATGCTGAGACCGACGGCTGTTGCGGTAAAGGACGGGAAGGATTACACCCTGCGCGTGACCTTTGACAACGACGAGGTCAGACAGTAGTTTGATGTGAAGCCCTATATCAAGGGCAAGCGGTACTTCGAGCTGAAGGATGAACAGTATTTCCGCACGGCGTTTGCCAATGGCTGCACAGTGGAACGGGCGAACGGGCAAGACCTGTGTCCCGATGAATTGTATGATGGCAGCGCGCCGATGGCGGACGAGTGCATTGATGCAGCGGGATAAAACCGATTTTGTTCCGTTTTGTATGCAAATGATTGCTTGCTTTCCTCCACGCTCACCGCTAACGGCTGCCCGCTGTCCGCTCCTCACTGCCCACTAACAGCTAACGGCTAACAGCTAACCGCTAACAGCTAACCGCTACCCCCAAGCCCTCTCTTCCATATGGCAAATATGGCACAAATACTTGACAATTCTGTATGAAAGCAATTATAATAATGAGACCGTATATCTTTATAAGAGCGATACGGAAGAAAAATTTGAAGGGAGCCGGACTATGAAGAAACTCTTAGCCTTCGTCCTGACCCTGTGCATGCTGCTCTCCTGCAGTGCTGCGCTGGCCGAAAGCACCGATGCCGAAGTGTCCTATGATACCTACACGTATCACACCTACACCACGGCGCTGGGCAACAACTGGAACCCCCACACTTGGGAAACCAACGCTGATGACAGCATCCTTGGTTACCTGTCCTCTCCGTTCTGCACCATGTCCATCTTGGACTCTGAGAACGGCGTGTATCAGTGGATTTACGAAATGGCCACCTCGATTGAGGACGTGACGGCGGATCATCGTGATGACCTGACCAAGTATGACGTTTCTCTGGCCGAGGGCGACACCGTTGAAACCGCTGAAAAGGGCTATGTGTTTGAAATCAAGCTCAACCCCGATGCCAAGTGGGAAAACGGCGAAGCCATCACTGCTGATGACTATATCTACTCCATGCAGCAGCTCCTCAACCCCGCGATGAAGAACTACCGTGCGAACCTGTACTACGCCGGTGAGTCTGCGGTTGCGGGCGGCATGGCGTACTACAATGCCGGCTCTGTTGCCTACATCGACAACTACGGCAGCAGCTCCTATGCCTACCTGATGAGCGACCTGGTGAAGGGCGAAGACGGCACCTACACCACCCCCGAAGGCTATCCGGTCTATGTGACGCTGAATGATGCCCTGACTTGGCTCAGCGCCAACGCCCTGTCTTACTATGTGGACGCTTACGGCGATGCCTATTTCGGCGTGGATGCTTACAACTCCCTGAAGGCTCTGGCGGACGAGAACGGCCGCGTTGCCCTGACGGACGAAAGCTATTCCCTCATCGTCGGCGTGATCACCGCCGTGGCTGATTGGGGCGAGAGCGAAGCGGAAGCCGTTGGCTACATGGTCTATGCGAAGGAATATCCTGAGTGCGACTATGACAGCACCGTGGGCTGCTACAAAGTGGATGACTACACCATCCGCTATGTCAATGCCCAGTACATCGACTTCAACTACTTCCTGACCTCCTGCACCAGCACCTGGCTGGTTTACAAGCCTTACTACGAAGCCGGCATGGATACCACCGGCAGCCTCGTGACCACCAACTACGGCACGTCCATCGAAAACACCATGTCCTACGGTCCGTACAAGATTGCTTCTTTGCAGGCTGACAAGCAGATGGTGTTTGTCCAGAACGAGAACTGGTTCGGCTATGAGAAGCAGGAAGACGGCTCTCTGCTCGCCATGACCGACTTCCTGGTGGACGGCGAATCCGTGCAGCAGTATCAGACCACTTCTGTCGTCATCGACGTGATGGAAGAAGCCGCTGCGAAGCAGGCTTTCCTGAAGGGCGAGCTGACCGACTGGACTCCCTCTGCCGAAGAGCTGGTGACCTACGCTTCCTCTGACCGCCTGTACAAGGTGGATGAAACCTACACCATGTCCTTCTTCTTCAACTGCGGCCTTGAAAACCTGAAGACGATGGACGAATCCAAGGGCAACACCAATTCCGTTGTTCTCTCCAACGTGAACTTCCGTAAGGCCATGAGCCTTGCCATCGACCGCGCTGAGTATGTCACCGCGACCGAAGGCTACAAGCCGACCTATTCCCTGATGAACACCCTGTACTACTACGACGTGTACAATGACCCGACTTCCTCCTACCGCAACTCTGACGAGGCGATGCAGGCCATCTGCAACCTCTACGGCGTTGAGTACGGCGAGGGCACGCCCTATGCGACCCTGAAGGATGCTTATCAGTCCATCAACGGCTACAACCTGACCGAAGCCAAGGAGCTGTTTGCTCAGGCTTGCAAGGAACTGGTTGAGGCCGGTCTGTACACCGAGGGCGAGGATATCGTCATCCGCATCGGCTGGAAGAAGGGCGCGATTGAATCCACCGATAACAAGCAGTGCGAAATCCTGACCAAGAACATCAATGCGGCGCTGGAAGGCTCCGGCTTCGGCAAGCTGACCTTTGAAGCCGTCGGCAACATCAACGACCGTTACGGCGATGTGGCGAAGGGCGAATACGCCATCGGCTACGGCGCTTGGGGCGGCGCTGCCTTCTATCCGTTCCGCAACTTCCAGGTCTATTGCGACACCGAGCAGTATTCCATCAACGAAGCGGGCTGCTGGGATCCGTCCACCGAGAACCTGACCCTGACCGTCAACGGCGAAGAAGTCACCATGACTTGGCAGGAGTGGTCCCGTGCGCTGATTGGTACCGGCAAGTTCACCAGTGCGGACTTCAAGACCAAGCTGTACATCACCGCTCAGATGGAAGAGCTATACCTCAAGAAGTATTATCGTATCCCGCTGGCCAGCACCACCGCTTGCTCGCTGCTGAGCTATCAGGCTGACTACTACACCGAGGAATACAACATCATGTATGACTTCGGCGGTCTGCGTCTGATGAAGTACAACTACACCGACGCTGAGTGGGCTGAGTATGTCGCCGAAGAAGGCGGAGAACTGAGCTACGAGTAATTTAAGGCATCATTGATTGACGGTGATGTCTTCTCCTGAGAAACCTTTGTGGGTGGTTGCAAAAAGCACCCCCACAGAGGTTTTAAAGCATCACCGCACAATTCAGCAACGCGCAAAAAAGTGCCTTTTGTGCCATCTGCT
>CAVJHY010000176.1:0-4198 GCA_963649405.1 bacterium
GGGTTTTGATAGTCAGCAAATCTTTTCCAATTAGGTGATCACTGTGACCGGCTATTTTCGGTGATTTTAATATTCAGACCGAGAACTTCGCTCATGTACTTCATAGCGCTGCCGCCGAAGGACAGGTGAGGGTATCCGGGTTGCTGTTTGACCCACTTGAAGAAGTCGTTCATGACCTCTTCCTTGTTAAGCAGCTCATCACGGAACATGCCGTTGAACTGTAGACCTGGATCCAAGGCAGCAGAAGCCAGCTCCTGATACTTATTGAGCGCCTCAAAGGAGAAGTCGTTGTTCTTATCACATTCGGCAATGACACCGGCAGCAATCTGACCGCCCACCATCGCAGAGGGAATGCCATACTCAAACGCGCATTCGGCTGCGGCAATCGCATCGCCAATCAGAATCGCGCCGGGATATACGCTCTGCGCCAGCTTGCGGGAGCCGGGCAAACGCCAGCCGCGGAACTTGTCAATCAGTGTCGCATTCTTAAGGCGTTCCTGACCGAACTTGGTGTTGTTCTTCCAGTATTCATAAAATTCCATCGAGGAAAGCCCGCTGTCGCGCAGCGCTTTTTCAGTGATGGTGAGACCCAACACGGCTTGCTTGCCCTCATAATGCGGGTTCAGCCAAGTGGTGCAAATCGGGCTCCAGCTATTCAGTCCCATCGGCACATAGTATTCTTCGGCCTGACCGGGGACAAGTCCCTCCACGCCGTCCACATAGGCGCGGAAGCAGTACATGGTCATATCGGGGTCATCCACGAAGGCACCAAGCTGGCGGGACAATTCGCTGTGTGCGCCGTTGGCGATGATGACGACATCCGCCTCAATGTCCATCGGCTCGTTGTGATACAAGCCATGCACGCCCTTGACAACGCCCTTACGCATAATCAGCTTCATCGCTTCATAATTTTCCATGAAGTCAGCACCCGCACGGATGGCGGCACGGCGAATCTGGTCGTCCGTGAAGCGACGCGGGGCAATCATGAAGGGGTCAACATCCAGAACGATGTATTCCTCAGCGCGGTTAATGAGGCGCATCGTGGTAATGTTGCACGCCTGTTGGGAATACATTTGGTCAAAGCAGCCCATTTCCTTGAGCATTGGGTACAAACTGGACAGATACACGCCGCCGCAGATTTTGTCACGCGGCCAAGTTTCCTTATCAACCAGCAGAACATCAACACCCGCTTTGGCCAGATAGAAAGCAGCCGTGCTTCCTCCGGGGCCCGCGCCAACAACGAGAGCGGTACGCTTGACTGTATTCATCATCTATTCCTCCTTACTTCTTCACCATCGTGATGACATCGCCTTCGGGACAGAGCTTCTGGCAGATGCCGCAGCCGATGCACTTTTCTGTGTCAATGGAGGCGAAGCCGCAGCCCAAGCAGCGAAGTGCTTCCTGCTGTGCCTGCTTGTCAGTATAGGTCTGCTCCGCCTCGTCAAAACTCTTGATGCGGACTTCCGGCGCGAGCATGGGACGCTCATGCGGCATGGTCTTGCGGCGGTTGCAGGGATATATTTTTTCTTCTCTGGGGGCATTGATTAAACCATGCTTGGTTTCCGCCTGACGCAGCGTTCTCTGCTGGAGAACGGCATCCACGGCAAAGGCAGCCTTGCGGCCGCTTGCCAGCGCGTCAATCACAGAGCAAGCGCCGCCGGCAATGTCACCCGCATAAAACACCTTTTCATCGTCCGCAGCGGGATAGATGTCGTCAGCATACTGACCGATGGCCACGATGCAGAAAGAAACAGGCAGATGCACGAGCTGATTATCATCCGTCTTAAAGGAAATCTTGCCGTTTTCGTCCTTGCCAAATTCAGTGACCTTTACAAAGTCAATGCCTTCCAAGGTGTTCACGCGACCGGTATAAGCCTTCGGGCTGTAACCTTCCATAAACTGAACGCCTTCTTCAGCGGCTTCTTCCTTTTCCCACTTGTGGGCAGGCACATGCTCGCCGGATTCGAGGCAGACGACTGTGACTTTCTTAGCACCCAGACGCAGGGCAGCACGGGCTGTATCCATCGCCACAGAGCCGCCACCGATGACGACACCTTCCTTGCCCTTAACGACAAAATTCTGGTGCGGCATACGATAGGTATTCTGGTCATTATTCACAAAGTCCATGAACTGAATGGCGGTATACACGCTGTCATAATTCCACTTCGGCACCCAAGTGATTTCCTTGCCGTGCGGCGTACCGGCAGCAACGACAATGGCATCATATTCCTTTTGCAATTCTTCAATCTGCTTCTTGCCGAGGCGGGCACTGCACTGAATCTTGAGACCTGCGTCTTCAAGCTTGGCGATGTCTTTGCGGACGGCATCGCGGTCAAGACGGAATTCGGGGATGGCGCGGACGAGCATACCGCCCGGCTCATTGTTGCCTTCAAACACGGTCACATCATAGCCAAGGGAGGAGAGAAAATGTCCGGCGGACAAACCTGCAGGACCTGCACCGATGACGGCAATACGCTCATCATGCATATGCGGATACTGCGGACGCTGATAGCTGACCTTTTCGTCCAGATAGCGCTTGAGTCCGCGAATGGCCATCGGATCATCCACCAAAACGCCACGCTTGCAGACCTGCTCGCACGGATGGTGGCAGATGTGGGCACAGACAGAAGGAAGCGGATTTTTTTCCCAGATGGTGCGATAGGCAGCTTCCGGCTTGCCGTTGCGAGCCAAGCCAATGTACCCCTGCGGGCTGATGCCGAGCGGACAGGCGGTGGTGCAGGACTGCTTGGTGCAGAACGCATCAATCTCGTCCAGCCGCATCACGGGCTGATCCGTGCATTCAGGGCAGACACGGCAAATCCAGCGCTGCGCCTCATCAATGGCGTGTACCGGACAGCTTTCACGGCAGGTGCCGCAGTTCACGCAGCGGCTTGTGTCGATGTGCGCGACATAGCCCTGCTCAATGGCAAATTCCTGACCATTGTTCGGGGTGATTTTCGTCATTCCCATACTGATTCCTCCTACGGTCTTGATTCGTAAAGCACGGATATGTATCGATATATTGTATACGCATATCCTATATGTATATAATAGTCACAACAAGCATATTTGTCAATAGGAAAATAAAAAAATTCATAAAAATACATGATTGAAAATTTTACAAAAAAATAAAGCCACTTGCGCGGCGATGACTTGGTAAAAATATTTGAGGTAGCAGAGAGGCATTGCCGAACCGTATCTGCATTTGGGCACGCTAATATGAATTTCGGATGATAATTTTTTTGAAACTGTGTTACAAATCTCTTTTCCATCTAAAATATATTTTGGGCGACCTTTCTGCTTCAGTTGTGCTTCAAGTAAACGATAGCAATGCTTTTCCTCTCAGCTTTTCCTGAATCAAAAAACCGCTTGCGCGGTCAAACTGAGCGTTTTATTTTTCAAACCAACTGATATGCTTCTCGCAGTAGTCCAAATATTTTTCGACAGGTAAATCAGGCAGCCGCTTGTCCGTTTCGTCGCAAATAGCGGCAATGTCCGCGTGCTCAAACTGTAACAGGCTCATGATGGAATGAATATGGTTTCGGCAGATGAAGTGATAGTCAATGCCAAGCTCATCACGGCGCTGATATAGCTGCATTGAGCCGGCCATTGAAAAGGAAATAGCCGTGCGAAGCTGCAAATAGGTAAAGGTATCCTCTCCGCAAAGCCCGCGCAGCCATGTGCAGATGCTCTCATCCCACATTTCCAGCAGTTCCGGCTGACTGACCGAAGCCAAAACAAACTGATTCAGCCGCTGATTCTTCGCTGCCGCCTTGAAAAACAGCATATTAAAGTCCGAAATTTTGACAAACATATTGTCATAATGGTAGGGAAGCTCGTTCATGAACGCCGATGAGAATGCCAAAAGCTCGTCCAAGAGCGTTTTAATAATGTCATTTTTGCGGGCGTAATAATGCTGCAACAGTGATTTTTTGATATCTGCCCCCTCCGCAATGTTCGCCAAAGAAACCTGATCATAGGGCATCCGACTGAAATATCTGTACGCCACAGCCAAAATTTGATTTCGTTTCTCGATGTTTCTCTGCGCCATAAAACCTTCCCCTGCCTAAGAATTTTGTGGTTATTATAGCATCTTTTGAAGTTGGGGACAACTGGAAATATTCAAAAAAATATAAGGCAGTATATAATGGTCCCCTGAAATGAAACCACGTCTCGCAAATTTATCGTGAACATGGTA
>CAVJHY010000177.1:0-4190 GCA_963649405.1 bacterium
ACGATGTGAAGAATGTCCTGAATAGCGTAAAGGGTCTTTTCGGAAAATAATTCCCGTAACACAGAACATAATGAGAGCTACTGCAAATACTGCAATAGTTCTTTTTATAATCCAGCTTTCCTAACTCCATATACTTATTCTCACAGATATTGTCCCTTCGTTGCAACCAATAACATTGTGAATTGAAGTTTTCCTTTGATGGGTGCGGGATGTTTTGCCTTTTTCAAAAGGAAAGGTTTCCCGCCTATTTCCTTATCAATACTACATTTTTCGTTTGCCTTTTTCACTTTAATCGAGTATAATGAGATAACTGAATAAAAGTCTGTTCATATGAACGCAAAGGAGCGATGACATTTGGACGATTATGTCATTGAGATGCTGAACATCACCAAGACCTTCCCCGGCATTAAGGCAAACGATGACATCACCTTGCAGCTCAAGCGAGGGGAAATTCACGCGCTGCTTGGGGAAAACGGCGCGGGCAAGTCCACACTGATGAGCGTACTGTTTGGGCTCTATCAGCCGGACAGCGGGGTCATCAAGAAGGACGGTAAGGTTGTCAGTATCAAGGACCCGAATGATGCGAATGCCCTGCACATCGGCATGGTTCACCAGCACTTTAAGCTGGTGGAGGTCTTCACCGTGCTGGACAACATTATCTTGGGCGCGGAAGACACGCAGTTCGGCTTCATCAAAAAGTCCGAGGCGCGGCGCAGGGTCACGGAGCTGAGCGAGACCTACGGGCTGAAGGTGGATCCCGATGCCGTCATTGAGGACATCTCCGTCGGTATGCAGCAGCGTGTTGAAATTCTGAAGATGCTCTACCGCGACAACGACATCCTGATTCTGGACGAGCCGACCGCTGTCTTGACCCCGCAGGAAATTGACGAATTGATGGACATCATGCGCGGCTTCGCCCGCGAGGGCAAGTCCATCTTGTTCATCACGCACAAGCTCAATGAAATCATGGCTGTGGCGGATCGCTGCACCGTGCTTCGCAAGGGCAAGTGCATGGGCACGGTGAACATCAAAGACA
Organism: bacterium; assembly: GCA_963649405.1. Classification (GTDB taxonomy): domain Bacteria; phylum Bacillota; class Clostridia; order Christensenellales; family Aristaeellaceae; genus CAVDRM01. The sequence goes on from CAVJHY010000177.1 coordinate 1,037, forward strand.
CCACCAAGGAAGAATTGTCACGCATGATGGTCGGGCGCGATGTGTCCTTCACCACCGAAAAGAAGGAGTCGAGACCGGGCGCGGTCATCTTGGAGGTGCGCGGCGTGACCGTGCCGTCCAAGCTGCACAAAAAGAACGCCGTGAACGATGTGTCCTTTGAAGTGCGTGAGGGCGAGGTTGTCTGTCTGGCGGGCATCGAGGGCAACGGTCAAACCGAGCTGATTCAGGCTTTGACCGGTCTTGAAAAGATGAGCGCAGGGCGCGTGACACTGAACGGCAAGGACATCACCAATGTCAGCATCCGCGAACGCTCGAACACGAGCATGAGCCATATCCCCGAAGACAGGCACAAGCACGGCTTGGTGCTGGATTATCGGCTGGATGAAAACATGGTGCTGCAGCGCTACTTTGAGCCGCAATTCCAGCATGATGGTTTCATCAATAAGCAGGCGGTGCGCAGCTATGCCGAAAAGCTGATTGAAAAATACGATGTGCGTTCCGGTCAAGGACCGGACACCATTGTCCGCTCCATGTCGGGCGGCAACCAGCAAAAGGCCATCGTCGGGCGCGAGCTGGACAGAAACAAGGACTTGCTGGTCGCCGTACAGCCCACCCGCGGCTTGGATGTCGGCGCGATTGAGTTTATCCATCAACAGATTGTGTCCGTGCGCGATGCCGGTCATGCGGTGCTGCTGGTGTCACTGGAGCTGGATGAGGTCATGAATCTTGCTGATCGCATCTTGGTCATGTACGAGGGCGAAATCGTCGGCGAGTTTGATCCCAAGACCACCACTGTGCAGGAGCTGGGCTTGTACATGGCGGGTGCGCGGCGGCAGGATAAATACGCAAAAACGGGCGAGGAGGCGACCATCGAATGAAAAGCAAGAAGTTTTTGCAGCCGCTGAGCACGCTCCTTTCCGCGCTGCTGTGCATTGTCATTGGTCTTGGCGTTGGTTTTTTGATTCTGCTGGCGTTGAGTTGGAGCGCCTTCCTACAAAGCGGCGAGCCGTTCACTTTCTGGGATGTGGTGTCCAGCGCCTATTCGGACGGCTTTAAGCAGATTTTAATGGGCGGTTTCTTCCTGCAACCTCGCGGCGTGTACGGCGCGATTACCTTGGCAGCACCGCTCATCATGACGGGTCTCTCCGTGGGGTTTGCGTTTAAGACAGGTCTTTTCAACATCGGCGCGGCGGGTCAGTACGCCGTGGGCGCATTCGGTGCGCTGCTGTTCGCCATCGTGCTGAAATGCCCGTGGTATATCTGCCTCTTAGGTTCCATCATGTTCGGCGCTCTCTGGGGCGCGATTCCGGGTCTTTTCAAGGCGTACTTAAACATCAACGAGGTCATTACCTCCATCATGTTCAACTGGATTGGTCTCTATGCGGTGAACACCCTTGCCTACGGCGGCGGCACGAGCGCTCTGTACAACGCCAAGACCACCAAGACGTGGGCGCTGAAAGGGCTTTATGACCAAGCGCTGATTCCGAATTTCCAGGTTGCAAACTATTTCAGAAATTCTCAGCGCCCGACCATTGCGATTTTCATCGCCATCGCCGTGGCCATCATCCTCTATGTCGTCATCAACAAGACGGTGTTCGGCTATGAATTGAAGGCGTGCGGCCTGTCCAAGACGGCGGCAAAGTACGCGGGCATCAACGAAAAGAAGAACATCATCTTGTCCATGACCATCGCGGGCGCGTTGGCTGGTCTTGGCGCGGGGCTTTACTACCTTTCCGGCACCGCCGAATGGCAGCCGCTGGTGTCCACCTCCCTGCCGGGTATCGGCTTTGACGGCATCTCCGTGGCACTGCTTGCCTCGTCCAACCCCATCGGCATCATCTTCTCTGCCCTGTTCATTTCGCATATTTCGACCGGTGGTGGCATGATGAACGCCAACCTCTTCCCGCCGGAAATTGCGGATGTCATCTCCGGCATCATCATCTACCTGTGCGCCTTTATGATGCTCTTTAAGAGCGGGGTACTCAAGCTCTTTGTCAAAAAGAACCGTGCGGAAGGAGGCAAAAAATAATGCTGCTTCTTCTGATTAAATACACCCTGCTGTACAGCATTGTGCTGATGCTCGTGGCGCTGGGCGGTATGTTCTCCGAGCGCAGCGGCATCATCAACATCGCGCTGGAGGGCATCATGGTCATTGGCGGTCTGGTGGGTGTGCTGGTGGCCTCCGCCATGCAGAACGCCTCGCCCGCGCTGATGGTCACCGTGTCCATCTTGGCCGCCGGTCTGTCGGGCGTGATTTATTCCCTGCTCCTTGCGTTTGCGTCCATTAACCTAAAGGCAGACCAGACCATCGGCGGCACGGCGCTGAACATCTTGGCGACAGCCGTGGCGATGGTCATCGCCAAGCGTGTTAATGGCACGCAAAGCCCGAGGCTCAATTACCCGAACGAAGCCTTCATCTTCAATATCGGCGGCGTGACGGTCAACATCTTTTTCTTCTTGGGGATTGCACTGCTGATTGGCGCGTATGTCATCCTGTACAAGACGCGGCTGGGTTTGCGTCTGCGCTCATGCGGCGAGCATCCTCAGGCGGCGAGCAGCGTGGGCATCAATGTATACAAAATGCGCTACACGGGTGTTTTGTTCTCCGGCTTCTTGGGCGGCGTGGGCGGCTTTGCCTACATCGTTCCCGCCGTGCAAAGCTGGAACTTTGAGGTCGGTGTCGCGGGCATGGGCTTCTTGGCATTGGCAGTCATGATTTTCGGCCAGTGGAAGCCGTTCCGCATCTTCTTTGCGGCGCTGTTCTTCTCGGTCTTCAAGTCCTTGGCGAACATTGCCGATTCCATCCCCTTCCTGGCAGACCTCAAGTGGCCGAAGGAAATCTATAATATGATGCCCTTCATCGCGTCCATGTTCCTGCTGGCACTCACGAGCAAGAAATCCCGTGCGCCTAAGGCCGAGGGAGTGCCATATGATAAGGGGATGCGATAAGCGCTTGCGCTTTCAATCAAATGAAACAAGGCTTCATTTGATTGATTTTGCAGATTTTCTTTTGATGGTCAAAAAATATTTTGACCATCACGGGCAGAAAATCTGATGGTTAGTGGATTTTCTATGTCTATGTTTCTCCAAGCCGCTTTGCCACCGCAGAGCGGCTTTTTGAAAATCAGACGCTCATCCTTTTTCTGACTAAATG
>CAVJHY010000178.1:0-4146 GCA_963649405.1 bacterium
ACCATTCTTTATGCGATAAAGAATGGTTTCCCCACACCCCTTTCAAGAAAGCGTAAACATAATATTAGTAATTGGAACGAAATAGCAATTTCTATGTGTTGCGTATATGGCTTCTTTGGGTGACTTTTCCGCATCGGCTTTGCTTTGCACCAGTCGGCAAGGCTACGGTGCGCCTCCTTCACTTAGCTTTGCCGGACACAAGAAATTCATCTCAAATCTTGGTGATGTCTTCGCCGTCAAAGAGTATACGAATTTTCCCAGCACACCTTCGAAGAAAGCGACTAATTCGCCATAATGAACTTGTTATTCGCCGCCTGCAGCTTGCCTACTAATTGCCTATAAAATGGGTCATTTGGCAAGTCTCCGCGCAACACTCCGTCTATTCACTATCCACCAATCACTGGCCACTTAATCGTCAATTTTGACAATAGGCGCAATCGCCAGAGAAAATTCCTTGCTGCCATACGCCGTAAAGAAAATGGTGATTCTTGCATCGCCGCCGCTGCCTGTGAGCTTTTCCACCGTGCCCTCGCCGAACTTCCTGTGCAAAACATGGTCGCCGGGCTTAAACAGCGTCTGCACAGCACTCTTTTGCCGCGAACGGGCAGGCGATGACACAAAGCCCTTGCTGACCCCCGGAATACCAAGTGGGTTCTGCCCCATGCCCGGCGTGCCAAAGGACAGAGAGCGGGCGGGACGCTTCTGCGTCTCTCTGCCGACCCGCTCGCGCTGAGGCGCAAAAGTCTGCCGTTCTGCCTGTGCCCACTCATCGTCAATCAAGCGTGCTGGAATTTCCTTTAAGAAGCAGGACGGCTGGTTGTGCGTGATTTGATTGAAAATCGTCCTCTGCCGCGCATAGGACATGAACAGGTGCTTGCGGGCGCGGGTGATGCCCACATAGCAGAGCCGCCGTTCCTCTTCAAAGCGGTTTTCTTCGTTGACGGCGCGGGCACTGGGAAAGACATTTTCTTCCATGCCCGCCATGAAGACGGCCTCGTATTCAAGCCCCTTCGCGGAATGCAGGGTCATCAAAGTTACATACTGCGGTGCGTCCTCTTGGTTGTCCAAGTCCGTGACCAAGGCGACATTTTCCAAATATGCTTCCAAGGTCTTTTCATTTGACTTTTGCTCAAACTCCTTAGCAGCGCCGATAAATTCCATCAGGTTTTCGATGCGCGTTTTGTTCTCCTCGCTGTCCTCGTTTTCAAGCTGCTTGAGCAGACCGACCTCGTTCAGAACATACTGCACATACTCATTAAGCGGCATGGTGTCCTTTTTCGCCATCAGCCGATAAACCAGTGAGGCAAAATCGGTCACGCACCGACGCGGGCGAGCGGTCAGCGCTTCCGGCGGGTCGGAAAGCAAGGAAAATATCGGCACATCCTGCTTCGCCGCCTCCTGCTCCAAGAGATGCACGGTGGAATCACCGATAGAGCGCTTGGGCATATTGATGATGCGCTTTAGGGACACCGAATCAGAGGGGTTAACCAAAATGCGTAGGTACGCCAGCGCATCCTTGATTTCGCGGCGGTCATAGAAGCGTGTGCCGCCGAACACGCGGTACGGAATGCCAGCCCGCATGAACATTTCTTCGATGACACGGCTCTGCGCGTGCATTCTGTACAGCACGGCCATCTCCGCATAAGCTAGCCCATCCGTGTGCAGACGGCGAATGCGTTCGCAAATCCAAGCGGCTTCCTCGCGCTCATCGCCCGCGCTGTACAGGCGAATCTTATCGCCCTCGCCGTCCTCCGTCCACAAAACCTTTTCCTTGCGGCCGGTGTTGTGAGCAATAACTTGGTTGGCGGCATCCAAAATGTTGGCAGTGGAGCGGTAATTCTGCTCCAACTTAATGACGCAAGCGTCCGGAAAATCCTTCTCAAATTCCAGAATGTTGCGGATATCCGCGCCGCGCCAGCCGTAAATGGACTGGTCATCATCGCCGACCACGCACAGGTTGCGGCTTTCCTCGGTCAACAGCCGCACGAACTGGTACTGCGCCATGTTCGTATCCTGATACTCGTCCACATGGACATACAAAAATTTGCTGCGATAATAATCCAGCACCGGCGGGTGATCTAAAAATAGCTGGAGCGTCTTGAGAAGCAAATCGTCAAAGTCCAGCGCGTTCGCGCCCTTTAAACGCTGTTCATACATCGAATAAATATCATGCACCTGCTGGGCGCGGAAATTCCGCTCAGAGGCCGCAAACCATTCATCAGGGCTTAACATATGGTTTTTCGCATCGGAAATTTTGCTGCGCACCTCACGCGGTGTCAGCGATTTATCGTCAATATTCAGGGTGCGCAAAACATCCCGAATGACGCGGGTCTGGTCGTCATCGTCATAGATGGTGAACGACCGCTGATAGCCGATTTTTTCAATATCGCGCCGCAGCATCCGAACGCACACGGAATGGAATGTCCCCAGCCACATATCACCGGCTGCCTCGCCCACCAACTTTTCCACGCGATCACGCATCTCATGCGCCGCTTTGTTGGTGAACGTTAACGCCAAAATCTGATAGGGCAGGACACCCTTGCGCAAAATGTTGGCGATTCGATAGGTCAATGTGCGGGTTTTCCCGCTGCCCGCGCCCGCCAAAATTAATACAGGACCGGAAATCGTCTCAGCGGCCTTCCGCTGCATGGGGTTTAATGCTTGCAAATCCATTCTGTTTCCTCTTTATGTTTATTTTTAGGAATAGTGTGCATCCTAATTCTCGGGACGAAATGCCCTGAAACGATGACGTACTCATCAACTAACCATGAATGCGTGGCATAGGTCATTCTTCTGACTGTTCCTCTTGCTTTGACAGTGCGCTTTGATACCCTCCCGCGCCCCAGACAAGGGAACGGTTGACACGGCTAATTGTCGCCTTGCTCGCACCCGACTGCTCACAGATTTGGTCATATGTCAGTCCTTTTTTCAGCAGACCGGCCACCTCATAACGCTGCGCCATGCTGTGAATTTCCTGAATGGTACATAAATCCGTCAGAAAGCCTTTCAGCTCCTCTTTGGTCTGCATGGACAAAATGGCCTCCACCAATCGCTCACCCTGCTCATCAAATAACTCCATGACCACACCCGTCTTTCCGTTCTGAATGCGCGGCAGCCCTTCACGCGCATTTTTTCTCAAAATGATTATAGCACAAAACCCGATAAAAATAAAGTGCGACGATTCATAATTCAGACGAAGAATGAAATGACCTTCGATTTTTTTGCTGCGGTTTGACTTTGCCAAATTTCATGTTATAAAATTAGAATACATGATATAGAACGGTTGCTCTAAGAAAGATGCTTATGCTACCGAAAGCGAAGGTTACGCGGAAAGAAATTGTGAGTGCAGCACTGCAGATTGTACTGGAAGCGGGAGATGGAAGGACTGACATCGCGGAGCTTGGGAAAGCGGCTGAGCAGCTCTGCGTGTCCGATTTTCATGGCCTTTTCCGGTATGGAGGAGGTACAGAACGCCGTAATTGAGGCGGCGAAGGTCGTGTACAAGGGGTATGTCGAAGAGGGGCTAAAGCAGCAGATTTTCTTTCGTGAGGTGGGCGAGCAGTAGGTTCGTTTTGCGGAGGATGAGCCGTGGCTGTTCTATCTGCTGTTCATGAATGGAACGGCAGAAAGCACATCATTGGAGCACATTTTGCCGCTGCTGGAGGACAGCTATGAGCAAATTCTTTCCTTATATTATGCGTCCATATGGCTTGCCGCGTCCGGCGGCGGAGCGGTTATATCGCCATTTGTGGATTTACATACACGGCATCGTCTGTCTGTGTGCGGCAAAAATATACCGTTTCGAGAACGCGGAAATACAGCGCATGATGTCTGAGATGTTTTTGAATTTGCTGGGAAAAATGAAGGAATAAACAGTGCGTTGAGCGCATTGCAAAAAAGATGCATCTTGAAAAAATGCATCTTTTTTAATGGAAGAGCGAAATAGCGGGGCGTACCTATGATGGCAACAGTCGTTTGGCTTGTTTGAGACGTTGTTTGGTCAGCGTTCAGTCCGTATATTTGTTAGGGTCTTCAAATTCCGGTTCGGTGCGTTCCGCGTCATCGTCATCGGGGGCATCTAAGGAGGTCAAATCATCCTCGATTTCACGTAAGCGAGGGGTGCTTTCGCCATTTTTCAGGCGCAAA
>CAVJHY010000179.1:0-4136 GCA_963649405.1 bacterium
CTATATCGACGAAACTGCGCAGCTTTGCGATGAAATCGCCGTCAGCGCCGGTCTGTGCGGTGAACAGATGCTGTTGCCGCCGGATAAGCTGGTTGAGATTGTTCACGCCCAATATGCGGATTTGATTTGAGATAATATAAGCGAGAAACCTTTTCTTTTAAGGCAATACCGCACAATTCAGCAACGCGCAAAAAAGTGCCTTTTGTGACATCTACTTCTTGCAAAAATCTCGATTTACAGAAAGTAAACCATCGATTTTTGCAATCGCATCTGACACAAAATTCACTATTTATCGCGCCGCCTCATTTGTGCGGTGTTGCCTTAAAAAAGGAAGGGTTTCCGTACCCTTCTAAGGAAAACCTTTATTCACAATATTTATTGTTGCAACGAAAAAGCAGTATCTGCGAGAAGGTCATAATAATTTTTTATAAAGGAAAGATTTTTCGCGTGTTTTTTCAATGCACCATTTTATTCCTGCGTTTCCCATTTTTCCTGCAAGAAGTCATATCGTTCGGAGATGAAATTCGTCAGGTAGTCAATATTGGCATCGTAGGTTTTGCCAGTTTTGGCTGAGTTATTGCTGCTCTGCTTCATTGGCCAGCGGATGAAATTCATGTTGGCGCTGGCGCGGATATTTTCGGCATATTGCTTGATGGACAAAAGTGTACCGCTCTCGTCCGTTTCCTGCCCCAGCAGCACACGAATGGCGGGTACAAAGGAGTTTTGCCATGTCTCGCAGACGGCACTGACAAAATCGCTCTTTTCATAGAGGCGCGGCCACCATGCGGCGCTGTTTGTTGTTTGCTGCAAGCCTCTTGGCGAAAGATAGCTATGTGTGCCTGCGGCGCGAGCATAGCTGCCGTAGGCAGAATCATAGTCCCAGACAGGGCCGCAGTAGGCTTTTTCACTTTCGCTGTCAGACGGCTTATAGAAGTATTGGCTGGAGTTATTGGCATCGTAATTTTTGCTGATTTCCTCAATCATGAATTTTTTCGTCAGCGACTCCATATCCACAAAGTCGCTGTAATGCTTGCCTGTATCGGGGTCAATGCCGTTCTCGGCAAAAATGGCGTTTTCAAAGCCCTGCATGAAGCTGAAAATATATTCCGCTTGTTCGGTGGATATGACCGCAGGATCCTTGACGACCAGCACCCTTTTATGGGTGGTATAATAGGCACTCAGCTCTTCCTTATAGCGCGAGGCATAGATTTCATATTCCACCAAGTACCCACCGGTGATGTCATCGGGGATGCTCGGAATATCATATGCCTTGAATTGCCGAATTGCGGGCTTGGTCGAGCCGACCTTTGGATAGGTTTCCAGCGCCGCCTCGTTCAGCAGCTCCGTTGCTTCCTGCAAATCGGTAATATCAACGCTCGCATCGGAAATCTGGATTTTATCTGAAAAAAGATATGTCCCGCGATATTCATGGTTGATGTAGACTTCCACCTGCCGACAATCCGACGAATAGGCAAGGCCAACATACTGCGCCATGTCATAGGTGATTTGGTTGCGCAAGAGGGACTTATCGCGGGCGTTGCCAATCAGCACCCATTTTTTCGTCTTGCCGAAGCCGAACATATCCGTGCTTTTTTCCAATTTGATGGTATAGCTCTTTTTGTTGAAGCGGGTGGACATATTGCCGCGGATTTTGATGTGTGCCAGATTGCCGTCATACACCGCCTGCCCGTTTTCATCCAGCGCCAGCAGCATTCCTTTTTCCTTGTTTTTTTTGGAGGCTTCAATGGTTTTAAGTGAGCCGGATTCCGTTTCAATGAACAGGGTGGGGATGTGTGAGCCTTGCATCACCTTTACACTGTATGAGGCTTTTTTGTTCCCTACGCGCAGTTTGACAATTTCGCCAACCGTAAAGGAAAATACTTCGCCGTTTGAAATGGGCTGGTCGTTCAGCGAAATCTGCGAAACACCTGTATAATAAATATGCATTTGGCTTGCGTCTGCCGTGCCGGGCAGGAAAAGATAATATTTTGAATTATACTGATACCATGAAACAGCATCAATTGGGAGCTGACCTTCCTCTGTTGCCGTCGTGGAGGAGACATAAAAGCCGGTCAGTTTTTCGGCGGCCTGAGCGGAGAGAGGCAGGAGAAAAAGAAAAATAGAAAGGGCAATAAAATGAAATCTTTTCATAAATAATTGCTTTCCTTTCGCTTTTGAAAAAGCGTATAACAGTAGGCTTATTTTTCTACAAGCACAATCACATCGCCGACTTGACGGCCGCCTTTATAGGGCGTGGAGACGATTTCATCGTTAAACCAGAGGACGGAGGAACGCAGAAAGCAGAAAAATTTCGACCAATTTCATGCGGTCAAAATCTCTTGTTTGAATGGATCATTCGCTTTTACGGTATTAATGCCACAACATCCGCAATTTTCCGTCCCCCGTTATACGGCGTGGAAATGATGTCGCCGTTAAACCACAGGACGGAGGACTGCCCGCCGTCCAGATTATAGGCTGCCTTGCAGCCCAAGCCCTCCATATATTCCGCCAGCGCAACGAGCTTCATGCCGCTGTTTTTGCTGCCACTTTCAAGGGCGCTCTTGGTCGAGCGGCCATCCACCTGCACGAAGCAGTAATGCCCCGGCTCAAAATAGCCGATGACGGAGCGGGGATTGGCGGGCGACACGCTGGAATTAAACTTGGTGTACGCCTTGCCGTTCGCGTCCAGCAGGCCGGGGCCGAAGAGAAAGGTCTGCCAAATCTGGTCAGCGGAGTTGGAAATGACCTTGTTATCCACATTTTTGCCGTTGATGGTCTCCATCACGCCGTTCTTATAAAGGATGCACAGATGACGAGCAATGGTGGCAGAACATTTGCGCTTGCGCTCGCCGTTGATAAAAATCCAGCCCTTTTTGAAATTTTGGCTGTTGTCGCCCGTGATGGCCAAGATAGCACCGCTGCGCTCCGCAATGGCTGGGACGCGCTCCAAATTGCCGCCCCACTTTCCGCCGCCGAAAGCCCGCTGAATGACTTCCACCGAGCGCACATAAATATCCACCACATAGACATCGGACTTGTTCGCCCGCTCCGAGCGGATTTCAAAGTACATATCGTGGCTCTGGTAGCTGTTTTCGGTGATAATCGGCTCTGCGTCCGCATCGTCTAAGAAGTATGCGCCAAATTTTTCGGAAAAATCGGCAAATTGTGTCGGGTCGCCCGTGTTTTCAGCCAAGGCGACAGGCAAAACAGAGCAAAGTACCAGCAGAAAAATAAGCACTTTTTTCAAGCTGTTCATGGCGGTTAAAGCGTCCTTTCATCCTTTTCGGATAATTTATCTCGCAGATAGCCCGCCAGAATTTCGACAATGCGGGCATTTTTGCCGCCACGGGCGACAATGACATCCGCCTCATGCACATAATTGCGGATGTAGCGGTCATACATGGGCTTGACAGTGGCCAGATACTGCGCGGAAATGTTGTCAATCTGCCGCCCGCGCTCCTTGATGTCCCGCGTGATGCGGCGCAGAAGGCAAATGTCCGGCTCCACGGAAATGTAGAGCTTTAAGTACATTTTTTCACACAGGCGCGGGTCATAGAAGGCATGAATGCCCTCGACAATCAGCACTTCGGACGGCTCGATCTTTTCGTGCGTGTCGCACCGCGCATGGAGGGAAAAGTCATACGCCTTGCGTTCGATGGGCTTGCCGTCCAGCAGCGTGCAAATGTCCTTGTACAAAAGGTCATGGTCAAAAATGCACGGCTCATCATAATTGAGCGCAGCCCGCTCTTCAAAGGACAGGTTAGAATGATCCAGATAGTACGCATCCTGATTGATGACGGTGCTTTTAACGCCGATGGCGCGTGTCAGCTCCTCTGCCAGCGTCGATTTTCCCGACCCGCTGGCACCGCAAATGCCGATGAAAAGCATGAGCCGATCCTCCTCTCACATTGACGCAGATGCAATAGCATCACAGCATACAAAATACCGCAAATAGAGTAGGCTTGTCAAGCAAAAAGAAGCGGATTTACAATAGAAAACATTAGGGCATCACCGCACAATTCAGCAACGCGCAAAATGTGCCTTTACGGTGCCTCGCCTCAATCTTTGATTGAGACATCGGCAGTCTGCCGTAGGCAGACTTGAAAACCTTTCAGGTTTTCAACCTCCGTGCATCT
>CAVJHY010000180.1:0-4132 GCA_963649405.1 bacterium
TTTTGACTTTGCGTCACACTATGACCGTATTATGCGGCGTTGCCCTAAATTAAAACCATCGGTTGAGTCGGTGGATGTTGCTCTTAGACATAGATAAAAGCACGGAAGCAAAATTTTCCGTGCTTTTTGCGTATAACAAAAACTCCATCTCTCTCGAGACGGAGCATGGTGCGGCCAACGAGACTTGAACTCGTACTCGGTTAAGAACACGCCCCTCAAACGTGCGCGTATGCCAATTCCGCCATGGCCGCTAACCGCAACAATAGTTATTATAATGCATTCTTCAGGTTTTGTCAACCATTTTTCTGCGAAAATCAGAATTTATGCAGGGCATTTATTTTGAAAGCAAAAAATCCATCTCCTGTGAGATGGATTTTGGCGCGCCCTGGGGGATTCGAACCCTCGGCCTTTTGATTCGTAGTCAAACACTCTATCCAGCTGAGCTAAGGGCGCACAGTGGAGCTGCTTTTAACAGCTCAATTATTATAACGCAGGACAGTCAAAAAAGCAAGTGTTTTTGAAAATTTTTTTCGGAATTTCTCTATGTTGTAAAGAGATATGACGCATGGCTTTGTTATTGCTCCACTTTAGGACATCATCGCACATTATTGCGAGTCGTCGAATTGTGTAGTAATGCCATAATCGCCGTAAGAAAACGATTGAGCATCCCTTTGCTGAAACGAAAATCAAACATGGCTTGTGCTTTGTTCGTATGCTCGGAATTCGCAACATGCGCGAGTACTGCTTTCTGACCAACACTATCCAGAATATTAAGAGGATGGTTGACTCTTGGCTCTTGGGTCTTCGCTATTTCCTGCTTTTCGACACAACAAAACCTCGCCTTCTTATTTGGCGGGGTTGTCAGAGGGCTGACTACTGGCTATACCGGTGGTTTCTTTTTTGTTGAAGCTACAATGAAATAATGTAAATGGCTTGCCAATGTTATAAAGCATGAGGCAAGAAACTCTGCTTCATAGCCCTCCTACTAATCACTATCCACTTGCCAGCAAAATACCAAACCAGTGCCGTATCAATCACCCATCACAGCGCTTGACAAATACCTCATGGGGGTATATGATAATCTTGCCGAAGTGCGAAAGGAGGCGGGAGCATGGAGAAAAATATGCCCTGCTGTCATTGCTCGGCGCGGCGCAAGGAGCGCTCGCCGGAGGAGTACAAGAAACTCATTCATCGCTTGAATCGCATTGAGGGACAGGTGCGCGGCATCCGCAAGATGGTGGAAGAATGCGCGTATTGTCCGGATATTTTGGTGCAGTCTGCGGCGGTCAGCGCGGCAGTCAACGCCTTTAATCGGGAACTGCTCGCCAACCACATCAAAACCTGTGTCGCGCAGGATATCCGTTCGGGCAAGGATGAGGCGATTGACGAGCTGCTGACCACCATGAAAAAGCTCATGAAATAATCCCCTTTCAGAGATGGCGCTCAATGGAAAATCACTCAATCAAATTTCCCTATACGCTTTCTTGGAAAGGGTGTGGGGAAACCATTCTTTATCGCATAAAGAATGATTTCCCCACATAAACCCCACATAAAAAAAGGAGTCCATTATGAAGCAATACAGTGTAACCGGCATGAGCTGTGCGGCGTGCAGCGCACGGGTGGAAAAGGCCGTATCGAAGGTGGCAGGCGTGACAAGCTGCTCGGTGAGCCTGCTGACCAACTCAATGGGCGTGGAGGGCGAAGCATCGCCGGAAAGCATCATTGCGGCGGTCACGGCGGCGGGCTACGGCGCATCGCTGAAGGGTACGAAACAGCAGAATACGCAAGACGCAGAGACGACACTTGTGGATCATGAAACGCCCAAGCTCAAAAAAAGACTGTGCTGGTCGCTCCTCTTTTTGATCGTGCTGATGTATTTTTCAATGGGTCACATGATGTGGGGCTTCCCCGTACCCGCGTTTTTTGAGGACAATCATGCGGCAATGGGGCTTTTAGAACTGCTGCTCACGGTCATCGTGATGGTTATCAACCAGCGCTTTTTTATCAGCGGCTTCAAAAGCCTCTTGCACCGCGCTCCGAATATGGATACATTGGTGGCGCTGGGCGCAACGGCGGCTTTTGTATACAGCACCTACGCGCTCTTTGCCATGACGGGCGCTCAGGTGCGCGGCGATACGGCGGCGGTCATGCAGTACATGGACGACTTTTATTTTGAATCCGCCGCCATGATTTTGACGCTCATCACCGTGGGCAAAACTTTGGAAGCGCGTTCCAAGGGCAAGACAACGGACGCGCTGAAGGGGCTGATGAAATTAGCACCGCAGACGGCGACCGTTTTGAAAGGCGCCACGGAGACTGTTGTGCCGATTGCCGAGGTGCAGACGGGCGATGTGTTTGTTGTTCGCCCCGGTGAAAGCATTCCCGTGGATGGTGTGGTGCTGGAAGGCAGCAGTGCGGTCAACGAAGCCGCGCTGACGGGTGAGAGCATTCCGGCGGACAAGGCGGCGGGCGATGCCGTTTCCGCCGCGACGGTCAACCAATCCGGCTTTCTCAAATGCCGCGCCACCCGCGTGGGCGAGGACACGACCCTTTCGCAAATCATTCAAATGGTTGGCGATGCTGCGGCGACCAAGGCGCCCATTGCGAAGATTGCCGACAAGGTGTCCGGCATTTTCGTCCCGACCGTGATGACCATTGCCGCCGTGACCACTCTTGTGTGGCTGCTGCTTGGTAAGGAAGTCGGCTATGCGCTGGCGCGGGGCATTTCTGTGCTGGTGATTAGCTGCCCCTGCGCCTTGGGGCTGGCCACGCCGGTTGCCATCATGGTGGGCAGCGGCATGGGCGCAAAAAACGGCATTCTGTTCAAAACGGCGGCTTCTTTAGAGGAAACGGGGCGCATACAAATTGTCGCTTTGGACAAGACCGGCACCATCACGACCGGCGAACCGGTGGTGACGGACATCCTGCCCGCGCCGAATGTAACGGAAGAGCAGCTTCTTTCCTTGGCGCTTTCCTTGGAAAAAAAGAGCGAACATCCCTTGGCGCGTGCCATCTTAAAAAAAGGCGAAGAGCTGCATATAACTTCGCCGGACGCTGCTGATTTTTCTGCCTTTCCCGGCAACGGCTTAAGGGGTACTGTGGACGGGCAAACCGTTTCCGGCGGGAATCTTGCGTTTATTTCGAGCCAATCGGCGATTTCCGCTGACATCAAGGCAAAGGCGGAGACCTTTGCCGCACAGGGCAAGACCCCCTTATTTTTCAGCCGCGGTGCTTCGCTTTTGGGCGTGATTGCCGTGGCGGATGTCATGAAGGCGGACAGCTCGCAAGCGGTGCGCGAGCTGCAGCACATGGGGCTGCGCGTGGTCATGCTGACGGGCGACAATGAACGCACGGCACAGGCAATTGGCGCTCAGGCGGGCGTGGATCAGGTGATTGCGGGCGTTCTGCCGGATGGCAAGGAGCGCGTTGTGCGCGAATTAAAGGTGCAGGGCAAGGTGGCGATGGTGGGCGACGGCATTAACGATGCGCCCGCTTTGACCCGTGCGGACATTGGCATGGCGATTGGCGCGGGGACGGATGTGGCGATTGACGCGGCGGATGTGGTGCTGATGAAGAGCCATTTAAGCGATGTCCCTGCCACCATTCGTCTGAGCCGCGCCGTTTTGCGTAACATTCACGAGAACTTGTTCTGGGCGTTCTTTTATAACAGCATCGGCATTCCGCTGGCGGCGGGCGTATTCATTCCTTTGGGCTTAACGCTTAATCCCATGTTCGGCGCAGCGGCGATGAGCCTAAGCAGTTTCTGTGTAGTCTCGAACGCCTTACGGCTCAATCTTTTGAAGATTCATGATGCGAGCCGTGACTGCAGCATCAAGCCGATTGACCTTCACATGTCTGCCGCAGCCGTGCCAGACACGAAACTGCATCGGGTGATGCACATTGAGGGCATGATGTGTCCGCACTGCGAGGCGACGGTCAAGGCAGCGTTGGAGGCGCTGCCGAATGTCGAAAGCGCCGCGGTCAGCCACGAAAAGGGCGAGGCCGTGCTAACCCTCTCCGCGCCTGTGGACGATGCAGTGCTTCGGGAAATGGTAGAGGCACATGACTATAAGGTCAAGGAGATACGGTAGGTTTTTGCGGGAGAAGTGACTTTTTTGAAAAAATTCTCTTT
>CAVJHY010000181.1:0-4125 GCA_963649405.1 bacterium
CTTGATCTCATAGGCGTTGATGATGGAATCCTTCACGCTTCCGAGCATCTCGATGGCCTTCTGCATCTCGCCGGAGTCGCCGCAGGCAATGGTGGCGGGGTTGTGAATCATGAGCATGGACACCGGGGACATGAGCACACGGTTGCCGGCCATGGCGATGACGGATGCTGCGGATGCCGCGATACCGTCAATCTTGACGGTCACATTACCCTTGTAGTCCATGAGCATGTTGTAGATTTGTGCTGCCGCCACGCAGTCGCCGCCGGGTGAGTTAATCCACACGGTAATATCTCCCGAGCCCGCCATGAGCTCATCCTTGAAAAGCTGCGGCGTGACATCATCGTCAAACCAGCTTTCCTCGGCGATGGTGCCGCTCAGAAACAGCGTCCGCTCCTGCGGGGTCTCCGTTGCTTCCGTCTGATTCTTCCAGTTCCAGAACTTCTTCATTCGCGTTTTCCTCCTTTCCCGCGGCAGAAGCCGCAAAAATACCCGCGTCCGCGAGTTTTGTCATATTGCCGTTAATGAGGTACAGGTCACCGCCGTCCTCGGCAGGGATGCGGTCGAGATTTTCAAGCTCGCGGATGTCGTTCGCGGACATCCAGCCGTTCTGACGCGCCACTGCATAGCCGTTCATGCGGCTCTGGTAGTCTCCTCGCAGCAGGCCGTCCACATTGAACTTGATAAAGTAGTCGGGCTTTTCACCGGCTGTGAGCAGGGCCCGATTTAAGGATTGCTCCCACCGCACAATCCATGGTTCAAGCGTGTATTTTACGAACTCAAGGGATTGCTGCTCGATATTAGAAAAGCTCGACTTTTCCAGGTCACCCACCATATGCGGAGGAACACGGAAAATTCGAGCGATTTCATCTATCTGAAATTTGCGGGTCTCGAGGAACTGCGCCTGCTCGGGGGAGATGGAGATAGGCGTGTACTTCATTCCTTCCTCGAGAATGGCGACCTTGTGGGAATTGCCGCCGGAGAAGCCACGACTCCAGCTTTCGCGGATGGCGTCCGGATTCTTGACCGTACCCGGAAACTCAAGCAAACCGCCCGGCGTGGCTCCGTTTGCGAAGAACTTCGCACCGTACTCCTCGCAGGCAATCGCCATGCCGATAGCGTTCTTCGCCATTGCGATAGGACTGTAGCCCACCAGCCCGTCAAAGCCGAGACCCGGCACATGTAGCACATCCGATGGTGCAAGGGTGACCGTGCCAACCTTCTCAGTCGGCGGGTCCGATTCCTGCATCTGGTATTGGTAGTAGAGCCGGCCCCTGTCATCCCGGTCAACCGTCATGCGGTTTGGCATGAGGGGATAGAGCGCGACCAACTCACCTTTGCCGTTGCGGATGATCTGTGCGTAAGCGTTGCCGTAGAGTAAAAGGTGCGTCATGAGGGTCTCGCGGAACACGAAAGAGGTCATCTCGGGGTTCGGTTCATCATGGAGCAGCCGGTATAGCGGATGGCGCAGAGCCTTCTCTTTGCTCCCATCGTTGCGGTAGCGGTAGAGATGAATCGGAAGTCCCGCGACCGATTCCGAAAGAATGCGCACGCAGGCGTACACTGCGGTCATCTGCATGGCAGACCGCTCATTGACCGGCTTGCCGGAGGTCGACCCGCCGAAGAAGAATCGGTAGCCCGAGCCGTTTAGGCTGTTTGAAGGCTTGTCTCGGGAGCGAAAAAGACCTGTAAAAATGCCTATATGGGTACCCATATAGAATCACTCTCCTTGAATTTGGGTATAAGAAAAGCACCTGCCGTAAGACAGATGCTTAAAATACGCAATGAAAATACGCAACTTTTGCGTGTTTTGAAATCAGCAAATACGCAAGACTGGAAAGCTCCGGACTTGAACTGCAAAAACTTTTGATTTTCCGGGAGTTTCCGACTTGTGATGCAAAAACTTAATCGTCTATCACAATACAATTGACACTTTTCGATCTCGCCGTACACGCATCCAGCGCGATAATTCCGTCTGCATAATAGGGCGTAAAATCCGGGAAGTTATTAAACTCGCCTCCTTTACCCTCATACAGGGCATGGCCGAAGGAACAGTGCCAGTGTCCGCAGACGATTGTCTTGCCGGGTTCCGTAATCCCGCTGTGTGCGGCTTCCATGCCGTTTTGCCATCTCGCATCAGCCCATGCTTTTTCAGACGCATGCCGCCAATTTTCCGTAAAGGCATATTCGGTGTGATATGGGCTCAGGTGAATTGCCGTGCATGGAATCCAGCCGTGGGTGAAAATATAATGCGGAGTTTCATAATAATCAAGCATGGCGGGGATGATGGTCTGTATATAAGGGCTTCGGAGAAAATTTTTCCCGACCGTGTCGGAATCGGAAAAAAGGTCGTCAGGGCTGCTCTTCGTCAGCTGCAGCACTGTGTCAAGCGTCCCGTTTGCGATGTGATGGGACTGCAGATAGCTATCTCGATGCCAACCATTCAGCAAGTTGAGCGTCAAATCCTCGTGATTGCCTCTTATGAGAATTACTTCATCTTTTTCGAGCAATGTGAGAATGAATTCCTGCAGCTTCCATGCCTGCTGCCCTCTGTCGAACAGGTCACCGCAAATGATTAATTTGTGCGGGCTCGTGTCTCTAAAGTAACCTGCGGCATCCAGCGCAGAGCAAAACTCATCAAAAAAGCCGTGGACATCCGCTGTAACATAGTATTTCATAGAAAAGCCTCTAGGGTATGGAGCAGCTCCGGAATGTCTTTTCTCACGGTATCATAGACAACGCCAAGGTCAACTGCGCCGTATTCATGGACAATCCTGTTGCGCAGGCCCTTCATGGCTCGCCACGGTATTTCCGGATGCTGATGCTTGAAATTCTCGGACAGTTTGTCGGAATTCTCCGAAATCTGTATCAGGCGGAACATAACGGAATCAAGCAAAATCTCCTGTGCTTCAAGCTGCTCCTCGGAAAGTCCCTCCGTATGGGCCACAAGGAAGGCAAGGTCCGTTGTGATTTTCTGAATATAATACGAATCCGTCTTCTTGTTATCCATAGATTTTGATCCCATCCTTCAAAATCTCACCCATGAGTTCCGGGTTGTTGTTCAGCTGTTCCAGGTTGAGAACATCCACTTTTTTCTTCAGACCCTCACGAAGAGCCTCCACCATGTCGTAAAAACGCATCCCGGAAACGGAGGTGGCGACAAGTAGATCTACATCACTGGTTTCCGTTGCCAGACCCTTGGCATAGGAACCGAAAAGATAGCAGTAGGACACATCATAATCGGCAAAAATTCCGGTCGCGACTTCCCGGATTTTTCCGATTGGCAGTATGCCGGTCTGCTCATCCACATAACCGTATTGATCCAGCTTTTGCATCATGTACTGGTATTTAAAGGAATCGCGCTTTCGCTCATCGGTCTCGTAACACTGATAGGTCCGTACCGGAATACCCAAGTAAGCGGCGCATTCCACCTGCGTCAGCTTCTTCTGTTTGCGCAGTTCTTTCAGCGTCATAGTGATCACCTCAGTAGAATGATACCATAAAAGCGAAAAATGCGCAAGCCATATACGCAAGTATTGCGTGTTTACAGACTATTGAGTATGCAATTCTTGCGTATTTGCATTGCGTATCAGATGAACAGTATCCCTCTCGAGTCATACACCGATGCCGTATTCTGATTCCCGCAGCGTATCGCGCGATCCAGAGCCATAACGGTTGCTACAGCACCGTCTATTTTCTCTGTGGACTTTGCCTTGTCCGGCTTGATGTTGCCCGCCGGGTCAGTGCGGATGTAGATGTTGTCCATCATCCAGCGGAGGACGGGATGCCCGCCGTGGGCGATTTTCTGCTCTAACACCAGCTTCATCAGTTCCTTGGTGGGCGGGGACATATCCTTGAAGCCCTGTCCGAAAGGCACGACCGTGAAGCCCATGCCCTCAAGGTTCTGCACCATCTGCACAGCGCCCCAGCGGTCAAAGGCGATCTCGCGGATATTGAAACGCTCACCGAGCCGCTCGATGAATTTTTCAATATAGCCGTAGTGAACGACATTGCCCTCGGTGGTCTGCAAATATCCCTGCCGTTCCCACACATCGTATGGAACATGGTCGCGACGGACGCGCAGGTCGAGGTTATCCTCGGGTATCCAGAAATATGGAAGAACCACAT
>CAVJHY010000182.1:0-4092 GCA_963649405.1 bacterium
TGCAAAAATCGATGGTTTACTTTCTGTAAATCGAGATTTTTGCAAGAAGTAGATGGCACAAAAGGCACTTTTTTGCGCGTTGCTGAATTGTGCGGTGATGTCTTAACTTTACTTATACGCCTTCTTGAAGGGGCATGAGGGAATCTTTCTTTGGCGTACAAAGACCGGTTCCCCCATATAACTTCGTTTACTTTTTATAGTTTCTCGCCTGCATAAGTAACGCTTTGGCATGGGAGCGGGCGCTTTCGCTGTCCGCATCGGCACCGCCGACCATGCGGCTCAGCTCGTCAATGCGTCCCTGCTCGTCTAATTCAACAATATGTGTGACCGTGCGCTGACCGTCAAATGCTTTTTCGACTAAATATTGGCGGTCGGCCATTGCTGCGATTTGCGATAAGTGCGTCACGCAAAGCACCTGCCGATACCGCGCAATATCTGCCATTTTTTCAGCCACCACCTGCGCCGTGCGTCCGCTGATGCCCGTGTCAATCTCGTCAAAAACCATCGAAGGAATGAGCGACTGAGCCGCCGCAATGGACTTAATCGCCAGCATCAGACGCGACAGCTCGCCGCCGGAGGCCGTCTGCGACAAGGATTGCAGCTTTTCACCGCGATTCGGCGCGATTAAGAAGGCGCATTCGTCCATGCCGGAGGAAGTTTCTGTCCCCGCCGTGAGCGAGACCGCAAAGCGTGTGCCGCGCATATTCAGGTCATTGAGCTGCGCTTCCATGCGCGTTTCAAAGCTCCGCGCCAGTTTTTTGCGCGATTCGGAAAGCGCCTGTGCGGAAGCGTGATACTGCTTTTTCTGCTTGTCCAGCGTCTTTTCCAGCTCATCCAGCCGTTCGTCTGCGTTGGAGAGGTTGTCCAAGGCTTGGTTGATTTCTTCTAATTTATCCAGCATATCGCCGGTCGTCGCGCCGTATTTTCGGGAAAGACGGCGCAGCAAATCCAGCCGCGCCATGATTTCCTCCATGCGGTCTTCATCAAAATTCAGGCTGTCCAGCTTGTCCCGCAGGGTCAGCCCGACATCTTCCACATCGTAATACAAGCTCTGCGTGCGCTCGGCCAAATCCTTGAATTGTTCATCAAAAGGCGCAAGCTCCTGAAGCGAGGAAGCAGCAGAACGCAGCGCATCCAAGGCGGAGGCGGAATGGGCATCGCCGTAGACCTGCGCGTAGGCATCTCTAAGACGCGACTCGATTTTTTCAGCGTTTTTGTTCAGATCGCGTTCCCGAACAAGCTCGTCTTCCTCGCCACGCACCAAATGCGCGTTTTTTAATTCCTGCTGCTGATAGCGCAGAATGTCCTCCCGCTCTTGCTGGACACGGAGGTCGTTTTTGAGCTTATTAAGGGCAGTCGCCGTCTCTTTCATCGCCTGATAATCGGCGGAAACAGAGGTCAAAAGCGCTCGATGCTGAGCATCGCCGAAGGCATCCAAGAGACGCAGATGCTGCTTTTCATCCATCAAAGACTGGCATTCGTGCTGACCGTGAATGTCCATTAAGAGGGCAGTCAGTGACCGATACAGAGAGAGCGGGAAGAGCATCCCGTTGATGCGGCAGGAGGAGCGGCCTGCGGCGGTGATTTCGCGGGAAAGGATGATGCAGCCGTCCTCCGCGTCCAGCTCGTTCGCCTTCAAAAATTCTAAGGCGAGGGCGCAGGAAGACACGCTGAATTGCCCCTCCACATAGGCTTTGTCGCTGCCCGTGCGGATTAGCTCCCGCGAGGCGCGATCGCCCAGCAGGAGGAGCAGCGCATCCACAATGATGGACTTGCCGGCACCTGTTTCGCCAGTCAGCACATGAAGCCCTGAGCCGAAGGACACGGTGAGAGAATCAATCAGCGCGATGTTTCGGATGAGCAGAGATTCCAGCATAGGCTTTCTCCTTTAACGCCCGATGATAGCTACTGTGTGAGTTAGTGTCCGATGATTTCTTTTAATGCATCCACAATGACCGGCGCTTCTTCGTTTTTGCTGGTGATGACCAAAATGGTGTTGTCGCCTGCCATCGTGCCCAAAATTTCCGGCCAGCGCATACTGTCAATCGCCTCTGCCGCGGCGTTGGCGCTGCCGGAGAGGGTTTTGATGACGATGATGTTGTTGGCGTAGCTGATGGAGAGAACGGAGTCCACAAAAATGCGGACAAAGCGGTCGGACAGGCCATGTTCGGCCTTTTCCGCCGTTGCATATTTATACCCTCCGTTCGAGGACAGCACCTTCAGAAGACGCAGCTCCTTGATGTCGCGGGAAATGGTGGCTTGGGTTGAGCTGATGCCCATTGCCTTCAGTGCGGCGGCCAGCTCCTCCTGTGTCTCGATGTCTTGACTTTCGATAATGGAAAGGATCGCGGTTTGGCGGGCGTTTTTCATAATTTGCCTCCAAGTTTAGTGATTAAAAGTATATTTTTAGAATCACAGTTGAGTGATGGCTTAGAATTTATTCCACATCGCGCTTTTAATCCGCAGTTGCTCAAAGAAGCTCTGTTCCTCAAAGCGGATGAAGCGGGCGCGTTTGATCGCCCGACAAATTTTGATGGCGCGGCTTTCCTGAATCACGCGCACCTTCTGCCCGTCCAGCGAAATCATGGGGTGCGCGGGACCGGATACAGTGACTTCCAAGGTGATGCTTGCATCGGCGGGCAGCACGACGGGACGCGCCAAAAGCTGGCGGGCGCAGAGGGGAATGATGGTCAGTACATGGGTGTCCGGCCGGACAATCGGACCGCCGGCAGACAGGGAATAGGCCGTGCAGCCGGTCGGGGTCGAAATCAGCACACCGTCGCCGGATAAATCATAGATATGCTCGCCGTCCGCAAAAATGCGAATGTTGAGCAGCCCCGGATTTTCGCCGCGTGTGATGGCGATGTCGTTGAGCGCCAGAGAGTTTTCCAGCCCGCTCATGCGGCATTGCAGCATGCTTCTTTCTTCAATGGAATACTTCCCCGAAAGCAGACGGGACAGCGCCTCGTCCATTGTTTCGTGGGTACTTTCCATCAGGAAGCCGACCGTGCCTGTGTGAATGCCCAGCATGGGAATGCCATTCTTGACGGCATCGGGCGCGGCACGCAAGAGCGTCCCGTCCCCGCCGACGACAATCAGCGCATCCAGTTCGCGCCCCATGTCATTCAGCTCCCGGCTTTCAGCACCGGATAATTGCTCCGCCAGCCAAGGCTCACAGAAAACGCGCACATTTTCCGCCTTCAGCCGCTCGAACACTTTCGCCGCCGTTTCCTGACTGAAGGAGCGGCTGGAATTGGCATACAGAAAAATAGCTCGATACTGCATACAACCCTCCAAATCTACTACATAATTATAACATATCGGCATATATATTCACAAGATGGAAAATAGTGCGTTAAAAACTTTTTTGATACATGGAAACGCTTGACATATCGAGCGTTTTTCACTATGATAACGCTGCTTCGAATGAGAAGGACGGGGCATGGAGGCGGAAAGTATGAACGAGGACAAACGGGTGAAGCGCATGGCTGTACTGGCGATTTTGGCGGCACTTGTGGCATGCTTTACGATGTTTTTGAAGGTGCCGACGGCGATTGGCTATGCGAATTTGGGAGACGGTGTGATTCTCTTTGGTAGTCTGTTTTTAGGACCGGTGTCCGCTGTGGCAGCAGCGGCGGGCAGTGCATTGGCTGATCTTTTGCAGGGCTATGCCATTTATGCACCGTGGACGCTCATCATTAAGGGCGGAATGGCGCTGATTTGCGGATTGCTGCTGCGCAAACAGCAGGACTGGCGGCATCAAATCATCGCTTATGTCGTGAGCGAATTATGGATGGTGGCAGACTATTTTATGGTCGAGGCGTTCATCTTGTCCTATGGGGTGTCCGGCGCGGTCGGCAGCGTCGTCCCCAATCTTTTACAGGGCGCGGCGGGCGTGGGCTTTGCACTGATGGTCGCACCGGCACGGCGTAGCATTGAAAAGGGCATTCGGTGAGTGAATAGGGGAGAGCAATTAACCGTTAGAAAATAGGAAATAGTGGTCAGTTGAGTGTTTATGAAGAAGCAAGCCGCCTTCGCCACGGACCGATAACGAAGCATTGAAAAACAAGTCATCGAGGCGTGGCAAGGGCA
>CAVJHY010000183.1:0-4044 GCA_963649405.1 bacterium
AGCGAAGGAATAATATGTGTGTGAAGCTGAATAAATTAATTATAGAAAAATTTAGATCCCATCTCCACCCCTTTTCCTAACCGCTAACAGCTAATGGCTAACAGCTCAACACTATTTAACTATCCACTAACTATCGTACAAATGTCAGCTCTCCCGCCAGTGTCAGAAAGTCGTCTTTGGGCATGCCGGAGGCGATGAAGGCGTAGGCAGTGGTTTCGCCGGAAAAGTAGAGGCAATGCGTTGCGCCGTCAGTGGCGTAGGTCGCGGGCAGGGAGAGGACGGAAAGGTCGGTGTCGAGCTGGAGGTCAAGGCTGCTTTGCAAGAGGATGGGCGCGGCGGTGACGGGGCGGACGCAAAGCACGGTGCATTGCTCGTATTGCATGGTCAAAATCCGCGCCTGTTGCCCCTCAAAGGTCGTGTTTCGGAGCAGGCCTGTCATGGATTGGCCGTTCAAGGTCGGCACGGCATCCTCAAATACCCGCGCCAGTGTCTGGGCATTGTCCGAATCAGTCGCCTGTACTGGCGAAAGCGGCGTGTCCTCGGTGACGGCGAATGACTCGCTCTGCCTGTCCGCTGCCGGTTTCAGCACCGCCGCATGAAGCACGATGACCATCGCCGCCATCACGCACAAGCCAATCAGTACACCTGTATGATGCAACAGTTTTTTGAAAAATTTCATTTTTCTAATTGCTCCCGCTTTTATAGATATTTCTTGAATGCTCTCTTCATTTTGAGCATCGTATCGATAATCCAGTCAAATTGTTCGTTCCATTGCTCTTTATTGCCAAAGTCAACCTTCAATAATGATTTTTCGGTCAGTGCCTGTTTCGGATGCAAAAATATCGACATTAAAATCTCCCACGGATGATTCAGTTTCATCCACGGTAATATCAAGCCCGATTGCATCAGCAAGGAGAGAAATATTATCATCCTGAGAAAGCCAAGGCGTAAAATCTAAGGCTTCGTGTGGCCAGACGGTGCGAAGGTCTTGAATTTCTTCTAATCTGCTTAAATTAACCATTTTTATGTTTCTCCCTCTTATAGTGATGAACAGCTTACTTGTGCTTGCGTTCCCGCTTCTTCCTCTCTTCCGCCCATGCCGCGCTGACGATGCCAATTAAAATGCAGACAATGCCCGTCAGCAGACCATCTGTGTAAAACGGCAGGACGATGAGGAACAGACCGAACGGCAGACAGGCGGCCATCGGCGGGACGGCGTGCTTGCGCACCAGCCGATACGAAACCGCCGCCGCGCATGCGGGATGCACGGCATAGAGGCAGAAGGCATAGAGCAGAATGCCGAAGTCCGAGCTTGGCATCAGCATGGGCAAAACTTGCAATGCGCCTGCCGCCAGCATCGCACCCGCCCACCATAAAACGGGATGCGCCCGCTTTTTCATGCCGCTCATTCGTGAAAAAGTGCCAGCGCAATGACATCGTGATAGCTGCCCTCGCGGAACAGCTCCTTCTGCATCACGCCCTCGCGCACAAAGCCGCATTTTTCGTAAGACCGCAGCGCCGCCTCATTAAAATCGAACACAGTCGCCTTGATTTTGTGCAGATTCAGCTCCTGAAAGCCGAAATTGCAGAGAACGCGCACCGCGTCCGAACCGTAGCCGTGTCCGCGATACTTGGAATCACCGATTAAAATGCCCAGCTCCGCGAGCCTGTTTTTCCAGTCCACCCTCGTAAAGCCGCAGCGCCCGATGAAGGTATTGTCCGCCAAGGTTTCCACGCCGAACTGGTATTCGCCGCGGGTATAGCTGGACTGACCGTCTGCCCAGCGCGTCTCATCCTCAAAGGAGGAGGGGTAGAGCATCCCGCTCATCACGCCGCGCATGGTCTGATAGTCGTTCACAAATTCATGGGAACGGATGATGTCGTCCCGCTCCAGCGCCCGCAGGCGCACCAACTTGCCTTCGTACATATTATTTTCCCTCTATCTCGATACTGCCGCCGTTCTCTAAGGTCTTATTATCTAACAGCAAAATTTTCTCCGCCAGCAGCTTGGAAAAGCCGCTGATGATGACTGCCGTGGCAATCAGCTCCTTCGGCTCTTTGGCGGCCAAGGCTGGTCTGTCCTCATGCTCCAAAATTTCAGCCGATACCAGCCGCACCTGCTCCACAAAGTATGCCGCCGCCAGCTTGTGCCGTTCCCGATAGGACTCATACGCGGTACGCACCTCGTCCTCGCTTTGATTCAGCGGAACCATCCGCTGCACCATCGCAATGCTCAGCGTCTGTTTCATCGTGCAAATCATGATTAAATACGCGATATGCACTCGATAATACCGCTTTTTGCGCGGGCTGGGCATGATTTTCGTGCGGACATAGTTGTTGATGGTGGCGGAGGTGATAATCTGCTCCTCCTTCAGCTCCGGCGGCAGATAGTCCAGATACCCCTTCAAAACGGCGACCACCTGCTCCATATACAGGCCAATATCGGGGATGCTTTCCCAAGCGGGCAGCTCAAACCTGTCCAGATACCCTTCCCAGCGCCGCAGTTTTCCGGCGATGAGTGCCTTGTCATATGCCATGTCATCCGCCCCTTCCAAGGCGATTATAGCATAAAGCGTTTGCGAAATCAAATGTCAAAATTATGGCAGTTCTTGACATGGAGAAATATATGTGCTAATCTAATATGGTACATTAGATTGGAGGCATAAAGTCGTGTTTACGATTGTAACAGACACCTCGGCGAATCTGGACAGTGAATGGCTAAACAGCCATCAGGTGGCCGTGGTTGCTTTTTGTTATCATATGGACGGGCAGGAATTTGCCTGCACGGATACCCGCGCCTTTGACAGTCACGCTTATTATGACGCGATTCGAGGCGGCAAGCAGGTGACGACCTCGCAGGTCACGCCGCAGCAGTACATGGACTGCATGGTGCCGATTTTGGAAGGCGGCTCGGACATTTTGTTTGTCGGGATGTCGTCCGGCATCAGCGGCTCCTATGCGTCCGCCGAAGCCGCCGCGCAGCAGCTTCAAGAGCAATTCCCTGAGCGAAAAATCCGCTTGGTGGACACCTTCGGCGCATCGCTGGGCGAAGGCTTATTTGTCATGAAAGCAGTCGAAATGCGCGACAGCGGCCGTGCCTTGGACGATGCGGCGGACACGCTGCTTGGGCTTCGTTCCTCAATGTGTCAGGTGTTCACGGTGGAGGATTTAAAGCATTTGCGCTCCACTGGGCGGTTATCCAATGTAAAAGCGTTGGTCGGCACGTTGCTCAAAATCATGCCTTTGCTCAAAGGTGATGACGAAGGGAAAATCGTGAGCTTTGCGCTCTTGCGCGGACGGAAGCGGGCAATTCAGGCGATGGCGGACCGGTACAATGCACTGGTCGAGCAGCCGGAGACGCAGACCATCGGCATTGCACACGCAGACTGCCCCGACGATTTGCAGCTGCTCATCCGCCTACTCAGCGAAAAACGCCCGCCTAAAGATATCCTAACCGTGGACTACGAGCCTGTCACCGGCGCTCATGTCGGTCCTGGTGCCCTCGCCCTTTTCTTCTTTGGGAAAACAGGGGCAAGGGGACAACTGTGATTTTGAATTTTTTGCGGGAAACCCTTCATTTTGAAAAAGGAAGGGTTTCCCGTACCCTTCCAAAGGAAAACTTTTATACACAATATTATTTGCTGCATCGAAGTGACAATATCTGTGTGGAGGATTAAGCGGAAAACCTTTCATTTTGAAAAAACGGTTTCCCATACCCTTCCAAAGGAAAACTTTTATACACAATGTTTATGGCTGGAACGAAGAAAAAATATGTATGTGGATAGGATTAGGCAGGGGATCTTCCATACGCAATATTTATGGTCGGTACGAAAAAATATTTTTATGTGGAAGTCACATTGATAGTATTTTATCCGGTCAAAAGTCTCCTTTTCATCAGGGAGGCTTATAAGTAAAGTTGACTTTTCTAAAAAATCTGCAAACCCAAAAGGAAGCCCGCATCAGCGGACTTCCTTTTGACAAATTACTCGTAATCTACGACTGCTCTTTCCAGCATGGCAGCATGGACGATGGCCTGCATTGCCT
>CAVJHY010000184.1:0-4003 GCA_963649405.1 bacterium
GCCCATAGCACGCAGAATACCCTGACGGGTGGCCGGATATTCGCAGTAGTCCGTTCCGATGGCGTTGGAAATGGCCATCATCATCGCCGCAGGACCGGCCGAGCCGGAAATTTCGCCTAAGCCGACTGCCTTCCAGCGGGAAACATTGGGCTGGGATTCCTGAATGACCACATCAATCGGCGGGAACTCGTTGAAGGGTCTCCATTTGTAATCAATGAGGCTGCCCGTCATGGCGCGGCCTGTCGGCCTGTCAATGACATTTTCTTCCATCAATCCCGTATCGGCGCACGCCGCACCGAAGCCGCCGTGGAACTGCATTTCCAAGGTGGAGGGGTCAATCACCTGGC
Source organism: bacterium (assembly GCA_963649405.1). GTDB lineage: Bacteria > Bacillota > Clostridia > Christensenellales > Aristaeellaceae > CAVDRM01. The sequence continues at coordinate 348 of CAVJHY010000184.1, forward strand.
CGACATCCGAGCCGACGGCAACATTTTCAAGCCGCGCATCGCCCGTATCCAAGTCCACGGAGACCTCTGCGAAATAAACGCAGAAATTCGACTTGGAATAGTCATGATAGTAATGCCCGACACCGTGCGCCTGCCACGCAAAGGGGACAGCCGCCACCCACGGAATCTTTTCCTCCGGTCTGTTCTTCGGCCAAATCAAGCCATCCTTGGTTTCCATTTCATCGGGCGACACATGCCAATGCTCCGCCGCCTTTGCAAAGAGCTGATTGCGGGCATCCTCCGCCGCACGGGTGACAGCCGTCATGGTGGTGATACTGCCGCGAGACCCAGCAGGACCCTGACCGTAGCCTTGGTTTTCCGTGTTCTGCTCAATGACGATAACATCCTCAATGTTCATGTTCAGGATTTCCGCCACAGGCTTGCGCAGATTGGAGCGCTGACCGCAGCCCTGCTCGGCTGCCGCCTGATGCAGATAGGCACGCGCCTGAACGGGGTCAATGCGGACATACGCCACGCAGTCGTCTTCACCGACATCAGCATTGCCGTGCGTTGAAACGCCCACGCCGTAGGCTCTGCGTCCGACAACCTTGTACGGCTTTTCCCAGCCGACCCACTTATCTTTCCAGCCGAATTTTTCGGCGGTCTCGTAGATGGAAGGCGCGTAGTTCTGCTCACGGCAGTTATACCAGACCTGATTGCGCCAATACCAGCCGTCGCCGGTGGCAGCGAAGTTATCTGCCAAGAATTTCACAGGGTCAAGCCCTGCCTTTTTGACCAATCTGTCAACAATAGGCATCATGGCACACTTGATTTCCTGCCCGCCGAAGCCGCGCACAGGACCTGTCTGCACATGGTTGGTGAAGACCATCTTGCCGTCCAAATCCCAGTTTTTGCACTTGCCAAGGGCAATCTGCGCCTCTCCCAAGCCGACACCCATCTGCCACTGACCGCATGTGTTGTATGCTCCGCAGTCCATAAAGCATTCGCCCTTGACAGCGTGAATGAGACCGTCCTTGATACCAATCTTAAAGCGCATGTACATACCGATGCGCTCGTCAAAGCCAATGAGCTGTTCCGTCTTTGTCAGCGCATATTTGCACGGACGACCCGGATTAGAAACCGCCGCAACGCCAGCATACACCGTCGGGGCGTTCATCGGCGCTTTGTTGCCAAAGCCGCCGCCCACATTGACGACCGTCGTATCGTTCTTCATGCCCGCCATGCAGTTCATTGCCGCCAGACGATAGCCGTGCGGGGTCTGCGTGGAAGCCCAAGCGTGGAAGTCATTGTGCGCAGCATTGTATTTCCAGACGACAATAGGCGGCTCCATCGCGGCAGGGCAGCCCAGAGAGTCATAGTGCGCTTCGCTCTCATCGATAAAATCGCACTCCTCAAACGCCTTGTCCGCATTGCCGCGCACCAAGTGCATCAGCATATCCTCGCCCACATACGGGATGACGGGGAAGACGATGTTGCCTGTCGGGAAGGTATCGGGGTGAACGAGCGGAGCGCCCGGCTCAATGGCCTCCTTCACCGTCAAAACGGGCTTCAGCACCTCATAGTCTACCTTGATTAAATCACGCGCTTCCTCGGCGGCCTGCTCCGTTTCGGCGGCGATGACAGCCACAACATCACCGGCATAGCAGCCGTAATCATGCAGAACAGGCACGATGGCGGGCGCGTTGATGCCCCAATTTTTGCACTGCTCCGGCAGGTTGCCAAAGTAGTTGACGCTCGTCACGCCCGGCACCTTTTCCGCCTCGCTGATGTCCATGTGCTTGATTTTCGCGCTGGCATACGGGCAGCGCAGCACCTTCACATGCAGCAAATTCTGAAACTGAACATCGTCCGTGTAAATGGTCTTGCCGGTTACGATATCCTCGGCCTCCATCCGCTTGACATTCTTGCCGAAATAGCGATAGTTTGGCTTATCCTTCGTGGTAAAGAAGGTATTCATGCCCGATGAATTTTTCATGCCTGCACCTCCCCATTGAGAAGCTGACGATAATGCTCAGCCGCCTGAAAAACATGGTACTGAGAGATGCAGCGGCACAGATTGCCGGAGAGCGCCTCCCGCACCTCCTCCGCCGTCGGGTTCGGTTTTTTCAGATACAGCCCCTTCAGCGCCATGATAATGCCCGGCGTGCAGTAGCCGCACTGGAAGGCGTAATCATCGACAAAAATCTGCTGGAGGGGATCCAGCTTGCCTGTCTTCGGGTCTGCCAAGCCTTCAATGGTCACAATTTCACTGCCGTCGCAATCCACCGTCAGAAGCTGGCAGCTCGGCACGGCCGCATTGTCCTTGAGCACGGTGCAGCACCCGCAAGCGCCCTGCCCACACGCCAGCTTTGTTCCCGTCAGCCCCAAGCGGTTTCTCAGCGTATCCACCAGCTTTTCCTCGTCCGGTACGGTGAAGCGGGATTCGTCATGGCCAACGGTGAATACCTCTGTCTTGCCGTTGACCTTGAAGGAAATGGTCCTGCTCACGATTTAATCCCTCCTTAAATTAAAACGATTTGTTTCATGCCCAAATCATTCTAAGACATACGATGGCCTATCGGCTTGACTGTTTGTCTTGGAATTGCTATAATTATACTGATTCTTGCATTTTCTTGTCTATGGACAGGGAAAAAACATTGCAAGCAAGGCTTGTGCAAAAAACAATGGACAAAACGCCGTTCGTTGAATGCAGAGCGACCGATGAAAAGGAAGTGTGCGCATGGAGAAAGCCCTTCAGGATAAAATCAAAATCGATTTTATGGACTTAATCACCGCCGATGTCAATTTAAATATCTTGTGCGGCAAGGCAGCGGAATATTTGGGGCTGCCCGTGGCACTGACCATCACCACAAGAACGCTGGTCGCCCGCTCGAAAAACTACACGCAGGAGCTGGTGGAGGAATACGCCGACCATTTTCGTTTTTCCACACCGGAGGAAATCAACGAGCGCGTGCGCCTGATTGACAGTAGGCTTTCTCAGGGTCATGCCATCATCGGCGCTTTCCCGATGATGCAGCATCCGCATATTAACTGCGGCTGCTTCTTGGACACGCAAATGCTGGCTGTGCTGGATGTTCCCGTGACCACGCCCGCCATCAATTATCAGGAAACCCTTGAAATGACCGAGTTTTTAGCGCCCTACTTCCTGCTGGCGCTGCGCTTGAACAAATATGTGACCAAGCACACGACCTTTTCCATGCAGGTCTATCTTTCGGGCTTGCTGAACGGAAACCCCGAAGAATGGTGCCACACGCATCACATCCTTGATTCGGAGCTTAACAGAATCCGCCGATGGGAAATTATTTATCTGCCGTCCGCCTCGGAGGACACATGGAATATCACCGCCGAATTTTGTGCGCAGTATGCGGATGTATGGCCTGTCGAGCATGAGGGCGGCATCATTATTTTGAAAAAGGCGTATGAGCCGGTTGATTTGCAGCGCCTGCACGAAAAGCTGCCAAGCCTCTCGCGCATTGTGGTCAGCGAGCCGTTTTCTGACCTCAAACTGCTCGTCAACCATCTGCACGCCTGCCAGCGAACGGTGGATTTGGCGCAGTTTGACGGCAGTGAAAAGTCGATTGTGTTTGTTGCAAACTACAAAATGCCTATCGCCTATTTGGTTTTAAAACGAATGCCGAATGGAATGAGCCTTTATC
>CAVJHY010000185.1:0-3960 GCA_963649405.1 bacterium
TTAGCATATCATGCTGGCATCTCTAATTACAGCCGTATCTGGATTTGACGCTTACGGAAGAAGTTTTCATTCCTCTCAGATTTTCTGGTCGTGAAGGGAAAAGATACGGTTTTTCCCCTTCGCAAGAAAATCTGCAAAAGCAAAGGGAAGACGGCTTTCGCTGTCTTCCCTTTGAAAGTTTGTCAAAAGACTTTTTGACAAACTGGATTAGTACATTCCTCCCATGCCGGGGTTGCCGCCGGCGGGGGCGGGGGGTTCGGGCGCGGGAATGTCGGTCACGAGGCTCTCGGTGGTCAGCACCATCGCGGCGACGGACGCGGCGTTCTGCAGTGCGGAGCGGGTGACCTTGGTCGGGTCGATGATGCCGCGGTCAATCATATCCACATATTCGCCCTTCAGAGCGTCATAGCCATAGCCCTGCTTGCGGCTGCGGCGGATGCTTTCGATGATGACAGCACCGTCAATGCCCGCATTCAGCGCGATCTGGCGCATCGGCTCTTCCATAGCACGCAAGACGATGGAGATACCGGTCTTGGCATCGCCCGCATATTTGTTCAGCTGCTGCTGCACCTTGGACATCACGTTCAGAAGCGCCACGCCACCGCCGGGGACGATGCCCTCTTCGACAGCCGCACGGGTTGCCGCCAGAGCGTCCTCAATGCGCAGCTTGCGTTCCTTCATTTCGACTTCCGTCGCAGCGCCGACTTGGATGACGGCGACACCGCCGGCCAGCTTCGCCAGACGCTCCTGCAGCTTCTCACGGTCATAATCGGACTTGGTTTCGCCAATCTGAGCGCGAATCTGCTGTACGCGGGCATCGATGTCTTCCTTCTTGCCGGCGCCCTCGACAATGGTGGTGTTTTCCTTGTCCACCTTGACCTGACGGGCAGTGCCCAGCATATCCATGGTGGCATCCTTCAGCTCGATACCAACTTCGGAGCTGATGACCGTGCCGCCGGTCAGGATGGCGATATCCTGCAGCATTTCCTTGCGGCGATCGCCAAAACCGGGAGCCTTGACAGCAACGCAGGTGAATGTGCCGCGCAGCTTATTCAGAACCAGTGTGGCCAGCGCTTCGCCCTCAACATCCTCAGCGATAATCAAGAGCTTCTTGCCGCTCTGCACAACCTGCTCCAGCACGGGCAGGATTTCCTGAATGTTGGATATTTTCTTGTCGGTGATAAGAATCATCGGGTTGTCCAGTTCGGCAACCATCTTGTCGGAGTCAGTGACCATGTACGCAGAGGCATAGCCGCGGTCAAACTGCATACCTTCAACGGTGGTCAGCTCGGTCTTCATGGTCTTGGATTCCTCAACCGTGATGACGCCGTCCTTGCCGACCTTTTCCATCGCGTCAGAAACGAGCTGACCGATGGCCTCATCGCCCGCAGAAATGGAGGCAACCTGCGCAATGGCCTGCTTGCTGGTGATGGGGCGGGAAATTTCCTTCAAGCCCTCGACAGCCGCATCCGTAGCAACTTCGATGCCGCGCTTCAAGACCATCGGGTTAGCACCGGCGGCCAGATTGCGCAGACCCTCGCGGACGATGGCCTGAGCCAGCAGCGTCGCGGTGGTGGTGCCGTCACCGGCAACATCGTTCGTCTTGGTGGAGACTTCCTTGATGAGCTGAGCGCCCATGTTTTCAAAGGGGTCTTCCAAGTCGATTTCCTTAGCGATGGTCACGCCGTCATTGGTGATGAGGGGAGCGCCGTACTTCTTGTCCAGCACGACATTGCGCCCCTTCGGGCCTAAGGTGATTTTGACGGTATTGGCGACGGAATCAATGCCCTTTTGCAACGCTTTGCGGGCTTCCTCGCCGTATTTAATCTGCTTTGCCATAATCGTTCACTCCTTCAAAAATACTCGATATTACTCAACGATTGCGAGAATGTCGCTCTGACGGACGAGAATCATTTCCTGACCGTCCAGCTTGACTTCGGTGCCGGCATACTTGGAATAAATAACCTTTTGACCGACAGCAACCTGCATCTTGACTTCCTTGCCGTCCACAAGACCGCCGGGGCCGACGGCTAAAACTTCAGCCATCTGGGGCTTTTCCTTGGCAGAGCCGGGCAGAACAATGCCGGACTTGGTGGTTTCTTCGGTTTCGACATTCTTGATGACAACACGGTCACCTAAAGGCTTAACATTCATCATTCATTCCTCCTTGGGTTGTTGTTAGCACTCACTGATGTTGAGTGCTAAACCATCCTTGTGTAGTATACGACAAATCCGAAATTGGCACAACTTGAGAAAAGCTGTATTTTGCCGTATATTGACTAATTTTCGAAAATAATATCAATTATTGCGTAATTTGATAATAATTTCTTCGATTTTCTTTCTTTTTCTCGTTTTTTTGAATTTGAGAGGAAGAAGAAAGCGCATTTGGCTTTTCAATTGTGCTAAATTTGGGTATAATATCGGCAGATGGGAGGATAAACGCATGGCTTCTTTTGCTGAAACACTGCTTCGCTGGTATGACGCGCATCGCCGTGTGCTGCCGTTCCGCGGGACGCATGACCCTTATCGGGTGTGGCTGAGCGAAATCATGCTCCAGCAGACGCGGACGGAGACGGTCGGCGCGTATTATACCCGCTTTTTGGCGCAATTTCCCGATGTTTTTGCGCTGGCTGCGGCAGATGAGCAGGATGTTTTGAAGGCATGGGAGGGGCTTGGCTACTATTCGCGGGCGCGGAATCTCCTGAAGGCTGCCCGCACGGTGGTGAACGACTTTCACGGCGAATTTCCGCACGATGCCGAGACCCTGCGAACGCTTTCCGGCGTGGGCGAGTACACGGCGGCGGCCATTGCGTCCATCGCCTTTGATTCGCCTGCGCCCGCGATGGACGGCAACCTCACGCGGGTTTTGAGCCGCGTGTACGGTGTGCGGGAGGATGCCTCTATGCCCTCTACCAAGCGCAAATTGCGCGAATTAGCGCAAGCCGCCATGCCGAAAATGCGCTGCGGCGAGTTCAATCAAGCGCTCATGGACATCGGCGCGACCATCTGCACACCCGGCACACCGGACTGCGAGCATTGCCCGCTCATTGCCTTCTGCGATGCCGAAAAGGAGGGCGATGCGGAGCTGCTGCCGATCCTGCCCGTCAAGCAGCCGCCCAAGGAAATTTTTTTGAATGTCCTGCTGCTGACCCATAAGGACAAAATCTATCTCACAAAACGCCGTGAGAGCCTCTTAAACGGCCTCTACGTCTATTTTTTGACCGAGGACGAACCAACTATCGCCCTGCGAAAAAACGGGCTGAAATCCGCTTATTTGCGCGATTTAGGCATAGCCCGTCATGTCTTCACCCACCGCATCTGGCAAATGCATATCTACCACGCGGAAATCACCGCCCTCCCCGATTCCATGACAGCCGATTTTTATACCTTGGATGAGATGAACGCCCTTCCCATCCCAACGGCAATGCGTGCAGCAAAGCAGTTTGCAAGAGAAATTCTGAACGGGAGCGAAGAGAGTGAAGTAAGAAATGAGCGGTGATGCAAAGAAAGCGGGAAACCTTATTCGCCTCAGTCAATGATTGATACCGTTGAGCATGGGCTGAAGAACGCACCTTGAATGTCCATATTTGCCCGCCCTTTGGTTATATCAAAGACATTAAAATCCGTGTCCGACCCATGGTAGACGATGAGCGGTTTCCCGTCTCTGTCTACCACTTTGCTTTTCCCAAACCATTCGATAAGTTGTCTCGATTCTGTCTGCTTCATAAATTTTCTGTTGACAGGAGAGCCACCATCGTGTAAAGTATGGATGAGGCCGGTCTGTAAAGCTGTGCCGGGGAATTGGAACCCGGAGCGGGCGTACAGATTTTGAGCCTCTTTTTTGTCCCAGTAATAAACACCAACTTGGTTGGTGTTTCAGATCATTGACAAAGGTCGAAAATTATAGCATCACCGCACAATTCAGCAACGCGCAAAAATGTGCCTTTACGGTGCCTCGCC
>CAVJHY010000186.1:0-2107 GCA_963649405.1 bacterium
TATATAATACCATTTTAACCATTATTAAGCACACACTCATTTGTGCGGTGCTGCCCTAATCAAAATAAATGCCTTTTCAGCATCTCGCACACATTGTTTTTTCACTCCATCTCCTAAAATGCGTATAAAAGTTTTCCTTTAGGAAGGGTACGGGAAACCCTTCCTTTTTCGTTTAAAAGGAAGGGTTTCCCGTTCATTCGTTATTCCTTATGGTTTTTCATTGAACTCGATTTCCGGCTGGGAAAAGCGGTCAAGCTCCAAGAGGATGATTTCATTTTTGCCTTGATGCAGCCATGGCGCGGGCAAATACTGGCTCTGCTGCGGGCCGATGTTCCAATAACGTCCAAGACAGCGCCCGTTTACAAAAATGATGCCCTTCGTCAGCCCGTTCAGCTTGATAAATGTATCAGCGGGCGTTTCTGAAATCGTCAGGAAGGTGCGTAGCAAGGTCGGACGGTCAGACTGAACGGGAACATTCTCACGGAAGGAAACGGCGGATAGATTGTCCAATTTGAGCGGCCACATATTCCAATCAAACAGCCATGTGACACCCAAACACACACCCTTGGTAATGCCTTTTTGCTCCTCCAAACGCTGACCGTAATTGATGTGTCCCATGTTCTCCACAAGAATGTCCAAATCAAGCCCTTCCTTGGGGACGGAAAGGCATAGCGGCTCATTCCTGTCGTTCCTATATTGAATGCTGCAAGGCTTACCGTTCACAAAAATCACAGCGCGGTCATGCAGGCCTTCAATGGTGATTTCTTTTTCCTCACGCGGGCCTTTGATGTGCGTGTGATAGAGCGTCAGCCCCCAGCCCTGACCGAGCTGCTCCATTGAAAGCGGCGCGGCACTGTGGACGCTCTTTGCCAGTGCATCCCGACAGTCCAGGACATCCGCCCATTCCATGAAGGAAAGCCGGTCATAATTTGCCTTAGGCTGCTCCGGCGATAAATCATCTGTCTTGTTCCTGCCTGTCAATGCAAGGGAGAACAGGCGATATTTTTTCGTATAGTCCCCCGCCTCGCTGAGCGGCGCATCGTAATCATAGCTGTTGACAGTCGGCTGATAATGTCCGTCAAAGTTCGCGCCATTCATCAGGCCGAAGGTCGTCCCGCCATGGAACATATAGGCAGACACGCTCGCGCCGAAATTCAAGCACTCCTGAAAACGCTGTGCAGAAAGCTCTACATCCGGCAAATCGTCCGGCTCGCCCCAATGCGAAAACCAGCCGTTCCAAAATTCCGTACACATGAGCGGCGCATCCGGCTGATGCTCCTTGAGCTTTGAAAAATTCCCAGCTGCATCCGAACCGAAATTGACAGTCTTAAAATAGTTCGGCAGTGTGCCGCCCGTCAGCATGAAGTCCGTTCCGCCGTCCGAGGTGAACAGCGGTACATCAATCCCCCGTTTTTCCATACCCGAAGCCAAATACGCCAGATATTCGGAATCGTTGCCATAGCTGCCGTATTCGTTTTCAATCTGCATCATCAAAATAGGACCACCGTGCGTGGTTTGCAGCGGCACAAGGCGCGGCATCAGCGCATCATAATAACGGTCAACGGCTTCCAAATATGGCTGATTCATGCAGCGAAGCCGAATGCCAGCTTTGGTCAGTAGCCACCACGGAAGCCCGCCCAAATCCCATTCTGCACAGATATAGGGGCTTGGGCGAAGGATGACATACAGTCCCAGCTTCTGCGCCAGCGCAACAAAGGCCGTAAAGTCCTTTTCACCGTCCCAATCAAAAACGCCCTCCTGCATCTCATGCAGATTCCACGGGATATAGGTTTCCACCGTGTTAAAACCACAGGCGCGGAGCTTTAAAAGCCTGTCCTCCCAATAAGCACGCGGGACACGGAAATAATGAATCGCGCCGGATAGAATCCGAAGCGGCTGCCCATTCATAAAAAAGCCATCCTTGGTGATGCTCAGTCTGCCGTTGTCCATGTTTGCTCTCCTATAATATGATGAGGAGGGAGCGCCAAGCGCTCCCTCCAAGATTATACCTTGTTTAGATTTTAGAATCAATAGCCCAGTTCAGCGGCCTTAGCATTGACCTCATCGATCATCGCCTGCAGACCCTTGTCTTCGTATTCCTTAATCA
>CAVJHY010000186.1:2500-3937 GCA_963649405.1 bacterium
AGAGCTGGAGAATCTTTTCGAGCTTCGCATCATCCACATGAGAGGAGATGTAGGACTCAGACCAAGCAGTGCGGAACATCGGGAAGGTCTTCTGACCATCCTTGCCTTCAAGGATCTTCAGGATGCGGACATCCTCGGTGAAGTCACGACCATCATTGGCTTCTGCCCAGTTCTTGCCGAGGCGGCCATAGAGAGCCGCAACACCGCCGCCGCCCAAGATTGCAGCAGACTGACCAGTCAGGAACTTTTCAGTCGCGGTGGAGGAGGTTGTCAGAGCGTAATCCTTTTCGATGGTACCTTCCTCATACATATCGCGGGCAAGCTGGAAGGTGGAGAGCATATCAGTGGTGAAGTAACGCGGACGATAGATGCCGTCTTCGCCCTTGACCCACTTATAGTCGCTGCCGCTGCCGTCAGACATGGCGGCGGGCATGCTGTAAGTGAAGAGGAATCCGTCAAGCTGCTTAGCCTGCAGGGAAGTCAAGCCCTGAATCTGCTTGCCTTCGGGGTCAGCCTTGATGATGGCCTGAATCATTTCACGGAATTCATCAAAGGTTTCCGGTTCCTTGGTGATGCCGGCCTTCTGCGCCAAGTCCCAGCGATATGCGATAACGCGGTCGCAGGTCATCCAATAGTCGCTCGGATAGGTCTTGCGGGGGATGCAGTAGAGCTGACCGTCAATCTTCAGCGCCTGAATGTCAGCAACATCCAGATACGCTTCCAGATTCGGGTACGCGCTCAGGTCAGCGGGCAGACCGAGAACAACCTCGTCCTCAATCCACGCATAATAGTTCGGCGTGCAGATGGCGTCGATGGAGAAGATGTCCGGCAGGGAGTCAGCAGCTGCCCAAGCCTGAATCTTCTGAACATAGTCATCCCATGTGGTGTTCATCGCTTCGAGACGGATGCCGAATTTGTTTTCGACATACTCGCGCATCGCATCGTTTTCGACCAGTGAGCTTTCCACGTCCCAATGGGCGATCTTGATGGTGATGGGGTCTTCTGCCGATGCGAATGAGCACATGGACAGTACCATCATCAGAGCCAGCAGGAAGGTCAACAGTTTCTTCATGGGGAGTCCTCCTTTTTCTTTCCTTGGAGAATGCTTTTTTTGCATTTTTCTCCAAATGTATTTCTACCGCAAGCTGCGGCCAGAAGCATAGGTTATTCCTTGATAGAGCCAATCATAACGCCCTTGACGAAGTATTTCTGCACGAAGGGATACACACAGAGGATGGGCAGGGCGGTGACGATGATGGTCGCCATCTGTACGGACTGCGCCGGAATTTTTTTACCGGAGTTAATCTGTGCCATCAAGGAAAGCTGATTGTTCATGTTAATCAGAATCTCACGCAGATAAATCTGCAGCGGGTAGAGGCTCTTTTCGTTGATGTAAAGGTAGGCGTTCCACCACTCGTTCCAGCGCTCCACGGCATA
>CAVJHY010000187.1:0-3932 GCA_963649405.1 bacterium
AATTACAGGAATGCGCGAATTTGCAAAGCAGGTGCCGCTTCAAAATGCTGCAATTACCGTGGGGAATTGCCATTTCCATCGAAATTATAAAAAAAGGTTGACAACCGGGGCAAACCCTGCTATACTATCTTAGCGATTCGATGATGATGGCTGTCGAGCCCATGCGGAGAGATGGCCGAGTGGTTTAAGGCGCCAGTCTTGAAAACTGGTGATGTCGAAAGGCACCGGGGGTTCGAATCCCTCTCTCTCCGCCACTTTCATCGTTTCACACAGCAGGCCAATGGAGAAGTACCCAAGAGGCCGAAGGGGCTCCCCTGCTAAGGGAGTAGACTGGGATAACCGGTGCGAGAGTTCAAATCTCTCCTTCTCCGCCAAACGAGCGAAAAACGGTTGAAAATGACCGCGATTCGCTCTTTTTTTGCGTTTTTGGGGCTGTTTTGGGGCAAAATCGGGATTCGGGAAGCGGGAAAGCAGATGGAACGGATGGGAAAGATATCAACCGCTGTTTGTTATCGTGTGCCGCTATTACTCACGCTATTACTCACATCTATTACTCACATCATTACTCACAGTTCGGTTCGGGGCGCTTCAGGGTGTTCGCGGCGGCATGAACGGATTCGCTGTCAGGGTGTACGTAACGGTCCATCATCTTCGTGCTTGACCAGCGCATGATCTTCTGGACAACCTGCGGCGGGGTGTGCTCATCGATGGCATGAATGGTGGCGGTGGTGTGGCGGCAGGAGTAGGGCGTCAGGTGACGAGTGATGCCGGCAGCGGACAGACCCTGATAGTATTTATCGTAGAAAGGCATTTCCCCCATCGGAAACAGCCGACCGTCTTCCCCTGCGGCGGCGATGGCATCTTCCAGGACAGGGCAGATATCGTCGGGCAGGATCACGGCTGACCTTTTTCGGGCATCTGTCTTTAGCCCCACTCCGTGAATTTCTCGGGCAGGCAAGTCAATCATGCTGACTGTCAGGCGGAGCATTTCCCCCGTCATCATTCCTGTATAGATCATGATCAGCGGGATGCGGACATCGGCGTTGCCTGCGTCATAGGCTGACCAGAGAAGACGCTGTTCCTCATCGGTGAAGGGCGTGCGCTCTTTTTCGGACAGGGATGGGATTTTGACGAGGGAAGGCAAGTCTCTGCTGCACCATCCGTCGGCGGCGGCGAGCTTGAAGAGATTGGTGAGCAGCTGTCGGGCATCTCTGGCGGGATAGTAGGTGGGGCAGGATGCGCTGATTGTCTCCTGAAGGGCGGCGACGGTCAGTTTGTCCACTGAGATGTGCGCGATGGGCTGCATCTTGTTCCACGCGATTTTGTAGGCCGTGCGCTTGGATTCTGACAGGGATTCCATCTGCCGACCATAGTAGAGATCCCAATAGGCTGACAGGGCCGGGGCTTTGTTCGGGCGCGGACCCTCCAGCAGGGTGGCGCAGTAATTGAGCGCATCGGTCTTTGTGCGGAACCCGCCTTTTGTCCTGCGGATGCGGTGGCCGTCCGAGGTGTAGCCGACGGTGATGTCCGCTGTCCAGGTCTTGCCACGGCGGAACGCGGTGCCTGTGCCGTTTGCGCGGGTCTTGACGCTGCTGACAGGGCGCAGCTGCTTCATGCCGCACCACGGACAGAAGACGGCGCCTTCGGGAATTTCACGCTTGCACTTTTTGCAGTTCATTTTTCCTCTCCCAAAACGCATCATAGGTCATAGGAATGTGAGTATTTTCACGAAATTATGGAATATATTGCAAAGCGGTTGACGGATGAGAACGGGTATTCGTATAATCGGCATCAGAAAGGCGGTGCTGATTGAATGAGAGCACACGAAAACACGCTGACGGTGTTCATCACCAGACAGCAGGAAGGCACGACAATCACTCTTCGGACTGACGGCGGAGTTCCTGACGAACAAGCCGCTGCACAAGCTGTTCAAGCCGCGCTTCAAGCTCTGACTGGGACAGACCGTCGGGGATCGTGACGGAAACCTCATGCTGGCCCTCTGCTAATGCGGGGGGCTTTTCATATTTGACTTCCACATTCATCGGGACGCGACCGAGGAGAGAATCAGTTGATATGCTGAAGATGTCGGCAATCCTGCACAGCGTCTGAAAGTCTGGCTCACGCTCTCCCCTTTCCCAACTGCCGTAGGTTCTGCAAGGTATGTTCAGTTGGGCTGCCATTTCCTCCTGAGAAAGTTTGTGTTCCTTGCGTAGGCGCTTTAGATTTTCGCCAAACATGAATCATCACCTCACCAAAAGCATATCACATTTAGTGTAACAAAAAAATACAAAAAAATTGCAAAAAACCTATTGACAGACTTACACAGATGGTGTAATATGGAGAAGGTTACACGAACTGTGTAAATTCCGTTAGGGGGGAAGTGATGAAGTGACAATACAGGAACTTGACCATAAATATTCGTTTGATCGCACGAAAACGGCTGCCGCATCAGGGAAAAGCATTTACACGGTGCTGAACTTTTTCAAAGGCGAGCCCGCGACCGTCAGGACGGCTGCCGCAATCATCAACGCACTGCCGATAACCGCGGACGAACGGCAGGAACTGATCAACAGCATGTTTGAAAGGAAGACGCAAGATGACGAACGATGAAGCGCTGAAACAGCTTGACCGCTACGAACGCGGGATGCTGCTGTGCCGCCTGTATCGGGAAAACGAGGACGAGTACGAAGACAGGTGCTCAAGATGCCCTGTGACAAGGCTGTGCGGATACGAGCACAACGGATTTGTGGAGTGGCTGAAGCGGGAGAACAAGGAGGATCTGGAAGGATGGCTATTTTGATCGGAGTGCTGTTCATCATCGTGGGCACCATCATGGTGGAGAAGATCGCGGAGAAAAGCATCTGCCAGCATGAAGCGCTGGAGGAATATCGGAACTACCGCCGATACCTTGACCGCTACACACGGGAAGCGGCAGAGCGGAAGCGGGAAACCTACTGATCGGGAACTGCTCCGTTAAGCGCGTGCAGGGCGGGGCGGTAACGATAAATCAGAACACCCGATGCGGCGGGCAATCCGCTGGCGGCACGGAAAGACGGCGAAAGGGGGCAGCACTCAACGCTGCTGGCACACGGAAAGACGGACGCGAGCGGCGAAGCGAACAGCCAACGGCAGCACGGAAAGACGGCTACAAACAAAAGGATGGACGGGAACATGAAGAACGAGATCGTAGAAAAGGCCAAGCGGGAAAAGGCGCGTAATCTGCGCTACCGCAAGCCGATTGTGCGCGACCTGAACCTTGAGCACATCACCGAAGCGCTGTGGGAGATCCAAGAAGCGTGCGGCGAAATCCGCTGGTTTGTGGACAGCGATGACGGCGAGGATACACTGATCAGTGCGCTGGCGGGAGACGAGGAAGAAGCGTGGGAGTTCAAACAGGCCTTTGCCATGCTGGAAGCGGAAGCGAATGAGATGGCAGATGACCTTGAGGAAGAATGGGTGCCTGAGTGCTTTGATGCCTTCTTCTGTGCCATCGGCGGCGCGGATGTCGGCGGCGGGATGCTGGGCTTTGACGAGTTTGAGGGCGACTACTTCGGCCTGAGCGGCTACGAAACGCGCCTTGCCGAAGACCTGACATCGGAGCGGGTGCAGCGGATGACCAAGAAAGACCTGCTGGACGCGGCTGGGCAGTGCTTCAGGGTGGCCATGTCCTACCAAGGGCTTCAGAGCAGATACGACAACCTGAAGGCGGCAATCGACATCCTGCGCGGCGAAAACAAATCCCTGCTCCAGATGGTGAAGGACATCGAAAAGGCGTACGAGAAAGCGGAGGAAGCGGGCTTCTACGGTTATGACGAAAATGAGGAGCTGAACAGACTGCTGGAGGCACTGCCTGACAGGGCGTGGGTTGAGTAATTACGGGATGAGCAAAGCGCACGCGCCGAGAGCGCGGGGGTGCAATTCCCCGACATCCC
>CAVJHY010000188.1:0-3931 GCA_963649405.1 bacterium
CATCCTTTCGTGTTAGAAAGTGAACATTTAATTTGCGTCAAGGCGCGGCGGCTTGCATATGCAATGCCCCAAAACCTCGGCAAGCATCGTTTGCTTACAGCCAAATTATAGCACGGAAATCGGCAAATTATCAAGAAAAGATGAAAAGTGTTTACAATTTATTACAATTTTATGATAAAATGAAAACAGTGGATAGTGCGGAGCTGTTTCCTCTTCTTTCTCCACTCACCACTCATCACTCGCTCAAATCCATCTTCGCCTGTTTCTTCAGCATTTTCTTCTCATTCGGCAATTCGTCCGTCATGACAAGGGTAAGAAGGCGTTCAAGCTCCTGTCCGATGGCTGCGCCGGAATAGCCCAGCGCGGTCAAATCCGCAGCGCGCAGGTGCATCTGCTTCAGCGTCCAGCACAGTTTCCCACTCAGCACCCGCTCCTTTTCCGTGCGCAAGGGCTTCACATTCTGCCCGTCCGCTGCGCAGAGCGTCACGAGGTCATCAAACAGCTTGGTGTCCAGCGCGTGCAAAAGCGGGCGCACATCGGACGGCTGAATCTGCGGCGCAAAGTGCGTCAGCAGCAGCATCACCTCCTTGACGAGCGCCTTCGGACATCTCAGCCCGCGCAAGGCTGCCTCGGCAGTCACGGGCGTTTCGTCCATCAAAAGCGCCGCAAACAGGAGCCGCTCCGTGCGCGTTTCAAGGCGCTCCAGCGCGGACAGTGCCCGCTCGGTCGGCGTATTTTGCGATAATTCCGGCATGGCGGCACGCAGGACATCGCCGTATGCTCGCAAAATCGGCGCGGCAAATTGCCCCATCAGCAGCCCTCTGATTTCTGCAGAAACGCGCTCGCGGCTGACCAGTGACAGGCGGTCTCTGAGTTTGTGCAGGGCGCTTGCTGTTTCCGGCTCGACGGCAAAGCCCAGTCGGGCGGCAAAGCGCAGCGCCCGCAGGATGCGCAGCGCGTCCTCGGTCAGCCGCTTTTCCGGCTCACCCACGCAGCGGATGAGACCGTTTTTGCAGTCTGCCTGCCCGCCGAAGGGGTCAACCAGCCCTTCCTGCACCCGCCACGCCATGGCGTTGATGGTGAAATCGCGGCGGCTCAAATCGGCGTGCAAATCGCGGGTGAACATGACCTCGTTCGGGTGCCTCCCGTCCGCATAATCGCCGTCCACGCGGAAGGCCGTGACCTCCACGATGGTGTTTTTGCGCAGGATAACGGCCACCGTGCCGTGCTTTTCGCCCGCCAAAATGAGCGGCTGTTTAGCGAAAACCCGCTTGATTTCGTCAGGAAGTGCCGATGTGGTTATATCGTAATCATGGGGAGGAATGCCCAGCACCTCATCGCGGACGCATCCGCCGACCAGATAAGCAGGAAAACCGGCTTTTTCCAGCTTGTTGAGGACAAAAAGCGCGGGCTGCGGAATGGTTAAAAACATCAAAAATCCCTCCTTTTTTATCATACAAATTGCATTTGCTCTTGTCAAGCGTTATGTAATATGGTACAATATATTGAATAAAAGTTTGTGTATGTTGGCACAGACTTTTTGGCTGTTGAACGATTTTTTTTGGAGGATTTATGGACGCGCACGAGGCTCTACTCCGCGCACGGGCGATTTTGACCGACATCACGCCGTTGAAGACGGATTGCGGGCGCATTTGCGGTCATGCCTGCTGCGAGGCGGACGAGGATGGGCAGGGCGGGATGCTGCTGTTTCCGACCGAGGAGCGGCTCTACAATCCGCTGCCGGACGGTTTCTTTATCACGCAGGACACGGCTGTCCCCAATGCGTTGCTGCTGATCTGTGACGGACACTGTACCCGCGCCCAGCGTCCGCTTTCGTGTATGCTGTTCCCGCTCTTGCCCAAGGAAAAGGACGGGCGTGTCAGGGCTGTGCGGGATGGACGCGCTTGGGCGGTCTGCCCGCTGATGGAGTCCGGTCTGTCCGGTCTCAATTCTGCCTTTGTCAGTGCCGTTCAAGCGGCTGGCGAAATCCTCTGTGCCTGCCCCGAACACCGCAGCTTCCTCCAAAACATTCACGCATTGATTGCTTCATTTCAGACGAGGACGCTATGATTTATGTGAGGAAACCATTCTTTATGCGATAAAGAATGGTTTCCTCACGCCCCTTCCAAGAAAGCGTCTATATAATATTGATGGATGAAGCGAAGCGGCGGTTTCTATGTGTTACATTATAGTAGCACACAGAAATAGTTCTTTCGTTCCACCCTAACCTTTGTGTATTAAAGTTCTTTTAGGAAGGTGCGGAAACCCTTTTCTTAAAAGAAAAGGGTTTCCGCCAATCCTCCACCCTATTCAGAAAGGTGCGTTCGTTCGTGTGGAAACAGATTGATTGCCCCGTGGAAGTGCGCGAGAACGCGCTGGGCGAAATTCGCTTAGCGGATGCGACGACTGATTCGTTGACGGAATATATCGGCAAGGCGCAGTGCGTATACATTGACCCGCCTTTTTTCACGGGCGACACCTTCACCATGCGCCAGCGCATCGGCGAGGACGGCTGGCGCAGCGGCACACCCGCCGTTTCCCTGAAAGCATACAGCGATGCTTATGAGAACAAGGAAAAATATCTGAATTTTTTGAAGGCTTTGATTGAGAAAGCACACGCCCTGCTCAACGATACCGGCGCGCTGTTTTTGCATTTGGACACCCGTATGGACGCTTATGCAAGACTGCTCTTGGACGAAATTTTCGGCGAAAAAAACTTCGTCAACCAAATCATCTGGGCGTACCAGTCCGGCGGTCGCTCCACACGCCGCTTTTCCAGTAAGCACGACATCATTTTCTTTTACCAGAAAACCAGACATTTGGCGTTTGACTTGAGCGAAGTCCCCATTTCACGGGGCGAAAACCGGCAAAACCATATGCGCCGCACCGTGGACGAGGACGGCCGCGCCTGCCGCACCATCCGCTCCGGCGGGAAAACCTATGTGTACTATGACGATGACCCCGTGTACCCCGGCGATGTCTGGACGGACTTGTCCCACCTTCAGCAAAAGGATCCGCAAAGAACCGGCTATGATACGCAAAAGCCGCAGGCACTGATGGAGCGTATTTTGAAGCCCACCACCAAGGAAGGTGAGCTGGCGGTTGACCTCTGCTGCGGCTCCGGCACACTGCCTCTGACCGCCGCCCTGCTGAAACGCAGATTTTTGGGCGTGGACTGCGGGCAGATGGCGGTCAGCGTGAGCAGAAAACGATTGATTGCCGCCAAAGTGCCGTTCACATTGACCGCAGAACAGCCGCAAATCTCTGCCGAGCTGAACGCTGATTTGTACGGCGGCATCGCGTTTTGCGACATCTATTTGAAGGGCTTTTCCACAAGAGCCGAGTTGCCGGATTGCGCGAAAGGTCTGGACGCGATTGATCAGTGGTCGGTCGGCATTCTAAAGGAAGGTGTTTTCCATGTGGTGGACGATTCCGTGCGCTTGAAGCAGTGTCCGGCGCTCCGCCCCATGCTCCAGCTTCCCTTCCTCTCCGGCGCACCCGCCGTCAGCGTGACGGATGTGATGGGAAATCGGTACTGTTTCGTGTACGAAAATTAGTAGTTAGTGGATAGTGAATAGTGGATAGAAGGATGGTTGCGCAGAAGTGTTTGTTGCTGCAAAATAAAGACTATCCGGTAGCGAGCGGTTAATGGAGTGTGGAGTTAGGGCATCACCGCACAATTCAGCAACGCGCAAAAATGTGCCTTTTGTGCCATCTGCTTCTTGCAAAAATCTCGATTTACATCCAGTAAACCATCGATTTTTGCAATCGCACCTGACACAAAATTCACTATTTATCGCGCTGCCTCATTTGTGCGGTGCTGCCTTTACACCACGGTTTCTCAGTTCATTCAGCACGGACAACCAGTACTTGGCACTTTCATTTTCGCCAATCTGGATGGACAGCACTTCCTTCCGACCCTCACAGTTGA
>CAVJHY010000189.1:0-3930 GCA_963649405.1 bacterium
GATACATTTGACATCTTCGGGATGCTGGCGAAGATTGGAGGGTGGGGAAAATTTATCGGAAATTCGGTAGGGCTTATCCGCCGCCCGCCCTACGGACCGCAACGGTGCTTTGTGCGGATGGACGACGATATGACGGGCGCTATAGAGGACAATATGGCGGATGCTATGGCGGACGATATGGCAGATAGCATGATGGGCATACCGACAGATGAGCTGGTGACGGTTGATGACACTCCTTGCCGTAGTAACGACGGAAGCGCCGAAGACTGGAATCGGTGACCGTTGATGACGACTGTCGATGGCACTCCTTGCGTTAGTAAAGAAAGAGCAGCGACAGTTGTGTTGTACGGTAAAGACTTGTAACAAAGACCGTAAAAAGACTTGTAACAAAGGGTGTAAAAAAGGGTGTAAAAAAGGGTGTAAATGAGGTGAGATGGAAACATCCCTAAATCTACCAAAATGTAAAGAAAAAGTCAAGTTACAAAGATGGCAACATGACTATTTACAGTCCAATATAATAGGAAGAAAAAATTCTTGTAACTATGTAAATATGTTTTCTTATAGAGGTTTT
The DNA here is from genome assembly GCA_963649405.1 of bacterium. Taxonomy (GTDB): domain Bacteria; phylum Bacillota; class Clostridia; order Christensenellales; family Aristaeellaceae; genus CAVDRM01. Next base: position 572 of record CAVJHY010000189.1, read on the forward strand.
GGTAAAAAGGGATAAAAAAGTATAAAAACACAGGAATGCTCGTATACGCGTGCGCGCGCGAGGAAACAATGGGCGGAAAAAAGGAAAAATTAGTCGCTGTACAAAGGGGTGATGAAGGGTGCAATTAGGCAGCGAATTGATGCCGTCCTAAAGGGGGCAGATTGACAGCCAAAGGCGACGGACTGCCGAAGGCGATGACCCGTCAAAGACGACGGACTGCTAAAGGCAACGGACTGCCGAAGGCGATGACCCGTCAAAGACGACGGACTGCTAAAGGTGACGGACTGCCGAAGGCGATGACCCGTCAAAGACGACGGACTGCCGAAGGCGACGGACTGACAGTAGGTGGATGCTCTTTTCCTTGTGCGCAGGGATAAGAGCATCCACTGTTAAGAAATGGAGTGAAGAAATGCCAAATGAAAATGATTTGCATCCGTACCAGAAGTTCTGCGTAAAGTTCCTTGAGGAAAAGCCACAATGCGCATTATTTCTGGATTGCGGATTGGGGAAAACGGTCATTACACTTACGGCCATCTCGCATCTGTTATACGACAGCTTCGAGGTGAGCCGTATTTTAATCATCGCTCCCCTTAGAGTCGCTCGTGACACATGGATTTCTGAGCTGGCGAAATGGGAGCATTTAAAAGGGTTGCGGATGGAGCGCATCATCGGCGCACCCAAGGAGCGTATCGCAGCACTTTCCCGTAGAGCGGAGCTGTATGTTATCAACCGCGAAAATGTGGAATGGCTGGTCAAACATTACGCCGGACGCAAGTTGCCGTTTGATATGCTTGTCATCGATGAGCTTTCGTCCTTCAAGAACAGCAAAGCGAAACGATTTATTGCCTTGAAGCGTGTGCTGAATCAATTTACCCGCGTGGTCGGTCTGACTGGCACACCAGCCCCCAACGGGCTGGAAGATTTATGGCCGCAAGTGTTTCTGCTCGATAAAGGACAGAGACTCGGCAGAACGATGAGCACCTATCTCGATCTGTATTTTACCACGCCCAATAGCTGGCTGCCGTATAAGCACGAGCTGAAGGCCGGTGCAGAAGAGCAGATCTATAAGCGTCTGGGTGACATTTGCGTGTCGATGAGAGCCGCTGATCACATTCAAATGCCGGAGCGTGTGGACAATGTCGTGGAGCTGACGCTGTCGCCTGATGAGGAAAAAGTGTACAGGCAGATGGAGCGCGATATGCTGCTGCCATATGCGGACGGTGATGTGCTGGCGCTGAACGCTGCTACACTGGCGGGCAAATTGCTCCAGCTTTCCAACGGTGCGGTGTATGATGAATTTCATAACATCCGCGTCATCCATGACCGAAAACTGGATGCCTTGGAGGATTTGATAGAAGCGGCCAATGGCAAGCCTGTGCTGGTGATGTACGCTTATCAGCACGATTTAGCGCGTATTCAGGAACGCTTCGGAAAGTACAGCCCAGAAAATCCAGAAGGTGTGCGCGAACTGAAAACCGCTGAGGATATGAAAGACTGGAACGAAGGGCGTATCTCAATTGCCGTTACGCAGCCAGCATCCACAGGACACGGTCTGAATCTTCAGCAAGGCGGCAACACCATCATCTGGTTTGGACTGAACTGGTCATTGGAGCTGTACGAGCAAGCCAATGCCCGCCTTTGGCGGCAGGGGCAAAAAAACACAGTGGTCATCCATCATCTGGTGGTGAAAGGCACGATGGATGAACAGGTGATGCGTGCGCTACACGATAAAGCCGCCGACCAGAACGCGCTGCTGGCAGCGGTAAAGGCAAGAATTGAGGACACTGTCAATAGCCGAAATGAAGACAGAGTACAGGAGGTGAACTAAATGCTTGAAAAAGACATTGTTGCCGCCATCAAAAAATATTTAGCATCGCTGGGAAGCGATGTTTTTTTCTGGAAAGAGCATGGCGGACCCTACGGCACAAGTGGAGTGCCGGACATCATTTGCTGCTACAAAGGTCGTTTTCTGGGGCTTGAGTGCAAGCTGCCGAACGGCAGATTGTCAGAGCTGCAAAAACGCGCCATTGACAAAATCAATCAGGCTGGCGGAATTGCCTGCCGTGTGGAAAGCGTTGAGGATGTCATGATGGTCATCAGTCACGCTGACTACGAACGCAAAAACGCAATGCAGGAAAACGCAATGCGGAATGCGGAAAAGTGAATGAAAATCAAGGAGGACGAAGTGATTAAAATCAAGGCAAAAGACCAAAAATGCTTTGCTATCAGCAACAAGATCAAGTGCCGTGCGCTGGAGCAGGTGTATTGCAGTGGCTACATGAACTGCCCGTTCTACAAGCCCATTTGGAAGCAGGAAGACGAAATCGAGCAGAGCTATGAGCGCTTCCGCCGGATGACAGAGGCCGAGCAGCGCTCGATTGCCAACAAGTACTACGATGGCGAGATGCCGTGGAGGGATTATTGATGACAGCAAAGGAATTTTGTAAGAAAACACTGGCACTTGAAAGCGGCATCCGCAGGAAGAAAGCACGACTGGAATGTTTGAAAGAGTTGGTTACTACGGTCAACAGCCCGCTTAGTGATATGCCGAAGCCCGAAACACCCGACCCGCATCGCCTTGAGGGTACAATGACGATTATTGCGGATCTTGAAAAAGAGATCGAGGAAGACATTCGCTCCCTTGCTGCCGCTAAAGCCCGTATTGCTGAGTCCATTTCCAAGATTCAAGACCATATGCAGTTTCTCATCATGACCGAGCGGTACATTGATGGCAAGAGCTGGATCCGAATTAGCGACGACCTTGGCGTTGGAAAACGCTGGACGCTGCGTCAGCATGGCAGGGCTTTGGCGAAAATTGAAGATGACTTCAAATAAGCCACCCATAGACCACTTGACAACCAGTATTGACATGTGAGAAACTATATACTGCAAAAGAAGCAAGGCGGCGAGCGAAAAAACTCGTCGCCTCTTTGTTTGAAAGGTGCTCCAAAAAAGCCACCCACAAACCACTTGACAACCATTATTGACATGTGAGATGATTAGATTGCCAAAGTTGTAAGACGGCGGGGGCAATCTCGTCGCCACTTTGGTCTCAAAGGGAAATTGGGGTGATGGCCATGCGCCATCGCCCTTTAATTTTACAAAAAACAGGGAGGAAAACACGATGCAATGCCTTTTGAACTTGACCGCCGATGAATGCAGCAAAATTATCACCTACCTGATGGGAGGCTTCATAAAAAGCTGCGAAGAGCTTGATGTATTTGATTTGGTAGACGAAAAAGAACGAGCCGATTTCGATGCGCTGATGCGGCGTGGTCTACTGATTCAGCAAATTGCTACTCTGCGTGATGAAGCCAAGAGAAAAGAACACGCCGGCATTAAGGCTTAAGGAGGACAAC
>CAVJHY010000190.1:0-3907 GCA_963649405.1 bacterium
GGGAGTATGCCGAAGAGAACACTTGCCAGGCATCCAGAACATGCAAGCTCTGCGGTCTGCACGAGGATACCCCATCGGAACACTGCTAGTACGCATGGAAAAAAGTTATAGACGGCAAGCAGTATGACATGAGCCAAAATACGGTCACTGATGCAAACGGTGATGCCATTCGGTGTCGATAGTTTCCCTGCCACCTTCACCTTGCCTGTGTACTTAACGGACGGCTATATCAATTCTCAATGACCTCATCTCATACATGGGATAAAGCGGGAAGGGCTTCCTTTTGAAAAAGGAAGCCCTTCCCGTACCCATCCCAAGGAAAACTTTGATACACAATATTTATGGATGGAACAAAAAATCAATATCTGTGTGATGGGGAAAAAGCAAAGACAGCTTGATGACTCAGGCTGTCTTTTGTGTTGCATCACATAGAAGCTGTTATTTCGCTGCGTCAATAAAAATTATGTATACGCTTTCTTGGAGGGGGCGTGGGGGAGGCATTCTTTATCGCATAAAGAATGTCTCCCCCACATAAATAAATGTCACATAAATCCCCGTTAATCAGTTAATCCGGCTCTGCCGGACGCTCGCCGAACAGGGAAATCATTTCGGAATCGGTCAGGCTGAACGCATCCTTGATATAGCCCCAGAGGTAGTAGTGGCGGCGGTTAATGGTATCGCGCAGGCGGGACACACGGGTGTTCCAGTAGCGCAGAGAGCCGTCCACGGTGGTGGAAGAGTCGGAGTTCAGCTCCTTGTCGGTCTGCGGTGCCCAGAATTCAAAGTGCATCCGCATCTCAGGCTCCAGCTTGTTGTACATCTCCGTCAGCTTGTCCTGCATGACCTCTTTTGTCAACGTGTTGTAAATGTACGCTAAACGCTCCAAAAACTTCTGCTTCATCTCATCGTTTTCGAGGAGCTTCAGGAAGATGGTGTTGTCAATCAGCTTGTCGCCCATGCCCTTCGCCTTGGTGTAGGACTTGGGACTGTCAAACGAGCTTTTGAACATCCCGTAATCCAAGTCGAAAATCAGCCACTTCCACTTCTGCCCCTCGCCCGGCAGCTTGTAGAACATCGTGTTACCAATGTCCGAATTGCCGAAGAACATTTCAATGGCAAGATAGTCATAGTAGCTGTCCACATCCACCCTGTCAAGGATGTACTGCAAGTCCGCATCGCTTGTGCCGGGCGACAGGGTTTTGATGGTCTTGATCATTTCCTTCCACTCTTTGTTCGAGCCTTGCTGCACAGAGCCGCTCGCACGCAGAATGGTGATTTCATCTGCCTGCTCCATGTCCAGCCCTTCCCACTGGGCAATCATGAATCTGTCCTTGCGCTCGCGGAGGTTGTAGTGACCGTAATACTGACCATTGATGTAAACAATGACCGGCCGCCACGCTTGATGAATAATGTCCGTGTCAAGGAGGTCAATCAGCTGGGACTGGAAACCGTCCACCATGCGCGTCCATACGCCGTCATTGCCGCCATTGCGCAGGACAAAGGACTTGTAATAGGTAAAAGGTCTGTCCTCAAACAGCTTGGTTTCAAAGTATTTTTCACCATACTGCGCCTGTGCGCGGAATTTCATGGATTTCTGCGGTAGGTCAAGGCTGTAGTCGCCGGATAAGGCAAACTTCATGCCCTGCGAAATGTTCGTCTCGCTCTCGCCGTTCAAATCAAAGATTTCCATATAGCCGGCGCGGGCAATCTTGCCATACTCGCGGTAAATGGTGTTCCTGTACGGGCGCTTGCTCTTGTCCACATTTGATCCGGTCATGAACATACCCGTTTCCTCGTTCCATAGCTCGTCCGGATCGCAGACAACGGACACGACAGGCAGGGTAAAGTAGGTGTTCATGATGTAGCTGGCGGTGATGGTCTCCGACGGCTGTAACCCGCTCTTGAACGCCCGTGCGCGAATCACGCCCGTGGTGGTGATGATAAGCGGCTCGGTGTAGAGCGTGCTGTTGTTGATGGTGGGGATGGAGCCATCCACCGTGTAGCGCACTTCGCAGCCCGCCGGCACGGTGATTTCCACCGTGATAGAGCCTTTGTACAGCCCGCCCGCCAAGGAGAAGGAAGGCTCCTCTGCAAACCCTTCAAAGCCTATGCCGTTCGCCTGACCGGGCGTGGGCGCATCATAATAAAAAAAGCCGTCCTTTCCCAAGGTGCGACCATAGGTGACATCCGTTCGCATGGACGGCAGATACAGCCTGTCCAGCACCTGACCGGACGCATTGCTGAGCGTGATGATTTCCCCGCCCGCACGCTTGGCCGCAAACGAGGCGTGCAGACTGCTGCCGTCCGTTCCGGAGGTCGTCGATTTGTCTAAACGGATGACCTTATATTCGCCCGCACGGATGGTTGTGCCGACGGGAAACTGCCATTTGTGCGGCCAGTTGATATTGTCGCTCAAGCCGAACAGGGAAAGATCCACGGTCTGGTCGGAGGAATTGTAAATTTCCACCCAGTCGCAAGCCTCTTCGCCGGAGGAAGGACCAATCTGGTCAGCCGAGGCCATGACCTCAGAGATATAAACGCCTGTATAGTTCTTCTGCCGAAGGTAGGCATCAGCGGTGGCAGCACCCGCAGCATTGTTCGGTTTCTGCGGGGTCGCCAAGGTGTACACCTTCCATTCACCCGTGTCCGGATCGCGCCCATAGGACATATCTTTCTGCATGGTCGGAACGGTCACGCGGTCAACCAGCTCACCCGCCTTGGTGGTGAGAACAATGGTCTCGCCCTGCGCCTTTAGACCGAAATTCGTGTGCGGAATGCCGGTGTTTGCCTCTAATTTGTCCTTTTTCGAGCAGAAAACAATGTAGTATTGACCGGGCGCGATGACCGTGCCCTCAGGGAAAAACCACTTGAGCGGCTTCTGCTCGTCATCGCTGAGCGCCAGATTATCCAAACGAATGGTTTCCGTGCCCGCGTTATAAAGCTCAATCCAGTCCGACAAATCGCCGTCCTCATCGGTCAGCCCGCTGCGCGGCGCGGTCATCACCTCGTTAATCATCAAGGTGTTCGCCGCCACGACATAATTGGACAGGTATTCCACATGACCGTCTAAGGTGTTTTCATAGCCGGGTGAATAATCCTCCGTCACCTGATAGGTGCCGTCCGTCTGAAGCGCATAGCTTTCATCGGCGTTCAAGGTGGGGGCAGTCACCGCATCCACGGCAATGCCCGAAGAATCAAACAGATAAACAGAGCAGCCGAAGGACGAGAGCTTGAACTTAGCGTGCAGAGTCTTGCCCGCCGTGGCGCTATTCGTCTTGTCGCAGAACACGATAATGCGCCCGTCTGCCTCCAAGGTCATGTCGGGGAATAAAAACTGAATCTTGTCGTTGCGCTCGGAAAGACCCACATTCTTTAAGGAAATGGGCTGGTCGGTGGAATTCCAAATCTCCACCCAGTCCCCAAAAGAGCCGTTCTCATCCGGTATGGCGGACTTGTTGGACGACATAATTTCGCTGATGCGAAGACCCTTCGCGGTGGAATTGGTCGCGTTTTCGTCCGAGGCATTGATTGCCACGGTCACGGGAGACTTCGGGAAAATTAAAATCAATAAAAGAAGCAACGCCACAAAGCCCAATAACATGGGCATACGCTTGTCCATTTGATTATAGCGCTGGTTGGATCGCCTTGAACCTGCCATGAAAGCTCCTTTCATTCCTCCGCCCAAACGAGCGGATTAAAAAGAAAAAATAATAGAAAGTAAGTACACATTAAAACCCTGTCATTGCTGACCGCCTTAGTATACCATACATTTTCAAAACGGAAAAGAGCCGAGCGAACAAATTTACGAAGATTGATTGTTAGTGATTAGTGGATAGTACTTAGTGACTAGTTAAGGCATCACCGCACAATTCAGCAGCGCGCAAAAATGTGCCTTTTGTGCCATCTG
>CAVJHY010000191.1:0-3906 GCA_963649405.1 bacterium
ATGGTTCCGATGTTAACATGCGGCTTCGTCCGCTCGTAATGTTGCTTAGCCATTGAAATTTTCCTCCTTAAATTTGATTCCGCAATGGGAATCCATATGTTACATTAAATTACTTTTTGCCAACGACCTTTTCGGCCACACTGCGCGGTACTTCCTCATAGTGGTCAAACTGCATGGTGAACATGCCGCGACCCTGTGTCCGGCTGCGCAAGTCTGTCGCATAGCCGAACATTTCACTAAGGGGAACATAGCAGTGAACGGTCTGCTCGCCAAGGCGTGTCTCGAAGCTCTCGATACGACCGCGGCGGGAGTTGATGTCGCCCACGACATCGCCCAAGTACTGATCCGGCACAACGACTTCAACCTTCATGCACGGCTCAAGCAGCACCTCGTCCGCCTTGGGGAGCGCTTCCTTGAAGGCCATAGAACCCGCAATCTTGAACGCCATTTCGGAGGAGTCAACCTCGTGGTAGCTGCCGTCAATGACAGTGGCACGGAAGTCAACGACCTCGAAGCCGCCCAGCGCGCCGGATTCGGCTGCTTCGCGAACGCCTGCGTCAATCGGGGGAATAAATTCCTTGGGGATGACGCCGCCCACGATGTGGTTGACAAATTCATACCCTGCACCCGGCTCACGAGGCTCAATCTCGATGACGCAATGACCGTACTGACCGTGACCGCCGGTCTGACGCACGAAGCGAGCTTCAGCGGTGGCCTTCTTGCGGATGGTCTCTTTGTAAGCGACTTGGGGACGGCCGACAGTGGCCTCGACATGGAACTCCCGCATCATACGGTCAACAATGATCTCCAGATGCAATTCGCCCATGCCGGCGATGATGGTCTGACCGGTCTGCTGGTCAGTGTAGGTCTTAAAGGTCGGGTCTTCCTCGGCCAAACGGCTGAGTGCCAGCGCCATCTTGTCCTGACCGGCCTTGGTTTTCGGCTCGATTGCAACCTGAATGACGGGATCCGGGAAGACCATGTTTTCAAGCACGATGGGATTCTTTTCATCGCACAGCGTGTCGCCGGTCGTCGTATCCTTGAAGCCGACAGCCGCGGCGATTTCGCCGGAGTACACGCAGTCGATGTCTTCGCGGTGATTGGCGTGCATTCTCAGAATGCGGCCAAAGCGCTCGCGCTTTCTCTTGTTGATGTTATAGCCGTAGCCGCCTGCTTCCATGTGACCGGAGTAAACACGGAAGAATGCCAGTTTGCCCACGAACGGGTCAACGGCAATCTTGAAGGCGAGCGCTGCAAAGGGCGCGTTATCGTCCGCAGGACGCTCGACTTCCTCATCGGTCTCGGGGTTGATGCCCTTGACCGGAGGAATGTCCACAGGGGAAGGAAGGTAGGCAATGACGGCATCCAGCAGAGGCTGCACACCCTTGTTGCGGTAGGAAGTACCGCAGAGTACGGGATTCAGCTTGCCGGCGATGGTCTGTTCGCGCAGGGAGGCAACGATTTCGGCTTCGGTCAATTCTTCGCCGGCGAAATACTTCTCCATCAGCTCATCGTTGCCCTCGGCAGCCGCCTCAATCATGTTTTCGCGAGCCTTCTGAGCCGCCTCCAGCATATCAGCGGGAATTTCTTCCTCGCGAATATCCTTGCCATCGTCATCGTAATAAACCTCAGCCTTCATGCGCACCAAGTCAATGATGCCGCGGAAGGAGGCTTCAGCGCCGATGGGGAGCTGAATCGGGACAGCGTTGGCGGACAGACGAGTCTTCATCATGTCCACAACACGGTAGAAGTTCGCGCCCATGATGTCCATTTTGTTGACATAGGCGATGCGCGGAACATGATACTTGGTGGCCTGACGCCAGACCGTTTCGCTCTGGGGCTCAACGCCGCCTTTGGCGCAGAACACTGCGACGGCGCCGTCCAGAACGCGCAGAGAACGCTCGACCTCGACCGTAAAGTCAACATGGCCGGGAGTGTCAATCAGGTTGATGCGATAGCCCTTCCACTCGCAGGTGGTGGCGGCAGAGGTAATAGTGATGCCGCGCTCCTGCTCCTCTTCCATCCAGTCCATAGTGGCGGCGCCTTCATGCACCTCACCCAACTTGTGAACACGACCGGTATAGAACAGAATGCGTTCGGATGTGGTGGTCTTGCCGGCATCGATGTGCGCCATGATGCCGATGTTGCGTACCTTATTAAGAGGATGACTCCTTGGCATAGAATCTGCGTTCTCCTATTCTGTGAAGGGGTGACCCTTCTGATTTGCGCTTTTGCAGCGCTTAAGCCGAACGGCGAATTACCAACGATAGTGCGCGAACGCCTTGTTGGCCTCGGCCATACGGTGCATTTCTTCCTTGCGCTTGACGGCGTTGCCGGTGTTGTTGGCAGCATCCATCAGCTCGGCTGCGAGGCGCTCGGCCATCGTCTTTTCACCACGGCTGCGGCTGAAATCAACGATCCAGCGAAGACCCAAGGTCTGCCGACGCTCCGGACGGATTTCGACAGGAACCTGATAGGTCGCGCCGCCGACACGGCGAGCCTTGACTTCCAGCTGCGGCATGACATTATTCAGAGCCGCCTGGAACACTTCACCGGCTTCCTTGCCGGTCTTTTCCTTAATCATCTCGAAAGCGCTGTAGCAAACCTGCTGAGCAGTGCCGCGCTTGCCGTCGAGCATGATCTGGTTAATCAGCTTGGTGACAACGACGGTCCCGTAAACAGGATCGGGCAGCACCTCACGCTTGGGGATAAATCCACGACGGGGCATATTGTTCCCTCCTCAAATGTGACCGTTTTTCCTGAATTTTTTCTTGGTACTTCGCTTGGCCGTCCACAGCGAGTCAGCATCTCGCCGTTCCGAAATTTATGCGGTGCGGGGCGTGACCGCAGGGCGAATTCGGTATCCCCCAACCTTCGTTCCGGTCAGTCGGGGCAATTCGCCGCGCACGTCTTGGCAGCGGCATCAGCGCGACCTTGAAAAAAGGAATGCAAGCCGGCCTTACTTCTTGGGGCGTTTTGCGCCGTAGAGCGAACGACCCTGGTTGCGCTTGGCGACGCCGGCGGTATCAAGCGCGCCGCGGATGATGTGGTAACGAACGCCGGGCAGGTCACGAACGCGGCCGCCGCGGATGAGCACAACGCTGTGCTCCTGCAGGTTATGACCAATACCGGGAATGTAGCAAGTACCTTCGATTTGGTTGGTCAGACGAATCCTGGCGATTTTGCGCAGAGCGGAATTCGGCTTCTTGGGCGTTGTGGTTTTAACGCTCAGGCAGACGCCGCGCTTCTGCGGGCAACCCTGCAGGATGGGCGCAGTTGATTTGTTGACAACCTTTTCCCTTCCCTTGCGGATCAACTGATTGATCGTGGGCATGGAAGCACCTCCTGAATAATACTCGGAGCCTTCTTTGAGGTCTCCTCCTATAACATCCCCGCAACCCTCGGGAATATATAGTCAAAAATGAGTGTGACACCGCACAAACGGCACATTCTCCTTAATGGTGATTTTGGCATCGGCTGCTTCTTCCATCTGCTTTCTAAAATCAAAGGCAAACTTTTTTGAAGTTCCGCTTCGATTTTCACTGAAAGTCAATCCAGCCAAAAGCCATTGATCATCACTACCGTGTTGTGACAGTCGTCTTTGGTTTGTTTCCCGCCAAATTCGGCACATTTGCGCTGAATTTTTCACATAGGAACATAGCTGCCTGTACATAATACAGACAACCATATCATAATACCACGCGCCCGCCGAATTGTCAACGAATTTTCCGGCGGTTTTCCCCGCTTTTCTGATGAAATTTTCGCAAATTTTCGTAACAGTTTCTAAATGTATAATCTGGCATAGAACTTCAAAATAAATTAAGGCGCTGCAAAGAGCGCCTTAAAACCACGTCGAACAAAATGTCGTAATCATCCAGTCCTTATTATGCGGGGTGTATTGGAAGA
>CAVJHY010000192.1:0-3905 GCA_963649405.1 bacterium
GGGCTGCCGATTTCTCGGCAGCCCGATTGCTTGATATGTAATTACCGAAACTGAACGAATGAATTATTTGCCCTTAAATTCGTTGAGCTGGCGCTGTGCTTCGGCGAGAACATCATTCAGACCGACGGCTTCCAGCTTTGCACGCAGTTCGGGGATAACCACATCGGGGTCAGAGGTGCCGGTGCGAAGCTCGGCGATATACTGCTCCCAGATGGTCGCCATCGCAAGGCACTGATCCTGCACAGGGGTAATGTCAAACATGAAGCCCATCGCAGGAGAGGTCTTCGCTTCCTTCTCATAGCGCTCGACCAGCTCAGTCCACTGGTTGGGGTTGGCGGGGACGGACTCAAACGCAGAAGCCTCAACGGAACCCAGCGCGTAGCTGCCCTGACCATAAGCGCTCAGAGACATATTGGTGTTGCCAAGATCGGTGCGCTGCACGATGCCCTCGGAAACGGTGACATAATGCTTGCCTTCGATGCCGTAACGGGCGACAGTGCGGTATTCTTCGTTGCTGTTCATCAGATTGATGAGCTTCATAGCCTCGACCTGATGCTCGCTGGTGCTGCTAATGGCGGTCATCGCGCCGCGGACAGAGTAGGTGGTCAAGAACGGACCGTCATAGCGGGAGATGTAGCTGGCCTTCTGGCGGGCATTGGACCAAACGGTCTCAGCGCCGAACCAGCCCTGACCGGACTGCACAACACCGGCGATAGTACGACCCATCGTCTCGGTAACGGCGGCATCGGGATTGATGTAGCCCTTTTCGTACCAGCTATGGATGGTCTTCAGTCGGTTGGTGAATGCGGGGATATCCAGAGCGCTCTTCACGGTCAGCTCGTCATCGGTGCCCTCGGCATCAATGTCCAGACCGATGAAGTAGGTCTCGTTGATCCAGTCACACACGGCGTTCAGCCAAGAGGTGATGCCGGTCTTGGAGATCTTGAGGGGGTAATCATCCGGATAATCTTCCTTGTACATCTTCAGGTATTCTTCGATGCCTTCAAAGGAGATGTAATGGTCTTCTTCCAGACCCTTCTGGTTGATGTAGTAATCGGTGTCAAGAATCCAGAACACTTCGATGCCGTAGTCCTTGACATGGGGAATGGCATACAGCTTATCGCCGACCTGACCGCCGATCCAGATGTTGCTGGGCATCAGCGCGGACATTTCCTGACCGTATTCCGCCACCAAGTCCGTCAAATCGGCAAAGATGCCGTTAGCAACATTGGTCGCAAAGTCGTTGTACCAGTCGCAGGTGAAGCAAATATCGAAATATTCGCCGGACTGCATGGCCAGATTAATCTGCTGGTCGGTCATATACTTGAATTCGCAGGTCACGCCGATTTCCTTGGCGCTGATTTCGTTCAGCTTTTCTTCAACTTCAGGCCAGTCAATGGGAGCATCGCCGGAGGTGAACACCCACCATACCAGATGGACAGGTTCTTCGGCGAAGGCGAAGGATGTCATGGACAGTGCCAACACCAAGGTCAGTAAGAGAGCAACGAGTTTCTTCATTGAGGTTTGCCTCCTTAGAAAATTATTATAACGGCACTTCGGCCGCTATGGACGAAAGCAATTATCCCTTCACCGCGCCGATGGTCAGACCGGAAATGTAGTATTTCTGGAAGAAGGGATAGGAGAACATGATAGGGACGACCGCGATAACAACGATGGCCATACGCATGGTCTCGCTGGGCAAGTCCTGCGCATCCGCCGACATATAGTTGGCATTGTTCAGAAGAAATTGAATCTTTTGTTCGATGCTGACCAAGACATATTGGAGCGGGAACAGGTCAGTGCGCGAAGTGGACAGATAAATGCTGGCGATGTACCATTCATTCCAGTAGGAGAAGGTCAGGAACAGGCCGATGGTGGCGAGTGCCGGCAGGGAAATGGGCAGCACAAGCTGGATAAAGATGCGGAGCTGGCTAGCACCATCGATTTTGCCGGATTCAATCAGCTCATCGGGGATGGTCGTGGTAAAGAAGGTGCGGAGAATGATGACATAGAAGCTGGAGCAGCAGGTGGTTAAAATCAGCACCCAATAGGTGTCCTTCAGCATCAAAATCTGCGTATTGACCACATAAGAAGCCAGCAGACCGCCGTGGAAGAGCATGGGAATGAAGATGTAATAGGTGAAGAATTTGCGGCCTCTGTAATTTTTTCGGGACAGGCAATAGCCCATTGTGGAGGTCAGCACCAGACCGATAGCCGTGCCGGCGATTGTAATAAAGATGGAATTGAGCAGCGACCGCCCGACGATGCTCTTCATGTTCCACACATATTCATAGGCAGTGGTGGACCATTCATGCGGGAAAAAGCTGTAACCGTACTGCCCGATGGACGATTCCGAGGTGAAAGAGATGATGATAACGAAGATAACAGGCAGGATGCAGAGCAGGGCAAGGAAGATAAACAGGGCAGAATAACCGATGTTGGCGATTGGCTTTACGCGATTGAAGCGCATCATGCCGTCGCTTATATTGTCCATGCTGTTTTTCTTTTGCTCGTTCGGATTGCTGTTTGTCAAAACATTGTTTTCCATCTTTTTGCTCTCCTTTCCTCAGAAAAATGCGTTTTCGTTGTCAACCTTGCGGACAATGGCGTTGGCCGTGACCAGCGTGATGCAGCCGAGAACGGACTGCATGAACCCAGCAGCCGAGGCAAAACCGTAGGTAGGAATCGGAGAATTGAACAATGCATTATATACATAGACATCCAGCGTCACATAGACATTGTACAGCGAGGTGGAATTGCGGGTTGTCCGATAAAACAGACCAAAGTCTGAATTGAAGATTCGTCCGACAGCCATGATGAACATGATGATAATGACCGGCTTTAAGAGCGGCAGGGTGATGTATTTGGTCTGCTGGTGCTTGCTTGCACCGTCAATCACCGCCGCCTCATAGAGCGAGCCATCAATGCCGCTGATGGAAGCCATGTAGACGATCATACTGTAGCCCATCGTCTTCCACATATTCAGGAACACCAAGATGAACGGCCAATAGCTGGTGGCCTGCTGCTGATACCAGCGAATCGGCTCTTTGCCCAAGGCAATCAGCAGATTGTTGACCAAGCCCTCTTTTGTCGCCAAGAAAGCATACACGAAGTATCCAACGACCACCCAGCTTAAAAAGTGGGGGAGGAAAATCGCCGTTTGACAGGCTTTGGCGAGCTTCTTTGAATACAGGTGCGAGATGCTGATGGCCAGCGTCACGGGAACGATGATGCCTAAAATAATAAAAATGATGTTGTAGCCAAGAGTATTGCGGAACATTGCCCAAACCGTGTCGCCACTTCCGGCAAACATGAACTTAAAGTTGTTCAGCCCGTACCACTTGCTGTTGTAAATTAAGCTCCACAAAAAGCCCTTGCCGGGCGCAACTTTGTAATTCTTGAAGGCAATCAGGATGCCAAACATGGGAATATAGCAGAAAAGCAGATACCAAATGGTTGTCGGAAACGAGAGGAAAAAGAGCTGAATATCATCCAGCGTAATCCGCCCGCGTTTCCTTTTTGCCCTGATGACGGTAGCCCGTTGTGCCATGTACTCAGCCTCCAAAAACGATGATAAATAAGTATAGAATTATGGTGCTTTATACGCCACGCATATAAAATCCGAGCGCTTGAATGCCGAAAACCGATCAGATATTCACAAGCGACAGAGGGAAAACCCCATATAGCTTATGATGGTAGTATATCATCCTTTTCCGTCATTGTCAAGGGGATTTGCTGAGAAAATTTGTGCATTTTCAATAATTTACGATGAAATTTTTAAAATTCACAAATTAATAAGTTGGAGTTTTTTTAAGTTTAATCATCCCCATGAAGAATATGGTGCGGTTTATATAGTGGTCCCCATGTCAAGACCAGTCGTCAAAATTTTATCGTGAACTTTTTCA
>CAVJHY010000193.1:0-3896 GCA_963649405.1 bacterium
TCACCGAAACCGTCACCAAGGGTCTTGACCCCACCGTCCCCATGAAGGATAGCGGAAATGAATTTATTGGAGAAATCCCGCAACATTGGCAATCAACAAAAATTAAATATATTTGCACGATGCAAGCTGGAAAAAATCTAACATCTGAGCAAATCGCTGAAACAGGTAGTTATCCGGTTTATGGTGGAAATGGCATAAGAGGCTATTATACCGAATCAAATTATAATGGTGAATGTTTGCTTGTCGGAAGACAAGGAGCGCTTTGTGGCAATGTTCATCAAGTATGTGGAAAATTTTGGGCAACAGAACATGCAGTTATTACTGAGCCTAAAAATGGCATTATAATTAGATACTTGTTTTATCTTTTAACGGGTGCAAATCTCAATCTTTATGTTTCACCCACAGCGGCACAGCCGGGGCTTTCAGTTAGTACAGTGCAAAATGTGACATTGTGTCTTGCTCCATTAACCGAACAACAGCAAATCGCCGCATATCTCGACAAAAAATGTTTTCAAATTGATACGCTCATCGACATCAAACAGAGAAAAATCGAGAAATTGACCGCCTATAAAAAGTCGCTCATCTACGAATATGTCACAGGCAAGCGAGCAGTTAACGAATAAAGGCGGAGACGGCAACAGCGTCCGGCGCACAATCATCCGTCTATCCACTATCCACTAACCACTATCCACCCAACAGGAGGGTTCGCCATGGATTTGTCCGAAAAACGCTTTGAATTTGATATTGAGCAGCATTTTATCACCCACGGCTATACGCAGTTTGTCGGGCAGTGCGCAAACGCGCCGGACGGCAGGAGCCTGTGGATACATAACAAGTATCATGATATAGCACGCTGCATTTATTTGGATGTGCTATGCGAGTTTATTCAGAAAACGCAGCCCAAGGAATGGGCAAAATATACGAAATATTACGGAGACCGAGCGCCGGAAAAACTCTACACCCGCTTGGAGCAGACAATTAGCCATGAGGGGCTGATTTCCGTCCTGCGCAACGGCATCACGGATATGGGTGTCAAGCTCCGCATGTGCTATTTTAAACCCGAATCCACCTTAAATGAGACGCTGAACGCGCATTACGCGGCGAATGTGCTGGGCTGTACGCGCCAATTCCGCTATGCGCCCGATAAGACGGATACCATTGATATGGTGCTGTCCTTAAACGGCATTCCTGTGGTCGCGTTGGAATTAAAGAACCAGTTCAAGGGACAGGATGTGTCCTGCGCCATGCAGCAGTACAAGCGTGACCGTAGCAGCAAGGAATTTGCGTTCCGGCTGGATCACCGCTTTTTGGTCTACTTTGCCGTGGACTTGAATGAGGTGTGGATGACCACTCAATTAAGGGATGACAAGACATATTTTATGCCCTTTAACCAAGGCTCAAACGGCGCGGGCGTGGATGGCGGCGCGGGCAATCCCATGAACCCGAACGGCTATGCCACCGCTTACCTGTGGGAAGAAGTGTTGGAAAAGGATTCTTTGCTGGACATCCTGCACAGATTTATCACGCATCTCAGAGAAAAGGAAGAGGTCATTCAAAACGGCGTTCCGAAGACCATCAGCAAGGACAAGGTGATTTTCCCGCGCTATCATCAATATGATGTGGTGAAAAAGGTCATGGCGGATGTGCGGCAGAGAGGCACGGGCATCAACTATTTAATTCAGCATTCGGCGGGCAGCGGCAAGTCCAATTCCATTGCTTGGTTGGCGTACCGCTTGGCTTCCCTGCACAACGAACAGAACAATGCGGTGTTTGATTCCGTCATTGTCGTCACCAACCGCGTGGTGCTGGACAGCCAGCTTCAGGATACTATCAACAGCTTTGAGCACGTGGCTGGGCTGCTGGAATGCATCGATGAAAAGAAGCATTCGCGGGATTTGGCGCAGGCGCTGAACGACAGGCGGCGCATTATCATCTGCACCATTCAGAAATTTTTATTTGCCTACAAGGATATTGAACAGTTTACCGGCAGAAAGTTTGCCGTCATCGTGGACGAGGCGCATCAGGGGCAGAGCGGCGCTTCCGCTAAGACCCTGCGGCGCAGTCTGATTGACATCGGCATTGAGGTGAAAGAATACGCAGAGGAAGAAGGCATCGACGAAGCGGATGTTGACCTGACGGATGATTTTATTAACGCGGTCATCGGGCAGGGGCAGCACGAAAACCAGTCTTTCTTTGCCTTCACCGCCACTCCCAAGGGCGATTCGCTGAAGCTGTTCGGTCACCCGACGGAGGGCACAGACGGAACGCTTCGATATGTCCCCTTCCATGTGTACTCCATGCGTCAGGCCATCGAAGAGGGCTTTATTCTGGATGTGCTGAAAAATTATACCACCATCAAAGAAGCCTTCAAACTGGTGCGCGTGTCCGAGGACAATCCCGAACTGATTGAAAGCAAGACCGCCAAGGCGCTGTTTAAGTATTACAAGGCGCATGGCTACACCATCTCCCAGAAAACAGAGATGATGATGAGCAACTTTTTGGAGAACTGCCGTTACCAAATCGGCGGCAAGGGCAAGGCAATGGTCGTCGCGGACAGCCGCGCCAATGCCGTGCGCTATTATTTCGCCATCAAGGAATATCTGAAGGCGCATCCGGACGAAAGCCAAGGCTGCGATGTCATGATTGCCTTCTCCGGCGAGGTTACTTTAGAAGACAGACCGTCCGAAAAGCCTTACACCGAAGCGAGCCTGAATCTGGACGAAAACGGGAAGGAAATCACGACCGATAAGAAATTCAGAGCCGCTTTCCATGCAGACCGATACAATATTCTGGTCGTAGCGAATAAGTATCAGACCGGCTTTGATGAGCCGCTTTTACATACCATGTATGTGGATAAAAAGCTCAAGAGCATTGCCGCCGTGCAAACGCTGTCGCGCCTGAACAGGACAGCGCCGCAGAAACAAAGCACCTTTGTGCTGGATTTCGAGAACACCGAGGAGGACATCAAGGAGGCCTTCCTGCCCTTCTACGGCGTGACACAGATGGAGGGCGAGGTGAACCCGAACCGCGTGTATGATTTGCGGGCAAAAATCGCGGATTATATGCTGTATGATTTTCAAGATGTTGCGGCGTATATCGCCTTCATGGGCAGGCACAGGGGCAGCACGCAGACCGATGCGGCCATCGGGCGGCTGGTCGGGCTGTTTCAGCCTGCCATCAAGCGGTATCAGGAACTGAACGATGAAGAGCAATACGCGGTGCGCGACTTCATCCGTAAATTTAACGGCGCGTATGCCTATATCACCCAGCTTGTTCGGCTGCACGACCAAGAGCTGTTTAACGAATATCAATACACGACCCAATTAATTCGGCTGCTGCCGCATAACAAAACGGAGATTGTCGATATTGAGGACAAAATCAAGCTGGAATATGCGAAACTGACCGAGACTTTCTCAGGCCAGATTACCTTGAACGAAAAGCAGCCTATTCTCGTTCCGAGCAGCTCCATGAAGCCGAAAACCCCCGATAAAAAGCAGGACACGCTGCAAAATATCATCGATAAGGTGAATGAGCGCTTTGTCGGTACCTTTACCGACGGCGATCGGGTGATTGTTGAGGGCATTTTCCAAATGTTCATGAAAGATGCCGATATGAAAAAATTCAAGCAATACGCCAAGGACAATTCTTCGGAGATGTTTGTGGAATCGCTTTTCCCTGACAAATTCAAATCCATCTTAACCCAGTGCTTCCTTGACAACAACGCGGCATTCCAGAAGCTGTTTAACGACCCTGAATTTTATCAGAAGGTGCAGGAAGCGATGGCCAAGGAAATCTATAAGAGCTTGAAAAGGAATTGAGCATGGAGAAAAAATTCACCTGCAAAATCATCCGCAGCAACCGAAAATCCTATGCGCTGGAGGTCAAAAAGGACACGC
>CAVJHY010000194.1:0-3831 GCA_963649405.1 bacterium
CGCGATAAATAGTGAATTTTGTGTCAGATGCGATTGCAAAAATCGATGGTTTACTTTCTGTAAATCGAGATTTTTGCAAGAAGCAGATGCACGGAGGTTGAAAACCTGAAAGGTTTTCAGGTCTGCCAACGGCAGACTGCCGATGCCTCTATCAAAGATTGAGGCGAGGCACCGCAAAGGCACATTTTGCGCGTTGCTGAATTGTGCGGTGATGCCTTAACTGGAGAATGTAAAAGGCGTGTTCGCGGCGGATATGTTTCCGCGCTGCTCGAACACGCTTTTTATAACCTTTTCACATTGTTATTTGGAGCAGGATGCTATATATTTTCAACCCCTACATCCCTGTACGCTTTCTTGGAAGGGGTTTGGGGAAACCATTCTTTGTCGCATGAAGGCATCCCCGCACAATTCAGTGGTGCTGCCTAAATTGCCACTT
This sequence comes from bacterium, assembly GCA_963649405.1. GTDB lineage: Bacteria > Bacillota > Clostridia > Christensenellales > Aristaeellaceae > CAVDRM01. Next base: position 437 of record CAVJHY010000194.1, read on the forward strand.
GGAGCAGTATGCTCGCCTTTTGCAACCCCTACACCCCTATACGCTTTCTTGGAAGGGGGTGCGGGGGGAACGATTCTTTATCGCATAAAGAATCGTTCCCCCCGCAAAAATAAAATTACAGGAGGAATTATTTTGGACGACCCGATTGGCCGATGGCCTCTGATGCTTGTTCTCGCCGTGTGTGTGTTTCTGTGCAGGCTTCTCTCGGAGGCGCTCAGAAGCGCCAACGAGGTTGAACTGCGCGAAAAGAATGACACCTCGCTGAACGCTCTGCTTGATGCGCCGGACGGCGCGGTGTACGCCTTGGCGCTCGTCCGCACCTTCTGCCTGCTCTGGCTGGCAATTCTTGTCTGCCGTCAGTTTGCAAATACGGCAGGGCAGGCACTGCTGTGTGCGCTTGCGCTGACCCCCCTCAGCCAGATTCTTCTGCACTTAACCCCTGCCTTCATCGGCGAAAAGAATGCGGATAAACTCGTCCCCACCCTCTGCGGCTTCTATCATGCGATTAGTAAGCTGTTTAAGCCCTTTATCTTTATCAATGAACGCCTGGCACGCCTGCTCAGCGCATCGAAGGCCGTCCAGCATGAAGAGGTCACGGAACGCGATATTCGGGCGATGGTGGACATCAGCGAGGAGAGCGGCAACATCGAGGGTGACGAACGCGATATGATTGAAAATGTGTTCGATTTCGGCGATATGACCGCGGCGGACTGTATGGTGCATCGTACCGATATGACCGCTATCTGGATTGGCGATGATGAAAAGACCATCGCTAAGACCATCGAGGAAACCGGTCTTTCCCGCTTTCCTGTCTATGACGAGGATATTGATGACTTGATTGGCATCCTCTTTGCACGCGACTTTTTGATTAACTGCGGCAAGGAAACGAACGAAAAAAAGCCCCTACGACCACTGCTGCGCGAGCCGTACTTTGTGCCTGAAACCGTCAAGGCTGATACGCTGCTGCGGAATATGCAGCACGCGAAAACCCATATGGCCATCGTTGTCGATGAATACGGCGGCGTCAGCGGATTGGTCACAATGGAGGACTTGCTGGAAGAAATTGTCGGCGATATTTTCGATGAGTACGATACCGACGATGAAACCGAAATCAAACAGGTGTCTGCCAATGTGTACCGCATCAGCGGCGCGGCGACGCTCGATAGTATCAATGAGGCGCTTGATATTTCCCTGCCCGAAAGCGAGGATTATGATACCTTGGGCGGTCTCTTCCTGAGTCGGTTTACAGAAATCCCCGAAGACGGCACGACCCCCGAAACGGACATCTATGTTACGCTTGACTTGGAAAAACCGGAGGATGCGCCCTGCGATTTGCTGCATATAAAGGTTGAAAAACTGGAGGATCGCCGCGTTGACCATGCCTTGGTCACAAAATCGCGCTACACCCCGCCCGCTGAGGAAGAACATACAGAAGAAGATGCATAAAATACGGGAGGCTTTCAAACGAAAGTCTCCCTTTTAATATCGTATCACATAGAATCTGTTATTTTGATGCAATGTCAAATATTATGGATTGCCTTCTTGGAAGGGGCGTGTGAAGCCGTTCTTGAGCGGTTTCCAGTCTTACCTTGTACCTCACAGAAAATGCTTCTTCGTTCCAGCCCTAAATATTGTGTATCAAGGTTTTCCTTGGATGGGTGCGGGAGGACTTCCTTTTTCAAAAGGAAGCTCCTCCCGCCCTATCACTTATGATATAGCTTGTGCGTCTGATACCGCGCATCGCACGACACATTCAGCCCAAGACGGCGGAAAGTGTTGTCGTCCACCGCGGGCAGGAACACCGTCGAGTGCAGCTCGCATCCCTTCAGCAGAGGCAGCTGCGCTAAGGCGCGGGCGCTTAACTCGTTCGTTGCCGCGCAAATCGAAAGCGCAACCAAAACCTCGTCCGAGTGTAAACGCGGATTGTGATTGCCTAAATACTTGCACTTCAGCTCCTGCACGGGGCCAATGACCGTTGGTGAAATCAGGTGTACACTGTCATCAATACAGCCCAACGCCTTCACCGCGTTCAGCGTTACGGCAGCCGACGGACCCAGTAAATCGCTCGTCTTGCCGGTCACAATCTGCCCGTCAGGAAGCTGAATTGCCAGCGCGGGCGCACCCGTCTCCTCCGCACGGCGACGCGCTGCCGCAATCACCGGCCGCTCGTCCATCGTGATGGAAAGCTGCTGCATCAACAGCTTAATTTTCTCGCTTTCCTCGCGGGCGGCATGCCCCTCCATAAATGCGCATTGTGCCTTGAAATAGCGCCGCAGGATTTCCTGACGCGCCGCCGCACGGCAGACCGCATCGTCCGTAATGCAGAAACCAGCCATGTTCACGCCCATGTCCGTGGGCGATTTGTAGGGCGATTCGCCCCATACATGCTCAAACAGCGCATTCAGCACGGGGAAAATTTCAATGTCGCGGTTGTAATTGACGGTCGTCTTGCCGTAGGCTTCCAAGTGGAAGGGGTCAATCATGTTGACATCGGAAAGGTCGGCGGTCGCCGCCTCATATGCCACATTCACGGGATGCTTGAGCGGGAGATTCCAAATGGGGAAGGTCTCAAACTTCGCATAGCCGGCCTTGATGCCGCGGCGATTTTCCTGATAAAGCTGGCTCAAACAGGTCGCCATCTTGCCGCTGCCGGGACCGGGCGCGGTCACAAGCACGAGCGGACGCGTCGTTTCGATGTACTCATTGCGGCCAAAACCCGAATCGCTGACGATATGTTCAACATCGAAAGGATAGCCTTCAATGCTGAAATGGCGGTAAACGGGGATGTTCAGCGCCTTCAGACGGTTTTCAAACGCCACCGCCGCGTGCTGCTCCGCAAAGCGCGTCAACACCACAGAGCCGACATAGAGACCGATGCCGCGGAAAGCATCAATCAAACGCAGGACATCCGCATCGTAGGTGATGCCCAAATCGCCGCGCACCTTGCTTTTTTCGATGTCATCCGCATTGATAACGATAATAATTTCCGCCTGATCCTTCAGCTTCAGGAACATCTGCACCTTGCTGTCCGGCCGAAAACCCGGCAGCACACGCGAGGCGTGATAATCGTCAAAGAGCTTGCCGCCCAGCTCCAAATATAGCTTCCCGCCGAAGCGCTGAATGCGCTCCAGAATATGCTCGGACTGCATCTGCGTGTACTTCTCATGGTCAAACCCAATCGTCATAAGCCTTTCTCGCTCCCGTCTAACATCAATCGCTTGCCCTGCTCCATCGAGCGCCCTTTGCATAACCAAGAAACTATTTTACCACACTTACGGCATTTCGCCAAGGGGAATTTTGAAGAAGAAAAATTGTTATTTGCGTAAAAATTAGGAAGCTGATTTCCCAAAACCTTGACTTTTTTTCCCCTGCCTGTTATACTGATACGCGAATTT
>CAVJHY010000195.1:0-3789 GCA_963649405.1 bacterium
GGTTATGGCTGGAACGAAGAAATAATATCTGTGTGGAGCAATATAAAACGGGAGACCATTCCTTTTGAAAAAGGAACAGCCTTCCGTACCCTCCAAAGGTAAACTTCAATACACAATGGAATGGTTGCAGAAAAAGCAATTTCTGTATGGAACAATAAGCAAAGACAGCCCGATGACTCAGGCTGTCTTATTCATTGCATCATATAGAAGCTATTATTTTGTATCACATAGAAGCTGTTCTTTCGATACAACAATATACATTATGTATACATTTTCTTGGAAGGAGTGTTGGAAATATTACACCACTTTTCCGGGATTTAAGATACCATTGGGGTCGAAGGCTTTTTTGATGCCACGCATGAGCTGGAGCTGGGTTTCGCCGAGGCTTTCGGCGAGGAAAGCGCGTTTGGCGTGGCCAATGCCGTGTTCGCCGGAGACAGCGCCGTTCAGAGCGGTCGCCGCATTGTACAGGCTGTTCATGACCTCATGCACCTTTTCCTTCCACTCATCATCGGACAGGTTATCCTGACAGGCGTAGATGTGCAGGTTGCCGTCACCGGCATGACCGAAGGAGCAGATGCGCACCCCCGTTGCCTTGCCGATTTCCACGCTCTTCTTGACGAAGGCGGCAATACGGTCACGCGGGACAACCACGTCGCACTCATCCATGCTCGGCGTGCCGCCCTTGATGGCCTCCAAGAACGCGCCGCGGGCATTCCAAATGCTCTCCTTGCGTTCATCGGTATCAGCCAGCAACACATCCTTCGCACCAAGGCTCAGGCACAGGTCGGTCAGCGCGTCAATGGCGGGTTTCAAGGCATCTGCGCTCGTGCCGTCCAAGCGCACGAGCAAGTACGCATCCGCGCTGGTATCGGGGAACTGCTTGCCCAAATACCGCTCGGCGCTGGCAATGACCTCGCGCTCCATGAACTCGACCGCCGTCGGCTCGCAGCCGCAGGACAGCACTGCGGGAACCGCCTCGATGCACGCATCCAAATCATCAAAGGGAATGAGCAGGCTCAGGTTGGTCTTCGGCTCCGGAATGAGCTTGACTGTGAGCTTGGTCAGGAACGCCAGCGTGCCCTCACTGCCCACCATCAGGTTAATCAGGCTGTAGCCGCTGGAGGTCTTCACATTCTTGCCGCCCAGCTCGATGACAGAGCCGTCTGCCAAGACAATCTCCATGCCCAAGACATAATTGCGGGTGACACCATAGCGCACGGCACGCATACCGCCCGCGTTCGTCATGGCGTTGCCGCCCATTGTGGCGGTCTTTTCACCGGGATCCGGCGGATAGAAAAGCCCCGTGCCTTCCAAGGACTTCGGAAATTCCATCAAGAGAACGCCCGGCTCGACAGTCGCGGTCATGTTCTTGGTGTCCACTTCCAGCACTTTTTTCATTTTTTCTGTGGACAGGATAATGCCGCCGTCAATCGCCACACAACCGCCGCACAAGCCTGTACCAGCACCGCGGGGGGTCACGGCGATGTTCTTCTCGTTGCAATATTGGAGGGTCTTGCTGACTTCTTCAGTCGTCAGCGCCTGCAAAACCGCTTCGGGCAGGAAATGTCCGTACTCGGTCATTTCGTCATGGTCATAGTCGGTCGAAATCGCTTCGCCGCTGAAAACGCGGCCAGGCATCAGCGCTTCAAAGAAGGCAAGATCCTGCTTGTCTAATTTCTTGAATGGCTTCATATTACTTGCCCTCCTTTTCTGCCTTGAGCTGTGCAATCAATTCAGGCACAATCTGGTACAAATCGCCCACAATGCCGATGTGCGCAACACTGAAAATCGGGGCATCGGGGTCACTGTTGATGGCGATGATATGGTCACTGGCATTCATGCAGGCGGTGAACTGAATCGCGCCGCTGACACCGCAGGTGATGATGAGCTTGGGGCGCACGGTACGGCCGGACAGACCGATTTGACGGGCGTTGGTCGTCCAGCCCTTTTCCACGAGGGGACGACTGGTCGCCCAGTCGCCGCCGAGCAGGGATGCCAATTCCTTAATCATGTCAAGGTCGGCTTCCTTTTGCAGACCGCGGCCGCCGACAACGAGGATTTCCGCATCGGAAATCGTCTTTCCCGCGGGGACGGGAACGGTCTTTACATGAGAAACAACGGATTCCGCCACGCCTTTGGGCAGCTTGCGGATGATGACCTTGCCCTCCGCCTCTTCGTTGCGCACGGGCGCGTCCATGACCTTATAACGCACAGTGGCGAACTGCGGGCGGGTGTGGGTGGTGACAATCTGCGCCATGATGTTGCCGCCGAAGGCAGGACGAATCTGCACAAGGTCGGTGCTGTCGCGCAGCTCCAGACGGGTGCAGTCGGCGGTCAGACCGGTGTGGAAGCGGGTGCTAAGGCGGGGCGCAAGACTGCGGCCAAGCGAGGTCGCGCCGACCAGCACAACGCTGGGCTTGATAAATTTAATGCAGTCCTCCACGCAGCTTGCAAACGCATCGGCACGGAAAAAGCCCAGCTCAGGGCTGTCATACACATAAATTTCGCTTACGCCGTAATGCCGTAGCTCTTCGGCATAGGCACTCACGCCATCGCCGACCAAAACGGTCTTCACCGTGTAACCGGGGACGGATTTAGCCAGCTCCTTGGCCTTGCCGATCAATTCAAGGCTCACGGGATGCAGCCGGCCACCGGACACTTCGCTGAACACCAAAATATCGTTCCACTTGGTTTTGTCAACGCTTTCAACCTTAGTTTCCAGCTTCAAAATAGCCTTTTCAGGACAGTTCTTTACGCAGATGCCGCAGACCTTGCATGCCGCGTTCAGCTCCGGTTTCCCGTCCTTCATGTCGATTGCCCCAAACGGGCAGTTGCTCGCGCAGAGACCGCAGCCGCTGCATTTGCGCTCCAAAATTGCGATTTGAGCCATCGTTGCCGTCTCCTTTCTTTAAATGAACTTCCACTTTTTGAGGGTATCGTGCAACTTTTGAGCGCTGTCCGCGCCCGTCCAAGTTTCCTTTTCCACATCGTTCTGCGGCGGGAAAATGCGCTCCACGGAGGTGGCGCTGCCGGTCAGACCGTAGTGCGTCGCATCAGTATCCAAGAAGCTGTCCAGACCCTGAATGTGGATTTCCTTGTTCGCAATTTCCTTCGCGGTTTTGAGGCTGGGGAGACGCGGCATAAAGATATCCTGCTCCACCGTAATCAGGCACGGGAAGGGCATATGCGCCGTTTCAATGACATCCTGAAGCTGCTGCTCGACATCAATGCCGTCACCCTTCACTTCCACGCGGCTGACCCACGCGGCATGGGGGATGCCCATATATTCAGCAATGGCAGGACCGACCTGCGCGGTGTCGCCATCGGTTGTCTGTTTGCCGCAGAGAATCAAATCAAAGTCGCCGACACTGCGGATGGCCTGAGACAATGTGTAGCTGGTCGCCAGCACGTCCGCGCCGCCCAAACGACGGTCACTGAAGACATAGCCGTCATCCGCGCCCATCATATAGGCTTCCTTAATAATGGCTTGTGCCTGCGGCGGACCCATCGTGCCGACCGTCACCGTGCCGCCGTGCGCCTCGCGCAGACGAAGCGCCGTTTCCAAAGCATACAGGTCATAGGGGTTCATCTTGCTGGCTACGCCGTTGCGCTTGAGAACGCCCGTCTGCTCGTCCACCTGCACCTTGTTCGTGGACGGAACCTGTTTGATACAAACAAAAATGTTCATATAAACTCCTTTCACCATGATTAAGGCAACACCGCACAAATGAAGCGGCGCGATAAATAGTGAATTTTGTGTCAGATGCGATTGCAAAAATCGATGGT
>CAVJHY010000196.1:0-3768 GCA_963649405.1 bacterium
CGTCCCATAAGCCCTATGTCCGCAATCCTAAATCACACAAGTTTTTGCATTGAAGCATTAAAAACATAGGATGATGCACGCTATGCAGCAGAGCAATGAGCTTTACCTCGGCACAACGCCTCGTCCAAAGGATTTTGATGTCTTCTGGCAGGCACAAATGGCAGAAGCGGATGCTGTGCCGCTCGATCACGCCTTCACGCCCAGCGATGTTCCCGCTTACCCCACCTGTGAATATTTCCATCTGTGGTTTAAGGGTATGCACGGTGCGCGGCTCTACGCCCGCTATGTGCGTCCGACCTTCAAGCGCCCGCTGCCGCTTGTACTGCAATTTCACGGTTATCCCGGCGCGAGCCGAGGCTGGATAGAGCAATCCTCCTTTGCGGGCATGGGTTTTGCGCTGCTGGCGATGGAATGCCCCGGCCAGGGCGGTCACGGGCAGGACATCGGCGGCTACGAGGGGACGACCGTCACCGGTCATTTAGTAGCTGGCTTGGACGGCGACCCGAAGGATATGTATTATGTCAGAATGTACCAAAATATGCGCATTCTGTGCCGCATCGTGCGTCAAATGCCGGAGATTGACCAGAGCCGCATCTTCATCAACGGCGCGTCGCAGGGTGGCGGCTTAGGGCTGGCGTGTGCGGCATTGAATCCCGATATTCCGAAAAAGGCGGCCATCCTCTACCCCTTCCTGAGCGATTTTCAAAAGGTTTGGGAGATGGGCGCGGACGAAATCGCCTACGAGGGCTTGCGCTACTATTCCCACTGGTTTGATCCAGATGGCAGCCGCACGGAAGAATGGTTTACCAAGCTGGGCTACATTGATGTCCACAATCTGGTCCCGTGGGTCAAATGCCCCGTCCTGTTCGGCACGGGTTTAAGCGACACCGTTTGCCCGCCCATCACGCAGGATGCGAGCTACAACGGCTTGCAATGCCCGAAAAAGCGCGTGTTTTTTCCCGGTTTTGGACACGAAGAAATTCAAGCCTTTGACGATATGCTGATGTCATTCTTTACCGAGGAGGGCGATGCGAGATGATTCAGAAGGAATGGGATGCGGCTCTGTACGCTCTGCCACCGTTTGAACTGCCGGAATATTTTCTTGAAAAATGGCAGGAACGGAAGGCAGAAACCGAAAAAACGCGCATCATCGAAGAAAAGACTTTTCTCTCCGGCAACGAAAAAATGGCAGTTTACAGCGAGGTTTCCTTCACCGGCGCAGATGGCGAAACGCTGAAAGCGCGGTATATTCGGCCTGTGGGTGAGGAAAAATTTCCCTTGGTGCTTTTTTTTCATGCAGAAAGCATTCCCATGCGCGGTTGGCATTACATGACCCGCTTTATCGCCTTGGGCTATGCCGTGTTCGCGCTGGAAAACAGAAAAAATGTCCCGTTTGAACAGCAGGTCAATGATGCCTTTTGCGCGTCGCAGGTCGGCTTTCATCTCCCGCATACGGACGAAAAACAGGTCTTTGCCTTGGGCGATTCGCTCGGCGGAACGCTGGCCATTGCCGTGAGTGCTTTTTTCCCCGTTGCCAAATGCATCGCCCAAAATCCGCTAACCGGCGGCGATTACGCAGCCTGCACGAGCTTTGCCTCCCTGCTTCATCAGCCTTTTCTGATGGCCACGAGCGGCATGGATACAATTTCCCCGCCCAAAACGCAAGTTCCTGTCTATGACGCTGTCGCTTCCCGCAAAAAGCACTTCCTCTACCCCAAATTCATCCATGAACGCATCAACCACTTCGAGGATCAGATGATTGTCTTTTTGCATCCGGAAACGGAAATTTAAGACAACATTTTCGATTAATGCCTTAAACAAGGAGAAAAACAAATGATTTACTGCAAAAAGAACGAATTAAATCGGTACCTTGGTCTGAGCAAAAATATGGATACCGCTATCCATTTTCTGCTGGAAAACGACCTGAATGCGCTGCAATTAGGCCGAAACGAAATCAGCGATACGGTGTATGCCAACCGCTTTGACTATGAAACCTTGCCGGAAGACGGCCAACTGTTTGAAACGCACATTCAATACGCCGACATCCATATGGTGCTGTCCGGTCATGAGCTGATTATGGCGGCAGATGAAGCCGGCCTTCATGAAACCTCCAGAGACGAAAGCAGCGATTACATTGCCTCCGATGGCGACTGGCAATGCCGTTTTCGCCTGTCATCCGACGATGTTCTGATTGTCTTTCCCGGCGAAGCCCATAAGGTCAAGTGCGCCGACGGCGCTCCTTGCTTTGTAAAAAAACTTGTGGTGAAGGTGCCGGAAAACAAATAAGAATTTGCCGATAATTCAAGGAACTACCACTCAAATGAAGCAAATTGCGATAAATGGCGAAAAGAGATGTCTGACCTTTGATGAGGTCAGACGCTTTGTTTTTGTGGTGAATGAGAAATTGTGTGATGCCTTATATTTTTAACAAATCCAGAAGTTCTTCTGAAGTCATGCTCATAATGTCGCTATCTCCTCCGCTTGAAATGGTATCCAAAAGGGCGCTCTTCTTTTCCTGCAATTCCAGTATTTTTTCTTCGATGGTATCCTTGGCAATCAGTTTATACACCTGAACATGAGATTTTTGACCGATTCTGTGAGCTCTGTCTGTAGCTTGATCCTGTGCCGCCTGATTCCACCAAGGGTCAAAGTGAATGACAACATCTGCAGCTGTCAGATTCAGCCCCGTCCCGCCGGCCTTCAAAGAAATCAGAAAGACTGATGCGTTGCCAGCGTTAAAAGAATTCACAAATGCTGCACGCTGTTCCTTTGAGGTCGAGCCCTGCAATGTAAAATTGGATATGTTCAATGCATTTAGTCGCTCGCGCAGACGATCCAACATGGATGTAAACTGCGAAAAAAGCAGAATCTGATGACTATTTTCCACCATAGCCTCGCAAAGCTCTATGCAGGCATCCAATTTACTGGTTGCTCCCTCATAATTCTCATAGCAAAGATTGGGATCACAGCAAAGCTGACGTAGCCGCGTCAATGTCGCAAGAATTTGTATCTTTTTATCATTTCCATTCAGGGAAGTAAGCGCTGCCTGTACATTTGCGTAATATAGCTTCTTTTCCTCGTCCGAAAGCGAAATGCGCCGGACAAATTCCTGCTTCGCAGGAAGCTCCTTTAGAACATCCGATTTTAATCGCCGCATTAAAAACGGCTGCACCAGTCTGCGTAGCTGAGAGGCTGCATCGAGGTTTTTGCTTTTCACGATGGGTTTTTCCATTTTTTCGCGGAATGCATGATTCGTAAACAGATAACCAGGCATCAGAAAATCAAATAAATTCCATAGCTCGCTGAGCCTGTTTTCAATGGGCGTACCAGTCAATACAAATCTTTGCTTGCAAACAATGCTTTTGACAGCCTTTGAAGCAAGCGTTGATGCATTTTTAATATGTTGCGCCTCATCAAGAATGCAGCAGTAGAAATTGTGTTCCTTATAGTCATTGATATCCTGCCTCAACAGCTCGTAGGAGGTGACCCATACATCTGCGTTCGCGGCATTTTCGCGCAGCACTTTTCGTTCTGCAGCAGAGCCAAGAATCAAGCAGTAGTTGAGCTGTGGTGCAAAATGGTGCACTTCATCGCCCCAATTATAAATCAAAGAGGCGGGACAAACCACCAAATTGGGCAGACCTACTGTCTGATGTGAAACTGTAGTCAAAAATGTAATCATTTGCAGCGTCTTGCCCAAGCCCATTTCATCGGCAAGAATGCCGCCGAAGCCATATCCTTCTAATGTTTTAAGCCACTGGAAACCGG
>CAVJHY010000197.1:0-3763 GCA_963649405.1 bacterium
CCTGATTGACAAGATGAACGAATTTCTTGATGAAAATGGGCTTGTCTTTGTGGACGAAGAATAACAAATAGGGGATGTAATTCATTGGGGGTGTTACATTGAAAATAAGAAAACTAACGAGAGTTAGCACTATTCTTCTAGGAATATCCTGTGTTCTGTGGATAGGTGCTATTATTTGCATTTTTATTGGTTACGGTCAAATTCTTGAATCTGCCGATGAAAATTCAGGTATGGGAGTATTTGCAGCCATCATGCAACTGCTTGTAGCCGAGGTAATTATCATATCTAGCGTTGCTAGACCAGCCTTCTTCGCAGAAATGTTTTCTGCACAGGCAAAAGGCAAAATACGCGGTGTGGTAATTGGCGCAGTTTTGCTGGCAGCGTGGCTGGTGTATGCTTACAAGGATATTGTCGAATCGGTCATTCACGGTGCTGCCGGAGATGGTGATCTTATTGAATTGCTGACGGGTTTGGTTATCCCTGTGCTGACAATCTTTGCTATTCTATTGAGTAGCCGTCCACTAGCCATTATTATGGCTGTATTGTCTCTGGGAGCGACTGTAGTAGCCGTGTTGAATGCAACAGTGATTAGCTCGGTACTTACACTGAATGGTGTCAATTTTGCAGCCAACGCTTCATCTCAAGTGAAAATGGCTATTAGCATTTTTCCTGTGGTAGCAGAAATTCTCTACGGTATAGGTATGTTCTTAGGACTGCTTGGCGTAAAGAAAACCACAAAATTGAGCAACTGACAGGAGGATTATGAAATGAAAAAGCTGCTTGCGCTGCTCTGCGCCATGATGCTTTTGCTTGCTGCTGCTCCTGCTTCTGCGTCCGGCTTCGGTGATTTCCTCAGCGGAATCTTCGGCGAGAGTACCACCGAGGAGACAGAAGCAGAGACAGAAATCAACTACTTTGAAGGCGACACAGTGACGGTGAATGTCAACGGCACGAAACTGACTGTACACGCAAAATTCAAAGCAGTGATGGATGAGTATGATGAATTCTTCGACGAATATGTAAAATTAATGAAGAATCCCAATGATATGCTGAAATTCGCCACCTTCATGACCCAGTACGCGGAAACTATGGATGCCCTGAGTGCCTTAGAGGATGACGAAAATATGACCAACGATGACCTTGCTTACTACACATACATCATGAGCAACATTTCCATCAAGTTGTTGACAGTGGAATAAAGTAAAAGACCCATCTGCTTTAGCTGTTCAAACATCAAAGCAATCCGCCGGCGGCGTAGTCGACGGATTGCTTTTTGTCAATTTTTACTGTGTTGCCGCTTCCAAGACCTCCAGCGCATGGTCGAAGTAGAAAGAAACCTCCTCGTCCGTCAGCTTCATGGCCGTTTGCAGCAGGGCGGGGATTTTCTTCGGGCGCACACGGGCATAATACTTGGCAGCCTTGACATTCACGCGCCAGTCATCCATTGAAAGATTTTTCCAGCGGGCGATATGGCGCGGCAGAATTTCCTCCAAGACGGTTTCCCACTGCGCAAATTTCTCCTCCACATAGGTCCATTGGAAGCAATTTTCCAGAATATCCGCCACGCGGGTCAGGAATTTGGTCTTCATTTCCGGCACATTCAGCAGCGCATTGAGCGGCTCATGCCGAAAGCCCTGAATTTTCCCCGAAACGGGCTTGATGTAATACTCTAGCGGTGTTTTGTCCAGCGATTTGAAACACGCCTCCACATCAAACAGCAGATATTTCCACTTGCCGACCGGCACGCGGTACACGCGCACATTGGTAAAATCGCTGTTACCCAAGATGATTTCAAACGCGGCATGGGTAAACAGGCTGTCAATGTCCAGATTTTCCTCCACATACGCCAGGTTTTCGGCGATGTTCAGGTCGTTCGTCTTGCAAAAATCGCACAGCGTGAGCCAGTCCGTGTTATCACCGTTCTGGGTGAAACGGTCTGTTCCCGTCCGCGCCAGAATGTCGATGTCATCAATGTTCTCCTCATCCGTCACGCCCTCATACTGAGCAATAAAATACTTGTTGATTTTTTCGCGCAGATTGTAGTGTCCCCAATATTCGCCGTTGATATACACCTGAATGCACTGCGCATCCTGATACAGAATCCCCTGCCCCTCCGCCAGCGAGGAGGCGACCACATCACGCAGACGCGTGGCGAAGGCATCCGAATTGGTCGAGCGCAAAAGGAGCGATTTATACTGCGTGTAGCTGCGGGTTGGGAACGGATTAAAATTAAAATATTTCTCGCCATAGGCTTTCCGTGCATAAATGGCGATGGATTTCTGCGTGTTCTGCCGCGCCGAATGCCCTGCCGCCGTGAATGTCCCCATCTGGTTGATGAGGCATTCGCCGTCCGCCGTATAATATTCGATGTTGGTCGGGTATTCCAGCTCCTTTTCGTAATTGGGCGTGCTGCCCGTGCCCTTGACCAGCGCGCCCGTTTTTTTATTAAAAAGATATTTTTCGTCCGTTGTCAGGCAAACAATCGGCGTGACCAAAGTATCATCAATCAGATAAGTCGCGCTGACCGTTTCGGAGGACACCGCGTCATCCCGAAAAGCGCGGATGCGCAAAGCCGTGGTCTTGGTGATGGTCAGCCCCTTGTCGGAAAATTTCTTGCTCTTTGCCGTTGGGGTCGAGCCGTCTAAGGTATAGCGGACAGTCGCGCCCTCCGGCGCGGCAGCAAGCACCTGCACTGACTTTTCATAAAAGCCGCCCGCCGTCAAAAGCTCCGGCGCGTCCGTGCGAGCGCTGTACACCGTTTTTTCGTTCTTTTTCCCGCGGGTATCGTTTTCAAAATAGCCCCAGCTTTTGCCGTCCGCGGAAAGACCGTAGCTGATGCAGCCGTACTGCTTGGGCAAAATCAGCGTCTGCACGAGTGTCCCGTCCGCATCGGAAAGATAGAGCGTATCGCCGGATGCGGAAATTTTGAAATCCGCATAAAAGGTGCTGCCCTTGCCGTTCGTTTCGTTGTCCTTGCCTACGCAGAACACGGTAAGATATTTGCCGGACTTGAGCTTTGTTCCTTCGGGAAACGCCCATTTTTTTAAGTTTGCGCTGCTATTGCTTAGGTACCAGCCGCTCAAATCCACCGTCTTTTTGCCGTCATTATAAAGCTCCAGCCAGTCATAGGCATGACCGTTTTCATAAGTGCCGTTGGAGGCCATCACCTCATTGATGCGCACCTCCGTCTGCGCAAAAAGCGGACAGAGCAGCAGGATAAAAAGGATAAACAGCAGTCTTTTGCGCATACAGGCTTCCTTACAAATATTTCTCATTGATTTTGCTCTTTTTCTTGCTTTCAGGGTCGATATATTCGACCTCCATTCGGTCAAACGGCACGCTTTCCACAAAATGTTCCTTCAAGAAGCGCGTCTGCGAAAACTGCTCAAAATCGCGCCGATGCTTGGGCATCAAAATGGGACGCGGCATATCCAGCGTGTGACACGCCTCCGTCAGCGCCTCTTCCCAGCCGTCTCGCCCGCATTCCGCCGTTGTATCCCTGTCAGTATGGTTTTTCGTCACCAAACGTACCCAAATGCCAGCTGCCATGCTCATATCCTCCGATAAAAAAAGAATGCGCCTTATTATCGCATACCCCGCCGCGATTTTCAAGCATGGAAAATTTGCTTCATGCTGTCTAAGGCATCACCGCACAATTCAGCAACGCGCAAAATGTGCCTTTACGGTGCCTCGCCTCAATCTACGATAGAGGCATCGGCAGTCTGCCTATGGCAGACTTGAAAACCTTTCAGGTTTTCAACCT
>CAVJHY010000198.1:0-3731 GCA_963649405.1 bacterium
CAGTAAACCATCGATTTTTGCAATCGCATCTGACGCAAAATTCACAATTTATCGCACCGCCTCATTTGTGCGGTGCTGCCTTATATATTCTTTTATGCCTTTTGCGCACTCTCATTCAGCTCTTTGAGTGCCTTTTTGAACTGGACGGAAAAAAGGAAGGAGGTACAGGTTACAGCAATCAGGTCGGCGACAGGCTCGGCCAAATAAACAGCTGTCGTTTTATCCTGAAGTAGTGCGGGCAGTAGATAGATGAACGGAAGGAGAAGAATGAATTTGCGCAGGACGGCGACGGCAATTGAGCAGGGGGCATTGCCGATGGAAACAAAGGTCATTTGACAGGCAATCTGAATGCCGAACATGAACAGTGCGCCGCAATAGATGCGCAAAACTCGCGCCGTAAAGGTAATCAGCGCTTCATCAGATGAGAACAGCTGAGCAAAAAGCTCAGGGAAAAGCATGATGATAAGCCAAAGCACAATGGAATAAATCAGGCAAACCGTTAATAAACGCTTGAAGGCTTCATGTACCCGTGCCACATTTTTCGCGCCATAATTATAGCTTGTGATTGGCTGAGAGCCTTGCGCGATGCCCTGAAGCGGCAGCATGGCAAATTGCATCACGCTGGTGAGGATGGTCATTGCGCCGACGGCAATATCGCCGCCGTACCGAAGAAGCGATGAATTAAAGCAAACAGAAATGACACTTTCGCTGGCTTGCATGATAAAGGTCGCCAGTCCCAAGGCAATGCAGGGCAGAATGAGCTTGAAATTTCCCGTCAGATTTTCCTTTTTGAGTTTCCATAAGGTCTTTTTTCCGCGCAGGAAGGACAGCACCCAGACGCAGGAAATGCCCTGTGAGAGAATGGTTGCCAGTGCCGCACCGCGCACGCCTATATGGAAAGCAAAGATGAACAGCGGGTCTAAAACGATGTTAATGACTGCGCCGATGAGGACGGTCAGCATTCCCTCGCGGGCAAAGCCCTGCGCCGTGATAAAGGAATTAAAGCCTAAGGTCATTTGGACAAAAACAGTCCCCAGAGCGTAGATGCTCATGTAGTCCGCCGCATAAAAAATGGTGTTCTCGCTGGCACCAAAGGCGAGCAGCAAATCACGGGAAAAGATCAACATCAGGACAGTCAGCACGGCAGAAATGATGAGCTGTAATGTGAAACAGCCACCCATGATTTTTTCGGATTTCTCCTTGTTTCCTTCGCCCATTGCAATGGAAGCCCACGGTGCGCCGCCGGAGCTGACAAAAGCGGCAAAGGCTGAAATAATCATAATCAGCGGTAGGCAGACCCCGACACCCGTCAGTGCCAAGCTGCCGTCACCCTCCATATGACCGATATACATTCTGTCCACAAGGTTGTACAGCATATTGACAAGCTGCGCGACCACGGTCGGCAGCGCTAACTTAAACAGCAGCTTTCCGACAGGCTCTGTTCCCAAAAAGCTCTTATCATTTTCCATGTAGATTTACTCCTTAATTTTTTGCAAATTTTTTTCCATGATTTTAAGACAGCGCTGTATCGTGCTAAAGTCCTCCGGCGGGATGTCTTGCGTCATCCGTTGATAAAATTCCTCCTGAAGCGCATGGCCGCGCTCAATGAGCGACTGCGCTTTTTCCGTGCATTGCAGACGGCAGCGGCGGCGGTCGTTCGACGCGCTGCTCCGAATGAGATACCCATCACGGACAAGCTGCTCCACATGAAAGGAAACATTGCTGGGTTGAGACCACGGCAGGCGCGGATATCAACCGCCTAATTCATTTCGGGGTTATTGCTTAGAAACATCAGAATGTCCACGGCTGTCTGCGGCATGTCGAGCACATCGATTAAGGGACGCATCACGATGGCTACGCTCGCTCAAACTGCCGTGTGGCGGCATGAATTTTCGATGCAGTGAGCATCATGGTCAATCCTCCTTTCGAGAATTGTTCAGGAATGAACTGTTCGATTATAAACAAATAAAGTCTTTTTATCAAGAGACCAATCAAGGCAAGAGCTTTTCATCTTTGTAAACAAAATAGAAAAGACTTGATTTCTTAATAATTTCGTAATATAATCTATCTTGTTATCTGATATTTATTGAATGAGGTGACTGATATGCTGAGGCTGAAACGGGTAATTGCTTTCTTGCTTTCGTTTGTGCTGATTTGCGCTCTGCTGCCGCTTTCCGAGGCAGAGGAGAAGATGTACACGGGAACGATTACGAAGGATAAGGTTTTCTTCCGCAAAAAGGCATCGACTTCCAGCGGATATTATGCCCGTCTGATGAAGGACGATGAGGTGGAGGTTTTGTCCATCAGCGGGGATTTTTATAAGGTCAAATACGGAAAAAAGACCGGCTATGTGATGACGGACTATGTGAAGCTGTCGTCCTCGGCGAAAAAGGCGCTGGAAAAGACGAAGACCACCACCGCTAAGGACGACCCCAAAATGAGCGACATCACGAAGATTTCGCAGATTGAGACCCCTGCCACCAGCAAAAAGGGAAACAGCGGGGCAAAGGTCGTGGCGCTTCAGCAGGCTCTCAAGCTGAAGGGGTATTACACCTTGGCGATTGACGGCGCATATGGCGCTGGTACGGTCAAGGCAGTCAAGGCTTTTCAGAAGGCGAAAAAGTTAGAGCAGACCGGCGAGGCAAACAATGATACCATCAAGGCGCTTTTTGGCGAAAATGCCGCCGATTATCAATATGAAACCGAGCGCTTGGACTGGTTTAACGGCGGTGACAGCCGCATCCCGCGTGGCGCGACCTTTACGGTGAAGGATGTGCTGACGGGCAAGACCTTCACGGTCAAGCGGTGGGCGGGCGCTAACCATCTGGATGCCGAGC
This sequence comes from bacterium, assembly GCA_963649405.1. Classification (GTDB taxonomy): domain Bacteria; phylum Bacillota; class Clostridia; order Christensenellales; family Aristaeellaceae; genus CAVDRM01. The sequence goes on from CAVJHY010000198.1 coordinate 2,838, forward strand.
CGCTGACCGCTGAGGACACGGCGACCATGAAGAAAATTTATGGCGGAAGCTGGAGCTGGAATCGTCGGGCGATTTTGGTAAAGTATGACGGGCGTGTCTATGCGGCCTCTATGAACGGTATGCCGCACGGCACGACGACCATTGACGACAACAATTTTGATGGCCATTTCTGCATTCATTTTTATAAGAGTAAGACACACGGCACGAAAAAAGTAGATGAAGACCATCAAAATGCTGTTGCGCGGGCGATGAAAGCGACTTGGTGAGTGAATCGTATCGACAAAATGATTGATTTCTTTCTTAAATTGTGCTAGCATACCCTTGTTGGCAGATCAACTGCCGCATCAAGCTGCCGAAAGGCGGCTTTTTATGGGAATTGCGGTTAAAGATGTTTAACACAAGGAGGGAACAGTCCAATGAAAGATCAGGATTTGCCGATTGACCGTACCTGTCATGTGCTTTATTCCAAGCCCTGCAAGCAGCAAATGCTTATGATGATTGCAAAGCATTATCCGGAAACGGAACAGGAAGCCGTTTGGGAGCGTGTGCAAAAGAAGTACATGGAATTTGTGAACGGCTGGCGCACCGACCTTGGCGGGAAGAAGAATTTCCATAACATGGCGGGCGGGAATTATGACAGCGTTGCGCTCATGGCGTATTATGTTGTCTGCCGCGATGTCACCAGCGTGGCAGAGGTCGAGGAGATGCTGAAGAACATCTTCCTGCCGTCCTTCAGAAAGCTGAGTAAGCTCAAATTCGTGAATGCCAACAAGCCGTTTGTGAAGCGCTTTCTGTATTTTGCCTTTCAGAAGGCGAAAAAACGCTGTGACCAATGGCATGACTTTGAAATGCACCTTGCGCCCTTTGATAAAGATCAACCGATTTATTATGAAT
>CAVJHY010000199.1:0-3725 GCA_963649405.1 bacterium
TGAGCAGCAAAAGTACCTCGTCCTTGAGTGCCATATTCATCCACCCTGTTTTATAGGCATCCCCGCATAATTTTGGTGTGCGCTCAATCTGCATTTTATACCGTCTGCATCATTTTGAAATTTCGACTTGTATGTCGAGTAAACCGTCAATTCCTTCATTATGTATCCGGCACAAAATACACGATCGAACATGCCTCTCATCTGTGCGGTGTTGCCTTAAATTTAATCGTTAGAATTTCGTTTGTTCTGCGCCGCAATGAAAACCCGAGAGGACTTTCATGACTCTTGACCTTCGCTTTCCCGTGCCGTCAGTTTTCCATCAGGCACAAATGTACCATATCATTTTATCAACAGCCTGTCAATCAAAACAAAACTTTCCACTCATATATTCTCACTTCGTCCCGACTATTAACATTGTGTATCAATGTTTTCCTTTGCGGGGAGTGCTTCATTTTTAAATGGAAATACTCCCCGACTTGCTCATTACCCGTTCCCCGCCTTGACATCATGTCAAATCCCGCTATAATGAAACAGGGCTGCTGGACAGTCCGAAAAACATCAGCGGTTGAATGAACAATGAATGTATATGAAGCAACGATTCCGGCGAATCAGCCGGAGGGAAAATTGGGCGTATATCTTCTGCACGCGTTGCCGTTGTTGCCGGAGCGGGTGCTGCGGGAAGCCTTCAAAAAGCGGGATGTCAAGGTGGACGGCGTGCGCACGCCGCCGGATGCCCATATTCAGCGCGGCGCAACTGTCCGCGTGTACACAGCATATGAGGCTAAGCTACCCGTTCTGTATGAGGATGCGCATATTCTGATTGTGAACAAGCCGGCAGGCATCAGCGCGGACGACGACTTTCGCGGCGGCATGACGGTGCAGACCGTGCTGGAAGCGCAGGCCAAGGGCGAATATCGGCCTCGGCTCTGCCATCGGCTGGATAACCAGACCTGCGGATTATTGATTGCCGCCAAGGATGATGAAAGCGAACAATGCCTGCTGAATGCGTTCGAGGAGCGGACGCTGACCAAGCGGTATATCTGCTTGGTGCGCGGCACATTGCGGCCGGAAAGCGCCGTCAAGGATGCGTTTCTGGTCAAGGACGCGTTGCGCGGGCGGGTGCGCGTGGTGACGCACGGCACGCCGGAAGCGAGACCCATCCGCACAGGGTATGAGACGCTGGAAAGCGACGGCGACATTTCCCGCGTCCGCGTCACGCTCTACACGGGGCGCACGCACCAAATCAGGGCGCATATGGCGTTTCTGGCGCATCCCATTCTGGGCGACGATGTTTACGGCGACCGCGCCTTTAATAAGCGCATCGGCACCACCCGCCTGATGCTCTGCGCCGCCGAGCTGACCATGCACACGGGGGGGATACTCAATTATCTGGACGGAAAAACATTTTCGATTCAGCCTCCATTTTGAAATGAAGGGAAGAAAATACCCATGACGGATATTCGCATGATTGCGATGGATATGGACGGGACACTGCTCACGCGGGAGGGCAAAATCCCGCCGGAAAATTTACGCGCCATGCAGGACGCGCTGAAAATGGGCGTTCTGCCGGTTATTGCATCCGGACGGTTTCCCGAAAATGTTTCGCTGATTTTGATGGAAGCGGGGTTGAACATTCCCATCATCGGCACAAACGGCTGCGAAATTATGGAAGCGCCGATGGGCAAGCTGTTGTTCGAGCATTTTATGGATGCGGACGCGGCACGGGCGGCAGCGGCGCTGCTCAAACACTACGATGCCAGTTTTTTCCTGTTCTCGCCAAAGCGCGTGACAACCAGCCGTGCGGAGGAGCGCCATCACACGGAGTTGAGCTATGAAAGCGTCCTGCAGGAGCATGGCTTTTTTTACGGGCATGGGCAAGAGGATGTTCGGGCAGCGCTGGAAACGGGCGTGTATAAATTTTATGTTCCCAAGAACGGCAGTGATTTGTCGGCGCTGCGGGAGGAACTGAGCAAAATTCCGCATTTGAGCGTGACCAGCTCGTCCCCCAATAACATTGAGCTGATGCCGGAGGGCATCGACAAAGGCACGGGCATTCGTGAGTTGGCAGGGCATTTGGGCATTCCGCTTGCACAGGTGATGACGCTGGGTGATCAAGAAAACGACCTGCCCATGCTGACCTGCGTCGGCTGCGGCGTGGCAATGGGCAATGCGCCGGATCTGGTGAAGCAGCAAGCCCGCTATACAACCTCCAATTTCGATGAATGCGGGGTTGCAAAGGCGATTGAAAAATATGTGACAAAAAATTTTCAATAAAATTTCGATAAAGAATATCCCTTAAAATTTAGTTTTACTGCTATTTTCAAACTTTTTTGGCTACTTTGACGGTGATAGAGGAAAATCTAATACGTAAGAATTGCGTGACAAAAATGTATTCGCATGTTATAATGCAGTTGCGATTGTTCCTCAGAGTGTGCAAGGTCGGTTGGCATTATCAATTCACTTGCTACAGCATAAAGAATTTGAAAAATCAAAATGCCTTGCTTCTTTGATGAAAAAGAGTCGTGAGACAAGTGCTTGCTAAACCGTATTGCGAAACGAACAACTTACGCAAGGATTATTTGTTGTATAAAAAAGGAGGGTCGAAGGGAAAAGTAAGGTGTATCATTCGTTATAAATGTGTAGTGGTTTATCATATCGTTTGTGCTTTTCAAATTATAAAATAAGGAGGATTATATGGAATCTCGTTACATTCATGAGGAAGTTAACATTCAGCGAACAGCAGAAAAGGAAAACAAAAGGGTTTGGAATAAAGAAACAAAAATTCTGAAAAAGTTTCAGGAGTATTGTGAGGCAATTCAAGCAATTGAGATGGAGGATGATGAAAGCATAACAACCACGGTAAAGGTTTTTGGATCTTATACGGATTTTTCCAGCTGCCGCAAAGTTTATTGGAATAGTGATTATCATATGTGGTTGCCATATTCGATCGAGTGGAATGAAAAAAAGGAGATGTTGAAATAATCAGCTCACCCGAAACTAGTGCCATATCAGCATTGCAGGATTTGGCAAAGAAGGATGATGCGCATTGTCTTGAAATTCGCGCAATTACAAGGTATGGCGATTCAGGCGTATGTCCATCTGTATATGTAAAACTAAAAGAAGAAAAACGCATCATTGAAAGCGATGAACTGTGGACAAAGGCTGTTTCAGTTACCGAAACGGAAGAAAACTGGCGGGGTGAGCTAAATTTCTCCCTACAATTACCCAGTACGCCGGAAATACCCGCCTGCATTAAGAAGGCTTTTCGTGAGATCGCTTTTCGCTATTGCGATAGAAATGAAGAAATGTTTAAGGATTTTTTTGAGCTTTATGTTGAAGAATATGAAGGTGGCTGGACAGGCGGCGCTGGTGAAGACTGCAGCATTCAAGGAAAGCAGCTTCCCGATTTCTTAAACCGTATGCAGGCGCTGAGCGATATGGTCAGGGAAAAGGGCGGCACATGGGAAGTAGATGGTTGGATGTTTTCCGATGATTTTGGTATTTTGTATATCTCAACAGATAAACAGGGCAAGGAAAAGGCAGAATACTTGAAATTATAATTTCATATTGGCTGATGCAGAACATAAATACCGTTCCATGCTGAACACATGTGACGATTCAGCTTCCTTGACAAACTCCGTCTATTAAAAAAGTTCCCGCTTTATCAATCAATGACCGGCATTTTCGGCGACGGCGCGTGGACGAACAAGAATCGCCTGCCGGAC
>CAVJHY010000200.1:0-3624 GCA_963649405.1 bacterium
TTTCCCGTCTCCCTTAGTCATTCGCCTTCATGGATTCGACCATATCGACCTTACGGATGCTGCGGCGCATGACAAGGTTGATGAGGGCGGTGAAAATCATGGAAATGGCAAAGGCGTAGACGAAGCTCATGAATTTGATTTCGCGGCCGAACATGACCGCGCTGACCTCGACCGTGCGGATAACAAAGCTGTGCAGCCAGATGCCCACAAAGAGCCCCGCAATCGTGCCGAGAACGCTCAACAAGTCAGTCTCGCGGAAGATGTATTTCTCGACCTCGCGCTCATGGAAGCCCAGCACCTTAATGGTTGCCAGCTCCTTGCGGCGTTCGCAGATATTGACATTGGTCAGGTTGTACAAAACAACCATGCACAGCATACCCGCGCAGAGAATCAACACGACCACAATGGCATCAATACTCTTCACCGTGTCGCTGAATGCGGAACGAATGCTCGCGGACGAGCGGACATACAGGACATGACTGCTCTTTAACGCGCTCGCGGCGGCGGTGTTCTCGCTGCCGGAAACGAGCTTGCACATGATGGCCGTATGTTCCGGCACCTTGCCGTATAGGGCTTCATAGAGATTGTCCGTCATGTAGACAAAGCCCGTGATGTAGTTTTCCGTCAGCCCCAGCACGGTGACATCGGCCTTGCGCCCGTCCGCATTTTCAAGGGTCACGGTGTCGCCCGCCGAAACGCCCAGCGTCTCGCCGGTTTTCTCGGTGAGAAGAATGCCCTCGTCCGAAAGGGTCAAGACCGTGCCGGACTTACGTTCACGCAAAGTGATGAAAGACGAAAGCCGGCTCGCGTCCGTAACGCTCATTACGGTGATGCTCTCGCTCTCACTGTCGGAAATTACCTTGCCGCTCTCGCCCGCATAAGGCAGCCAATCCTCTGTCGTGTTCGCGTCATTTAAGAAGCTGTGCAGGGTTTCGTCCGTCTGCGGCGTGTCCTCGCTGTCCGTGACCAAAGTCAGGTCGTATTGATAAACTTCGCCGAACTGCCTGTCCACAATGTCGTGGATGGAGTCGCGCACACCAAAGCCCGTAACCAGCAGGGCACTGCAGCCAGCCACGCCGATGACCGTCATGAGGAAACGCTTCTTGTAGCGGAAGAGGTTTCTGAAAGTCACCTTGCGCGTGAACGACAGGTGATTCCAGATAAACGGCAGATGCTCCAACCAGATGCGCTTGCCCGCCGCCGGCGCTTTCGGCACCATGAGCTGTGCAGGGCAGGAGCGGAACGCGCCGAAGCACGCCCACAGGGTCGCCAGCAGGATGCCGCCCACGGTGATGGGCGCAACCAACACGGCTATCTCCAAGCGGAAGGGCGTTGCGGTGGTCGGCAGGAAGTACATCATGCCATACGCCGAGCTGATGACGGCGGGCAGCACCTTGAAGCCCGCGAAAAAGCCCAGCACACAGCCGAGGAAGGAGGACAAAAGGCTGTATAAAAGGTACTGCGCCAGCACCTGCCCGTCCGAAAAGCCCAGTGCTTTTAATGTGCCGATTTCCGTGCGGTTTTCATCCACAAGCCGTGTCATGGTGGTCAGGGCGACCAAGAGGGCGACAAGGAAGAAGAAGACCGGAAACACCTTGCACAGCGCCGTGACCTTTTCCACATTCCCGCTGAAGCTCGAATAGCCCGCGGAATCGTCCCGCGTGCGATTGACCCACACACAGTCCTCCAAATCGGCAATGGTCTGTTTGCCGTCCGCAACGGTCTCTTCAAGGTCAGTCAGGCGCTGCTTTTCGGAGGCGGCAGTGGACATCTGGCTCATGATGGAAGAGCGAACGGCCTTCGCAGTGTCGGACAAGGCCTCGGACACGGTGGAATCACCCAAAACGGCGGTGACTTTCGTGCTTTGCCCGATGCGCGTCATGGCATCTTTCGCCAGCGCCGTGCGTGCATCCGCCACGGTGTTCAGGGAGTCAAGCAGACTTTCGGCATCGGCAAGCACGTCTTCGGCTTGCTTTTTCACCTCCGCCGTGCGCAGGGCGGCGCGGGTCTCAGCGATTTCATCAATCTGCATGAGCGCCGCGTCAATTAAATCATCATATTCCGCGTCAAAGGTGTTGACCTCTTTTGCGCCGCGCACGGTCAAATAAAGGTCAGTGTAGACCTCACTGGTCAGGTAGCCGCTGCGCGTGTACACGAGCAGACCGACCGAGCCGGAGCCTACGCTCGTCACATCCGCTTCAACGGAAATGCACATCGGGCTTTGCGCCACGCCGACCACGGTCAGGGAGTCGGATAAAGTGTTTTCAAGGATGGTATCGTAATTCAGGTTGTCGCTTGCAATGGTCAGCGTCTCGCCGATTTTCGGCGTGTTGTCCGCATACGGTCCCATGGCGGATTGGACGACACATTCCGTGTCCGTCTCCGGCATTCTGCCGCTCAGAAGCTCAATTTGGTTCATCGAAACGGCATCGTCCGTCAGGGCAAAAACGCGGGAAGTAAAGCCCGTGTCCTCGCTGTCCTGAAGCACCATATCCAAGGTGCGGGCGGGCCGGCAAAGGTCAATGATGCTTAAAGCGGCGACCGCCTCCGCATCCGCCTCCGTAAAGCCCAAGGTGGATTTAATGTCCAAGTCGTACCAGTTGTATTCGTCCATGTAGCGGTCGGCGGACTCGTACATATCGGGCGATGTGGCGAACAGCCCCGCCAAGAAGCCCGCGCCGAGGGCGACAATGAACAGGATGGACAGAAACCTGTTCAGGCTGCCCGCAATGCCGCGCAAGACATTCTTCCTTCTTGTTTTTTTCACGGCTTACCACTCAATCCTTTCGACAGGCAGAGGGTTGTCATTGACGGTTGTCTTGGTCACAGTGCCGTTCTTGACATGAATCACGCGGTCGGCAATCTGCGTTAGGGCGCTGTTGTGGGTGATAATCAGCACGGTCTTGCCCGTCTGACGGCAGGTGTCCTGCAGGAGCTTCAAAACGGACTTGCCGGTGTTGTAGTCGAGTGCGCCGGTCGGCTCATCGCAGAGAATCATCTTCGGGTTTTTCGCCAGCGCACGGGCGATGGACACGCGCTGCTGCTCGCCGCCGGAGAGCTGCGCGGGGAAGTTGTTGATGCGCTCGCCCAGCCCCACGCTTTCCAGCGTCTTCACCGCGTCCAAGCTGCCCTTGCAGATTTCAGCGGCTAATTCGACATTCTCACGGGCAGTCAGGTTCTGCACCAGATTATAGAACTGGAACACGAAGCCCACATCAGTGCGGCGCAGGTCGGTTAATTGCCTTGCGTTCAGGCGGCTGATGTCGCGTCCGTCCAGCATGATGGTGCCGGAAGTGGCGGAATCCATGCCGCCCAAGATGTTGAGCAGGGTGGTCTTACCCGCGCCGCTCGGTCCGACGATGATGCAAAGCTCGCCCTTTTCCACCGTGAAACTGATGTGATCCAGCGCATGAATCTCAGTCTGACCCATGATGTAGGTTTTGCAGACATCCTTAAACTCTATATATGACATGGTTTGCTCCCTTTTTTAGCGGTTAGCAGTTAGGAAACAAGGATTATACTGTTGGATGTTAGCCATTCGTGGAGAGAGTATCGGTTAGAAAATTTAGGGCAGCACCGCACAAATGAGGCGGCGCGATAAATAGTGAATTTTGTGTCAGATGC
>CAVJHY010000201.1:0-3590 GCA_963649405.1 bacterium
CTTCCACAAAATTCACTATTTATCGCGCTGCCTCATTTGTGCGGTGCTGCCTTAGCCTTTAACTGCGCCCGCAGTAACGCCTTTTATGATATACTTCTGGCAGAAGATATAGAAGATAATAATCGGCAGGATAGAGAGCATAATCAACGCCATCGTGCCGCCTAAGTCCACGCTCCCGTAGCTGCCCTGCAGATACTGAATATGAATCGGGATTGTGCGGTACTTGGTCTGATCCAGCACCAAATAGGGGAGCAGGTAGTCGTTCCAAACCCACATAATTTCCAAGATGCCGACCGAAATCAAAATCGGTTTGAGCATGGGAAAGACCACGCCGAAATAAGTGCGCACAGGCCCACAGCCATCGATGGCGGCAGCCTCTTCGATTTCCAAGGGAATGCCCTTGACAAACCCGCAGAACATGAACACCGCAAGTCCAGCACCGAAGCCCAAATAGATAATGGGTATCGTCCATGGCGTATTCAAATTCAGCGTATATGCCGTTTTAGAAAGCGTGAACTGCACCATCTGGAACGGCACGACCATCGAGAACACAAACAAATAGTAGCAGAGCTTGGCAAACGGACTGCCTACACGCGAAATATACCATGCGGCCATTGAGGTACACAGCAAAATCAATGCGGAGGACAGGATGGTGATGACAAAGCTATACCCCGCCGCGGTCATGAAATTATACTGTCCGAGGTTCATGCCGTTGACATAGTTCGAGAAGCCTACAAAGGTTTCTTCCGTGGGAAAAGCGAAGGTGTCCGTATTGATGGAGGCGTTGGTCTTAAAGGAATTCATCAGCACGATTAAAATCGGCATAATATAAAACAGGCTAATCACGGAAAAGATGACCGTCAGAATCCGCTTGCCGGTCGTGTCTTTCTTGCTCATATCAGCTCTGCACCTCCTTGGAGTGGGTGGCGCGAAGCTGGAGCAGTGCGATGACCGCAACCAAGATAAAGAAGAGCACTGCCTTAGACTGTGCGACACCGCGCTGGCTGGCCTTGGAGAAGGTGGAAGAGATGTTCAGCGCCAGCATTTCCGTAGTGCGGATTTGGCTGCCGTTGGCTTGCATCAGAATCGGTGCGCCGTTGCCGTTGAGTGCGAGGTTTTGGTCATAGAGCTTAAAGGAATTAGTGAGCGTCAGGAATGAGCAAATGCTGATAGACGGCATCACGCTGGGAATGGTCACATGCCAGAGCGTTTGCCAAGCGTTTGCGCCGTCGATTTCGGAAGCCTCAATCAAATCCTCGGAGACCGACTGAAGACCGGCGATATAAATAATCATCATATAGCCAATCTGCTGCCAGCACATGAGGATAATCAGCCCCCAATAGCCGTATTGCGTACTCAGCTCAATGCTCACAGGCAGGATGCCGTTGAATATCATTTTCCAGATATAGCCCAGCACGATGCCGCCAATGAGGTTGGGCATAAAGAAGACACCGCGAAAGAGGTTGCTGCCCTTGATGCCGCGTGTGAGTGCATAGGCGACCGTGAAGGCGAGCAGATTAATCAAAACCACCGAAACAATGGCAACCAGCGCGGTATAGCCGAAGGCGTGCGTGAAGCTCGGATCCTTGAGTGCTTTCACATAGTTGCTAAAGCCGATAAATGTGGCATCCGATGTGGTGGTGAATTTGCAGAACGAAAGATAGAAGCCCTTCAAAAACGGATAAATAAAGCCAATGCAGAATGCCGCGAAAGTGGGCAGCAGGAAAAGCGGGAAGCAGCGCTGGATGGGTCTGCGAATCAATGCGGAATTGATGGCAGATTTGTCACGCTGCTTCGATTTGGAATTTAACATGGTGAAATTCCTCCGATTCTATGACTTCGCTCTGCCGCATCGCGGCGCTTTCGATGCGACAGATAAGCCCGCAGGCCGGTTTGGTTAACCCACCTGCGGGCTGAAATGGTCTATTGGTGAATCATACTTTGCAACGATTACTGATTCTCATACTGGTAAGCCCAGCCATTGACGAACGCGGTGGCCACATCGTCCCAAGAGCCGCCCGCGGAATACTGCGTCATGGCAGAGACGACACCGGCACGCCAGTCATCCACAGCGGGGGTGTAGTTGAACGCCCAAGTCACAACATACTTGCCCTCAGCAGTGTAAGCATTGGCGTTGTTGCAGAACACATTGGCAGATTCCTTCGCATTCTTGAAGGGGCAGGGACCGAACTGCTCAGCCAGCATCGTGGTGCCTTCGTCAGAGGTCACAACCCAGTAGAGGAAATCGAGCGTTGCGTCGATGTTCTCCTGCGGTGCGTTCTTATTGATAGCCCAGCAGTTTTCAGTGCCGGAGCACAGACCCGCATCTTCCTCGCCTTCAACGCCGCAGTAAATCGGAATCATGGCCAAGTCTTCGTCCTTCATGCCGAAGGTACCGGTCAGGTTGGAATATTCCCAAGTGCCGTTCTGATAGAACACAGCCTTGCCTTCGCCGAATTCAGCCTCAGCCTGGTCGCCGGTGTAGGAACTGAGCTGAGCCGGATCAGCCGCGGAATTCTGGATGTACAGATCCCAGATGGCCTTGAAGTTGTCCAGATACTTGCCGGTGATGGTGGCGGGCTGCTCGGTCACGCCGTCATCGCGGAATTCATAGAACAGGGGCATATTGGCCAGATGGCCGGAGAAACGCCAAGAAGAGGAGCCGTCCATGCCGGAGGAGGTAAAGGCATCAAAGCCCAGCTCGGAAGCGCGGGCGTGAATGTCCTCGGCGACCTTCTTGAGGGTCTCAAAGTTGGTGATGTCTGCCAAGGTATAGCCAGCCTTTTCCAGCAGCGCCTTGTTGACGATGATGCCGAAGGACTCATAGCAATAGCCGATGGACAGCGTTTCGCCGTTTTCGCCCTTCATGTTGAAGTCTTCGGTGGTCAGCTCATTGAAGAGCTTCGTGCCGGTCAAATCCATGCAGTAGCTGCCCCAGGTGTTGACAGCGCCCTGGTTGCCGCACTGGAACAGGGTGGGGGCATTGTCGCCCTTGTCCATTTCAGTGGTGAGGGTGGTGTCATACTGACCGGAAGCGGCGGTGAGCACCTTGACCTGGACGCCGGTCTTCTCGGTATAGAGCGCGGCCAAATCCTGCCAAGCCTGATCAGCTTCGGGCTTGAAGTTCAGATAGTACACAGAGCCGGTGGTTTCGGCGGAAGCAACGGCTGCCATAGACAGCACCAGCGCCAGCGTCAACACGATGGAAACAAGTTTCTTCATAGAGTGCTCCTTTCAGATTTCTGACGAATCTTCAATAGGCAAACGCCTACAATAAAATATTAGCACTTTCCATTCAATTCGTCAATACTTTTTGTGAATATTTGCCGAAAATAATCAGCGCGGGAAAAATAAGCTATATCAAACAATTCGGTAGAAATGCTGAATGAATTATGTGAGTGTTTCGCTTCAAGCTATACTTAGAAACACCAATAATCTGTTTATGAGGATTTACGGCAGGGCCGCGCAAATGAAGCGGCGCGATAAATAGTGAATTTTGTGGAAGAGTCGATTGCAAAAATCGATGGTTTACTGAATGTAAATCGAGATTTTTGCAAGAAGCAGATGCGCGAAGGTTGAAAACCTGAAAG
>CAVJHY010000202.1:0-3571 GCA_963649405.1 bacterium
GCGCGATAAATAGTGAATTTTGTGTCAGATGCGATTGCAAAAATCGATGGTTTAATGGTTTACTGGAGGTAAATCGAGATTTTTGCAAGAAGTAGATGGTACAAAAGGCACATTTTTGCGCGTTGCTGAATTGTGCGGTGATGCCTTAGATTACGATTGCAATAAATTCGTCCGTATCGGTATATAATATACCAATTCGTCTAAGCCATATGTATAGCTCTGCCCGCTGACGGCTGTTTGACATAAACGCGCCCTGCCGAGCCGAAAGTATTGGCAGACTAAACACCAGATATTATAACACCAATTTTTGCCTGATACAATTCAAAAATATACGAATTTATTTACATGAATTATGATAAATCAGTAAAATCGCTATGAATTGGCTGCATTTTCTGTGATTGATTTTTCTTCAATTACATGATATTCTATGGTTGTTTGACTTTGGTACTTTTAAGGAGAGAAAGACCTTGGAGCATACGGAACGGTTTCCTTGGATGCAGTTCATTCGGGCGGTGGCGACGATTGCCGTGCCGGTCGCGCTGCAAAATCTGCTGACAACGACGGGCAGCATGGTAGACACGCTGATGATTTCGTCCTTGGGGCAGACGAGTGTCGGCGCGGTCGGTCTGTGCGCCCAGTTTTCATCGCTGTTTTTTTCGGGCTATTGGGGCTTTGTCGGCGGCGGTATGCTGTTCTTCTCGCAATATTGGGGCAACAAGGATCATGACAGCATCACTCGCTCTTACGGCATCACGATGTCCTTTTTGCTGGCGGTGGGTCTGCTGTTCGGCTTGGTGGCGACACTGAAGCCGGATTTTATCATGCGCCTGTACACGGACAAGGAGGACATTCAGAAAATCGGTATTGAATATTTGCAGATTGTCGGTCTGTCTTATCCCATTCAGGTCGTGGCGGTCGCCATGAGCGCCCTGCTGCGCAGTACGGAGCGCGTGCGCGTGCCACTCATCGGTTCGGCGGCGGCGCTGGTCACGAATGTGACCTTTAACGCCCTGCTCATTCATGGTCATTTGTGGCTGCCCGCGCTCGGCGTGCGCGGCGCGGCGATTGCCACGGTGATGGCCTCCATCGTCAATGTGCTGACCATTGTGATTGTCGCCAAGGTAAAAAAATACCCGTACCTTTTGGAATTTCGCCGCCATTTCCGCTGGACAAAGGCGGCTGTGCGCGAATATTTGCGCAAGTGCTTCCCCATCATCTGCAATGAGCTGCTCATCGGCGTGGGGCTGATGTGCGTCAACATGGTGCTGGGACGGCAGTCTGAGAATGCGATTGCGGCAACGGCGGTGTTCAGAACGCTGGAGGGCTTTGTCATCGGCTTCTTCGCCGGCTTTTCTATTGCCGCGTCTGTGCTGGTCGGTAAGAGCGTAGGCGCGGGCGAACTCAAAGCTGCCTATGAACGCGCCAAGCGGCTCGTGCTTTTGTGCGGCTCGTGTATCTTGTGCGTCTGCCTTTTGCTGATCGCCTCGCGGCATCTCATCATCAACGCCATGCATTTGTACGGAGAGGCACACGACATCTGCGCCAATATGCTTCTTATCTACTGCGCGGCAGCGGTCATCCGTATGTGCAACTGGACACAGAACGATACCTTTCGCTCGGCAGGCGATGCGACCTTCGGCACGCTGCTTGAAATCACCTTCATGTTCGTCATGGTCGCGCCGTGCGTGTATGTGAGCGGCATGGTGCTGAAACTGCCGTATCTCTTAGTGTTCGCTTGCTGCTATATCGATGAGCCGATTCGCGTCTGCATGATGCTGCACCACCTCCGATCCGGCAAATGGATTCGCCCCGTCACGCCGGAAGGAAAAGAAGCACTGCCCCAATTTATGCAAGAGCTGCATGAGAAAAAAGCCTGATTGCAAATGCACTCCATTTCCTGTATTATAATATAACATTTCTGACAGAAAGGATTTTGAACGATGATGAAGAAGCTGCTGTCTCTTTTGTGCCTGATAACTCTGTTGTGCGCGAGTGCCTCGGCGGAGCTTGTGCAAAGCCCCTATCTGGATGTGGCGTTCTCTGCCTTGGAGGAAGGCAACCCCTTTGTGGCGCGTTATGAGGAGGCTACCGGCGTGGAGATTACGCCTCTAATTTCCACCGGCATTCCCTACACCTTCGGCGGACAGGATCCCCAATATCTGTTCATGGTGCGCAAAATCACGCAGGTGTCCAAGTACGGTGCGGTGGGGACAAAGTGCGTCTGGGGTTTTGACTGTGTTGGCTTCACCCGCTGGATTCAGCAGCAGGTGGGCGACAAAACGCACCCCGGACTGTCGAAGATGATTTTGCAGCGCAACAATTACAAGGAATATCGCATGGAAGACCTTGTGCTAAAGGACGGCAAATACACCCCTTCCTATTTCAAGGGTGAGAAGCTGACCATCGAAAAAATTACGGAGCGCTTGCAGGTGAGCGACTTGCTGGCGGCCAAGCACAGCGGACGGCATATCCTGATGTATATCGGTACCCTGCGCGACTACGGCTATGATGAGAAAAGCGCGGGCGAGGCGGCGGCGTTCCTTGACTATCCGCTGATGATTAACTGCGGCAACGATCCCAACTACATCGCCCGCACCCAGCAATATATCGATGAAAACGGACTGGATGCCAAACCGTCCAAGGGCGGCGTGACCATCTCTATCGTCGGTATGGCCGAGACGGACGCATCGCATCTCAACGAAAGCGGCGCAAAGCCCTTCTACTATTATGAGCTGGCGGACGGCTATCAGCTTTCCGTGTACGACCTTGTGGGTGCTTCGTCCTATGTCTTTTGGCGCACGATTGACAGTGACCGTGGAACGGCTAATTAAGGCATAGCAACACAATTCGGCGGATGCAAATGTGCCTTTTGCGCTGTTTGCTTCAGTTTACGCTTCGAGTGAGCCTTTGATTTTTTTCAATTGCGTCTGCCGCAAATTTACTATTTTCGTACTGCCTCATTTGCGCGGTGCTACCTAATAGGAAGCGGCTTCGTCCCCCAACATTTCCAAGGTTTTGAGAGTCTTTGATGAAAGGTTTTTCTTATTATGAAAATGATGATTGCATCCGATATTCACGGCTCGGCGCTGTATTGTGGGAAGCTGCTGGAGCGCTTTGACCAAGAGGGCTGTGAGAGGCTGATTCTGCTGGGCGACCTTTTGTATCATGGACCGCGCAATGCTTTGCCGGATGGCTATAACCCGCCGGAGGTTGCCGAACTGCTGAATGCGCGGAAGGATAAGCTCCTTTGCGTGCGCGGCAACTGCGATGCCGAGGTTGACCAGATGGTGCTGCACTTCCCCATTCGTGCGGACTACGCCGTGATGCCGATTGGCAGCCGCCTCATGTACATCACGCATGGCCACCTTTTTGAAGACGGCACACCGCTTCCGCTGTCCAAAGGCGATATTTTCCTCTTTGGCCATATCCATGTGCCGAAATGCGAGGAAAAGGACGGCATTATGCACCTTAACCCCGGCTCTGTGTCCATCCCCAAAGAAAATTCCAGCCGCGGCTATATGACGCTCGAAAATGACTTGTTCATTTGGAAAACATTGGATGGCGAAACATT
>CAVJHY010000203.1:0-3537 GCA_963649405.1 bacterium
AAAATTCACTATTTATCGCGCCGCCTCATTTGTGCGGTGCTGCCTTATATATTTTCCGTCTGACTGCGATACAATTCCGCATAGAAGCCGTTTTTTTGCAGCAGCTCCTCATGCGAGCCTTGCTCGATAATGTGACCATCCTTCATGACAAGGATGATGTCGGCACTGCGAATGGTGGACAGGCGGTGCGCGACAATAAAGCTCGTGCGTCCCTGCATCATTTTCAAGAACGCCGCCTGAATTTTCATCTCCGTGCGCGTGTCGATGGAGCTGGTCGCTTCGTCCAAAATCAGCATGGGTGGAAGCAGGAGCATGACCCTTGCAATGCATAAAAGCTGCTTTTGACCCTGCGACAGAGCGCCGCCATCTTCGCCGATGACCGTGTCATAGCCTTCCGGCAGACGGCGAATGAACGAATCCGCATGGGCAGCCTTGGCCGCCGTCACCATTTCTTCTTCCGTCGTGTCGGGACGGCCAAAACAGATGTTTTCCCGAATCGTTCCGGCACGCAGCCATGTGTCCTGCAACACCATGCCGTAGTTTTCGCGCAGAGAGCCTCGTGTCACCGTGCGGATGTCCTCACCGTCCACGGTCACAGCGCCGCCGTTCACATCATAAAAGCGCATGAGCAGGTTAATTAGCGTTGTCTTGCCGCAGCCAGTTGGTCCGACAATGGCAATGCGCTGACCGGGCTTGGCTTCGACATTCAGATGCTCGATGAGCGGGTGCTCCGGCACATAGGAGAAGGAGACATCATTCAGCTTGACGGCACCGCGCACATTTTGAAGTCGCTTGTCTCCGTCTTTTACCTCAACCGGCTCTTCAATCAGCTCAAACACACGACCGGCGCAGACCAAGGCATTTTGCAACTCCGTAATCACGCCGGAAATCTCATTGAAAGGCTTGGTGTACTGGTTGGCATAGGAGAGGAAACAGGTGAGCTGACCAACGCTCATGCCGCCCGCAATGGTGCTGAGAGCGCCGATAATACCCACGCCCGCATAGACCAAGGAATTAACAAAGCGCGTGGAGGGATTGGTGATGGAGGAGAAGAAAATGGCTTTGAGCGAGGCATCCCGCAGTTTTTCGTTGGTGTCATCAAAGCGCTTGAGCATGGTTTCTTCATCCGAAAAACCGGAGACAACCTTCATGCCCGTAATCATTTCGTCAATCTGCGCAGTCTGGTCGCCTCTGACTTTGGCCTGCCGCACGAACATTTTGTGCGTCTGCTTGGCGATAAACGCCGCGACAAAGAGTGAAACAGGCGTAATCAACACCACCACTAAGGCGATGGTGACATTGACGGAGAACATGAAAATGAGTGTTCCAAGGATGGTCATGATGCCCGTAAAGAGCTGGGTAAAGCCCAGCAGCAGACCATCGGAAAACTGGTCAACATCCGTCATCACGCGGCTGATCGTTTCGCCGAAGGCATGGCTGTCCACATACTGAAGCGGCAGCCGCATCAGCCGTTCAAAGGCGCGAACGCGCAGGGAGCGGACGGTCAGACAGGTGATTTTATTGTTGATGAGGCTCATCACAAATTGCGCTCCCGCCGCGCCCAAGGCGGAAAGAACGAGCAGCAGCAGCGTTTGAAGCAGCGCGGAAAAATCCACTTGTCCCTGCCCTACGATACTATCCACCGCATTTCCCGTTAAAATCGGCACGCAAAGTGTCAGCACCACATAGACAAGCGCCAGCAGCAGGGATAAAAAGAGCAGAGATTTATATTGACTGACCTCACCCAGCACTTTTTTTAGTGTCCTGCGGGTGTTCTGATCCGGCTTTTTCATGCCCGCACCTCCTTGGGAAACTGCGCTTCATAGGTTTCCTGATACACAGGGCAGGTTTTCATCAGCTCTTCATGCGTTCCCAGCCCCACGGCCTTTCCATCGTCCAGCACCAAGATTTGGTCTAAGTGCATGACGGAAGAAGCGCGCTGCGAAATGATGATGACCGCTGCGTCCTTCACATCCTCGCGAATGGCCTTGCGCAGCCGTGCGTCCGTCTGCGCATCCAAGGCGGAGGCACTGTCGTCCAAAATCAGTATATGCGGCTTGCGCACAAGGGCGCGGGCAATGGTCAAACGCTGCCGTTGACCGCCGGAAAAATTTTTGCCGTTTTGCTCGACAGGTGCATCTAATTTATCCGGCAATTCGTTCACAAAGTCAAACGCTTGAGCTGTTTTAAGGGCTGCAATCAGCGTTTCATCATTGGCGGAACGGTCGCCCATCAAGAGGTTATCCCGAATCGTCCCGCGGAACAAAAGCGCCTTCTGCGGCACTACGCCGATGCCCTGACGAAGCGCTTCTAATGACAGCGTTTTCACATTTTTCCCGCCGACCAGCACATTTCCCGCGCTTGTATCATAAAAGCGCGGAATCAAAGAGGCAAATGTACTTTTGCCGGAGCCTGTGCCGCCGATGACACCCAAGGTATGCCCCTTTTCCAGCGTCAGGGAAATATTGCTCAGTGCCTCCTTGCCAACGCCTTCATAGGAAGCGGAGGCATGGTCAAGCACCACCAAATTTTCTTCATTCCAGTTCGGCTCTTCCGTACCGGACAGCATATCCGGCTCTACATCCAAAATGCTTTCCACACGGGAAGCACAGGCCATCGCACGGGTCAGGGTGATGAGCAGGTTGGCCAGCTTCACCAACTCAACCAAAATCTGAGACATATAGTTGGTCAGCGCCACAACCTGCCCTTGCGTCAGCACGCCGATGTTGACGCGCACCGCGCCTATATAAATCAGCACCGCCAGCGCTATATCAATAAGAAGCAATGTCAGCGGATTTAAGACGGCGGAAATGCGTTGAATTTTGATTTGCAGCGCCGTCAGCGCGTCATGCTTTTCGCGGAAGCGTTCTTCCTCGCTCTGCTCGCGGCCAAAGGCACGAATCACGCGCACACCTGTTAAATTTTCGCGTGTCGCGCCCAGCACCGCATCCGAGGCACGCTGAATTTGCCGATAGCCCGGCAGGGTCTTTTTAAGAATCAACGCCACAATCACGGACAGTACGGGAATAATGACGGCAAACACGAGGGCGGCGGTCACATCCACCGTGAACGCCATCACCATCGCGCCGAACACGATGAAGGGAGAACGCAAAAGAAGCCTCAGCGCCATATTCACGCCGGACTGCACCTGATTGACATCTGAGGTCATACGCGTGATGAGTGTCGGCACGCTGATGCCGTCCGTCTGCTTAAAAGAAAGCGAATAAATGTGCCGAAGCAGAGCGCCTTTCAGACGGGCTGAGCAGCTTGTCGCAGCGCGGGCAGCAAAAAATTGCGCAGTTATCGCGCTGACGAGACCGACCGCTGCCAGCAAAAGCAAATACAGACCGTACCGCCAGACCAGCGACTCGTTGTGCCCGCCGATGCCTTGGTCGATGATGGTCGCCATAATCAGCGGCACAAACAATTCAAAAATGGCTTCCAGCAGCTTGAACAGCGGTGCCAGCACGCATTCCTTGATATTCCCGCGCAGATAAACCAGCAGCTTCTTCACAAAAACGCTCCTTTGCTTCCAGT
>CAVJHY010000204.1:0-3520 GCA_963649405.1 bacterium
TGTAAATCGAGATTTTTGCAGGAAGTAGATGGCACAAAAGGCACATTTTTGCGCGTTGCTGAATTGTGCGGTGATGCCTTAGGAAAAGAGGAGAGAGAGGATTATTCAGCCGCTTCGATGCCGAGCTTGTCCTCAACGCCGGTCTTGAAGAGCTCAATCGCTTCTTCACGGCTCATCGCGCCGCTGGTGTACTGACGGACAGCGTCACGCCAGATGCTGTTGATGCTCTCGTCATACTGGGTGAGGTTCTTGCCGTTGGCATACTGGTTCGCAGCAACGAAGATGTCAAACATATTCTGACCGCCGAGGAATTCCAGCTCGCCATTGCTCATGGCCATGACCGTGCCGGAGCCGACGCAGT
Organism: bacterium; assembly: GCA_963649405.1. Classification (GTDB taxonomy): domain Bacteria; phylum Bacillota; class Clostridia; order Christensenellales; family Aristaeellaceae; genus CAVDRM01. The sequence continues at coordinate 362 of CAVJHY010000204.1, forward strand.
CCTTGGTGCCGCCGTCGCCATAGATGGTGCCGTTCGCCCAGCCGTACTGCAGACCTTCGGTGGTGCAATCCAGGGTAACCCAGTTAATCAGCTCAGCCACAGCGTCCTTCTTTTCGGTGTCCTTGTTGGCCAGCAGCCAAGTGCCGCCCCAGAAGAAACCGATGTTCGGTTCGCAGACAGCCCAGTCACCGTAGGTGTCGCCAGAGTTGCCGGCGATGGTGTAGTTAATCAGCCAAGCGGGACCATAGAAACCGAAAATCTGCTTTGTGCCGATGCCCTTCATGTCAGCAAACCAAGCATCGGACCAGTCGGTGGTGTCGTTGTGATAGTCATTGTCCTTGAGCTTCTTGGACATATCGAGGAAGGCTTCACGGGCGGGGTCGATGTACAGCTCGCCGTCTTCGTTCAGCCAGCCATTTTCGGAGCTGTTCTCGATGGCGTGCCAGATGTCGCCGTCGCCGGAGACGATGCCGTAGCCCTTCGCACGCAGCTCAGCAGCCGCTTCAAAGAACTTGTCCCAGCCGGGGCCGATCTTGGAGGCGATGGTCGCGGGATCATCGGTGCCCCACACGTCCTTGGCGATGGAGCGGCGATAGATGAACGCGCCGCCGGTGGCCTGATAGCCCAGACCAACGATCTTGCCGTCAGCAGGACGGGTGCCGATGTCCACGGTGTACTGAGCGATGTCAGCAGCCTTGATGGCTTCCGCGGTGTTGATACCGAGGTCATCATAAGCGGCAGCGTAGGACGCCATGTCGCCCTGCGTGTACTTGAGGACGAACGCAGACTCCGCGCAATAGATGTCCGGAGCATCCGCGCCGCCGGCGGTCAGCGCCTGGTCCAGAGCGGGCTGATACAGACCGTCCGTGGTGGCGATGATGGTCACATTCAGGGTGTAGGGGAATTCGGGATGCGTGTCGAGGTAATGCTGGAGCATGGTGGGCACCTCATCGGTGAAGGCGTACACATTGATAACGCCCTTTTCCTCTGCGGCGGCAAAGCTCATGCAGCTCAGCACCATCAGGAGAGCCAGTACCAGAGACAGGATTTTCTTCATGGGGAGACCTCCTTGTTTTTTAGCGGTATTTCACCGCTTATTTATCATAGGCTTCACCGCACAATTCAGCAACGCGCAAAAAGTGCCTTTATGGTGTCTCGCCTCAATCTACGATCAAGGCATCGGCAGTCTGCCTGCGGCAGACTTGAAAACCTTTCAGGTTTTCAACCTCCGCGCATCTGCTTCTTGCAAAAATCTCGATTTACAGAAAGTAAACCATCGATTTTTGCGTTTCGCGACTTCCACAAAATTCACGATTGATCGCGCTGCCTCATTTGTGCGGTGCTGCCCATAAACAACAAACGCTTGTTGTTTAGACGCTCATCGAATCACCGGAAACGCATTCTTCAGTGCCGGATACAGCACCTGATACTTCCGATACTGGCGCTCATAGAGGGCGGTCAGCTTTTCATCCGGCTCAGTCACGCCGGCGACACTGCACAGCGCGTCACAGGCGCTCTGCACGGTTTTATACTGTCCGCAGGCGACCATCGCCAGCATCGCGCCGCCCATGCCGGGTCCCTGCTCACTGGCAGGGCTTTTCAGCGGAATGCCCAGCACATTCGCCATGATTTTCTTCCACAGCGGGCTTTTCGCGCCGCCGCCGCAGATTTTCGCGGAAGGGATGGAAATGCCCAGCGAACGCGCCACTTCCACGCTGTCGCGGATGGCGAACGCCACACCTTCCAGCACCGATTGCACCATGTCGGCGCGGGTGGAATCCATGCTCATGCCGATGAACGCGGCGCGGGCATTGGTATCGTTGATGGGGCTGCGCTCGCCCATCAGATAGGGCAGGAAAAACACATTGTTTTCGCCGAGGCGCTCTTCTTTGATGGCAGCCTGCTCCTCCGCAAACGCCTCCGTTTTGAGGATGTCCTCCAAGAACCACTTGTTGCAGGACGCGGCGGAGAGCATACAGCCCATCAGGTGGTAGCCGCCGTCCGCGTGCGCAAAGGCGTGCAGGGCGTTGGTCGGGTCAACCCCGAAATGCGCAGAGGAGATGAACACCGTGCCGGATGTGCCGAGGCTGATGTTGCAGCCGCCCTCGCCCACGACACCCGTGCCGACCGCGGCAGCGGCATTGTCGCCCGCGCCGGCTGCCACGCGCACGCCCTCCGGCAGGCCGAGGAGTTTCGCCATCTCCGGCTTGACCGTGCCAATGCGTTCGTAGCTTTCAAAGAGGCGGGGCATTTGGGCTTCGCTCACGCCGCAGAGATTCAGCATTTCCTTTGACCAGCATTTGTTTTCAACATCCAGCATCAGCATACCGGAAGCGTCCGAATAATCGCAGGCGTGAACGCCGGTCAATAAATAGTTAATATAATCCTTAGGGAGCATGATTTTGTTGATTTTTGCGAAATTTTCCGGCTCATTCTCCCGCATCCACAGGATTTTCGGCGCGGTGAAGCCCGCAAAAGCGATGTTCGCCGTCCATTCGGACAGCTTTTTGCGCCCGATGACCTCATTGAGGTAGGTCACCTGCTTTTCGGTGCGTCCATCGTTCCACAAAATGGCGGGGCGGATGACCTGATCATTCTCGTCCAGCACGACCAGCCCGTGCATTTGCCCGCCGCAGCCGATGCCGCGCACCAGGCTCGCATCCGCATTCTTTAATAATTCGGGAATGCCCTCTTTGAGCGCCTTCGCCCAGTCCTCCGGCGCTTGCTGGCTCCAGCCGGGTTTGGGAAATTCCAAGGGGTAATCCTTGCTGACCACCTGATGAATTTCGCCATGCTCGTCCATGAGCAGCAGCTTCATAGCGGATGTACCTAAGTCAATACCAATGTAATAGGACATACGTGAGTGCCTCCGGCTTTTATTAGTGGATAGATAAGTGAGTGGTCAAGTGGAAAGAAGGGAGGGATTAGGAAATAGAAAACAGGGATTAGGAGTGGTCAGTAGCCAGTGGTCAGTTTGATTGAATAACGATTCACTAACCACTCATCAGCAGATAGCAATGATAGTGATACCTGAAATGCCGCTTCACAACACTCCGTCTATCCACTAATCACTCGCCGACGCTCAACCCCCACTTACGGCATCATCGCACAATTCAGCAACGCGCAAAATGTGCCTTTACGGTGCCTCGCCTCAATCTA
>CAVJHY010000205.1:0-3509 GCA_963649405.1 bacterium
GAAGTGGCAAAAAAGATGGCATAAAGCCGAAAATGGGGAGGATGTCACAAAACATGAGCATTTTCAAACAAAGAAAAAAGCCCTGAAACCCTTGCAGCATAAGGGTTTGCGGGCTTTACACTAGAGTGGTGGGATTAGTAGGACTCGAACCTATGACCCCCACGATGTCAACGTGGTGCTCTAACCAGCTGAGCTATAATCCCGAGCACGAAAAGTATTCTATCATAGTTTCCGGAAAAAAGCAAGTACTTTTTTCGATTTTTTGCAAATAAATGGAAACAAAGTAATCTGTCCATGATGCAGGGAATTATCCATTTGATGGAGAAATAAAATTGGCACATACGAGTGGAGCGGTATGTGCTGACGAACTTATGAAAATAGCCGGCTTTAGGCATCTCTGTTTAATTTGGCGGCAGCGCTCGCTTTTATTAGACAGTCCAAGCTCATCCGTAGGAGGACACCCTCATGTACTCACTTTTACTCGCACTCATCTACATCGCCTTCATCAGCCTCGGTCTGCCGGATTCGCTGCTTGGCTCCGGCTGGCCGGTCATGCACACGGAAATGGGCGTGCCGGTGTCCTACATGGGCATCGTGACCATGGTTATCTCCGGCGGCACAATCATTTCCAGCCTCTTTTCGGACAGGCTCACGCATAAATTCAGCACGAGAATTGTCACGGTGATGAGCGTCTTTCTGACAGTCATCGCCCTGCTCGGCTTTTCCGTTTCAAGCCAATTCTGGATGCTGATTGTCTTTGCCGTCCCCTACGGGCTGGGCGCAGGGGCGATTGATGCCGCGCTCAACAATTACATCGCCCTGCACTACAAGGCGAAGCACATGAGCTGGCTGCATTGCTTCTGGGGTGTCGGCACGATTGTCAGCCCCTTCATCATGAGCCATGCGCTGACAACCGCCACATGGAATGCGGGCTATCGCATGGTGGGTTTCCTGCAGCTCGTCATTGCACTGCTTTTGCTGGTGACACTGCCGGTCTGGAATGTGAACAAAAAGACCGCTGAGACAGCCGGAAAAAGCGTCGGCCTCATCAGTGCGCTCAAAATTAAGGGTGTGCCGTTTCTTTTAATTGGCTTTTTCGCTTATTCTGCCGCCGAAGCCACCACCATGCAGTGGGCAAGCACCTATTTTGCGGAGGTGAAGGGCATCGCCGCAGAGCAGGCCGCCGGTTTCGCAGCCCTGTTTTATATCGGCATCACGGTCGGACGGTTTGCCAGCGGCTTTATTACGGACAAGCTCGGCGACCGCAATATGATTCGGCTGGGGACGGCTATTTTGACCTGCGGCATCATCGCCCTTTTCATTCCCACATCGTCGTATGCCGCCGCGCTTGCCGCCTTCATCGTCATTGGCCTCGGCTGTGCGCCCATCTACCCCTGCATCATTCATTCCACGCCGTTCAATTTCGGCGCTGAAAATTCCGGCGCGATTATCGGCATCCAGATGGCCAGCGCCTATGTCGGCTCGACCTTTTTTCCGCCCCTGTTCGGGCTGTTGGGCAGCGCCATTTCCTTCTCCATCCTGCCGATTTATCTGCTCGTTTTCATCGCGTTGATGATTACAATGGTGGAGATGACATTTAGGGTGACGAAAGGGAGAGAATAACTGCAGTTTTGTTCACCAAATATTCATACCTCCTTCATTCTGTTTTCAGAAAAAGCGGATATAATCAACCTTGTAGCAAACCTACAAGGTTGTTTTACTACAAAAAAGGAGGATTCCAATGAAACGCATTCTTGCAGTTTTTATGGCGATAACACTGTTGCTGGGCAGCGTTGTCGGAGCGATAGCCGAAGGCAATGCGAATATGCCGATGGCTTCTCTTTCTGAAAATCTACAGATTCTCGTTGAACAGGGAATTGTCAGTCAGGAGACCTTAGATAATATCGTTGCCTTCCTTGAAGCAAATCCGAGCGATGAATTTGCTGGCGGCGATGCAGGTCAAGCCCCTGCAAAGCCCGATGGACAGCCCTCCGGCAACGCGCCTGAGATGCCAAGCGGCGATTCCGGCACACAGCCTCCTGAAATGCCAAGCGGTCAGGCGGGTGGCAATCCGCCCGAAAAGCCCGATGGCGAGTCGTCCGGCAATGCCCCTGAAAAGCCGGATGACCAGCAGATGATGCTCATGCTCACCTCAAATCAGGCAGAGCAGCTCCTTGAAAACAGCATCATCACCGAGAGCGAATATACAGCCGTTGTCGCCCTTCTGGACACGATGAAGCCCTCCGGCAAGCCCGGCGGAAATGCGCCAGGCGGCGCATCTGCACAGAACGTCAGCTACACGGCGGTTAAAGAAATCACCGCTGAAACGCCACTAAGCGGCGGCGAATATACTTCCGAAACCGCCGATGAAAACGCTATCCTCATTAACACCGATGCCGATGTTTCCCTTGACCAGCTCACTGTTACCAAGACCGGCGACTCTGACGGCGGCGACAGCTGCAGCTTCTACGGCCTGAACGCTGCTGTTTTGGCGATGGGCGGCGCGAATGTCACCATCACCGGCGGCACAGTGACCACGGACGCGAACGGTGCGAACGGCGTGTTCTCCTACGGCGGCAACGGCGCTCAGAACGGCGCGGGTGGGGACGGTACGACCGTGACGATTTCCGATACCGTGATTACCACCACGGGCGACAACGCGGGCGGCATCATGACAACTGGCGGCGGCATCACCAATGCCAGCAACCTGACCATCGAGACCTCCGGTCGCTCTTCTGCGGCCATTCGCACCGACCGCGGCGGTGGAACGGTCACGGTGAACGGCGGCAGCTACACGACCAATGGTCTTGGCTCTCCGGCCATCTATTGCACGGCGGATATTACCGTTTCTAACGCGACGCTCATTTCCAAACAGTCCGAAGGCGTGTGCATCGAAGGCAAAAACAATGTCACGCTCACGAATTGCGACTTCACGGTCAACAACACCCGCTGCAACGGCAACGCCACCTTCTTGGATTCTATCATGATTTATCAGTCCATGTCCGGCGATGCGGATTCCGGCGTTTCCACTTTCACCATGAACGGCGGCAACCTGACCAGCCAAAGCGGTCATGTATTCCATGTCACCAACACGCACGCGGTTATTTCGCTGGAAAATGTGCAGATTGTCAATGAGGATGCCGCCAATGTCCTGCTTTCCGTCTGCGATGACGGCTGGAACGGCGCTGCGAACACCGCAGAGCTGAACGCAACTTCGCAGGAATTAAATGGTAACATTCTGGTCGGCAGCAATTCGTCTTTGAGCCTGACCCTTTCTGATTCTTCGTTTACGGGGAGCATATCCGGTGAAATTTCCAATAGCCAAGGCACGGTTGTTTCAACGGAAACGGGTACGGTGTCCGTCACACTCAATGCTGGCAGCACATGGACGCTGACCGCTGACAGCTATATCACCAGCTTTGATGGCGATGCCACGCAGATTATTATGAACGGTTATACGCTTTATGTGAATGGTGAAGCTATGACGAAATAATTACGAGTAATTTCAG
>CAVJHY010000206.1:0-3503 GCA_963649405.1 bacterium
TGCTGATTTTGATGGCAGCCCCCCTTGCCAACGATTTTGTTACACATACTTTTTTACAAGGATACCTTTACTTTCCCCGTGAAAGCAGTTATAATAAGTAAAGCAAGCATTCCTGTAATCCATAAATAGCGCCAATTGAAAAAAGGAGAACCTCGCGGTAAGCTTGAGGTGCATCTTGGAGGATGTAACAACCCAAACAAACCGGAGGTTCAAGATGGATTATACACAGAATGCGAAGATTGCGCAAGTCACAGAGAAAAGTTTGGTCATCGGCGTCGATGTCGGCAGTGGAACGCACTACGCCCGCGCTTTCAACTGGCGAGGGCAGGAGTTGAGCAAGAAAGCGTTCTCGTTTGGGAATGAACTGGGGGGTTATCTTGCCTTCACCAAGTGGCTGGACGGATATCGCCAAAGCATGGACGCTGAGAAGGTCATGGTCGGCTGCGAGCCGACGGGACATTACTGGTTCAACTTTGCGCGGTATTTGAAGCAGAGCGGCATGACGCTGGTGCTGGTGAATCCGTACCATGTGAAGCAGACAAAGGAGTTGGATGACAACAGTCCGACTAAGAACGACCGCAAAGACCCGAAGACCATCGCCAAGCTGGTGTCGGAGGGACGCTATACCTTCCCATATATGCCGGAAGGTATCTACGCGGAATTGCGGCAGGCGGTCTCAAGCCGGGACCGGATCGTCAAGGAACTGAATGGCTCAACGAACCGGATACAACGCTGGCTTCAGATATACTTCCCTGAGTTTCTCAAGGTCTACGGCAAGTTCTCAGCAGAGAGCTCTCTGCTGGTGTTGGAAACGGCACCGTACCCGGCGGATATCCTGGCTCTCGGCGTGGAGGGCGTCAACCAAATCTGGCGTGAGCACAAGCTCCGCGCGGTCGGTATGAAGAGGGCGAAGACCCTGGTAGAGGCCGCGCAGAAGAGCGTCGGAATGGATGGTGGTATCTGCGCAAGGCTGGACTTGCAGATGCTCTTGGAGGATTTCAGAAGAACGCAGGAACACTTAAAGCAAATCACAGAGGTTCTGGAAGCGGAAACGCTGAAAGTGCCGCACGTTGAGAAGCTGCTCGCCATCAAGGGAGTAGGTCTCATCACGGTAGCAGGTTTCCTCGCGGAGGTAGGCGACGTCGGACGTTTTGACTCGCCGAAGCAGATTCAGAAGCTGGCCGGGCTGGAACTCAAGGAGAACAGCTCAGGCAAGCACAAGGGGCGATCTTCCATCAGTAAGCGTGGACGGAAGAATCTGAGGAAGATCCTGTTCCAAGCGGTCTTGCCGTTGATACGGAGCAACGATGAGTTCCGGGAGGTGTATCACTATTACACGACCCGGCAGAAGAATCCGCTCAAGGGTAAGCAAGCTGTCGTGGCGGTAGGCTGCAAGCTAATCCGCGTCTTCTACGCCATTCTCACGCGCGGCGTGGACTACGACGCGAACAGGCTGCGCACGGATATTGTCCGACCGCAGGAGCAGCTGGCCGCATAAGCAGTCTCAAAACTGCATCTGGGAAAACGTCCGCCATTCAGTGGTGCCGGATTGCAGGAATGCGAATCAACAACAAAGCAGAGCCGGTTAGCCGCGTTTTATTCCTCCTGGGGGCAAGACCCCGTAAGCAAGCAGCAGCGGCACCCATCTGTGGGCAGGCAGAACGAAGGAATTGAGGACTCCGCCATAGTGTGGATGATCCTGTTGGACATGGGAGGTTTGCTGCCACGGGATGAGTGGGAAACGTATTGGCCGTTATAGCGAAAGCAAGACGTTGCCTTTGGCATGCCCATCTTTACCCGTAGAGGCCCAAAAACTGCAAATTTTGAAAAGTCTCATGTCCGCTGCCAATGCCCATTGTTGATTATCTGAAGTGAAAAGTCCTAAAGCACGTTCAATGTGATGTACTTTTAGGCAAAATAACCCAAAATATTTGGGGAGGAGGCGAACAACGATGATCTCGTATGAAGGACTCATACAAAAGCTCAGTGAAAAAGGACTTACAAAGACCGCTCTCACAGAAGAGCTTGGTATTTCGTCGCGGACAGTTGCCAAAATCGGTCGTGGTGAAAAGATTGCTGACCGTGTGCTTGAGAAGATTGCCGTATTTCTGGGCTGCACGCCGAAAGATCTGTATCGACATATCTCCGACAACATACTGCTGCAAACGCTGCGTGATGAAAAGAGCATCCGCATGCCCGGCGGCTTGTACCACGAGCTTCAAATCCGTATGACATACAACTCCAACCATATTGAAGGCAGCAAGCTCAGCGAGGATCAAACCCGACTGATTTTTGAAACGAACACGGTTGATGCCGGAGAAGGAATCCCCGTCGATGACATCATCGAAACAGTCAACCATTTTCGTGCAATTGATTATGTGATAGACCATGCAGAAGAACCGCTCACTGAGGACATCATCAAGGAACTGCATCGTATTTTGAAGCAAAGCACGAAGGATTCCATGCTTACATGGTTTTCCGTTGGTGATTACAAAAAACGAGCCAATGTGGTAGGCGGCAAGGAAACCGCAAAGCCAAAGGATGTGCCGTCAAGAATGAAGGCGCTGCTGTTACATTATGAAGCCCTTGATACTGTTTCAATAGAAGATATCATCGAATTCCACTACAGCTTTGAACGCATCCATCCATTCCAGGATGGCAATGGGCGTGTTGGTCGGTTGATAGCATTCAAAGAATGTCTGCGCTATGGCATTGTTCCGTTTATCATCGAAGACTCCAAAAAGATGTTCTACTATCGGGGACTCTCCGAGTGGGAAACGGAGGACTCCCTTAATTAAGGATACTTCTGCAACAATCCAAACCCACGCTTACAAATACTTTGCTGAAAGCCAAATCTGAATGACAGGAGACCATACCCGCCCATATAGGCTGGGTATGGTCTCCTTTTTGTTATCTGCGTTTCTTTTTGCCTTTGCCATGAGCTCGCAGTTTACCCCGCTGGTTGATGGGGCTTTTCATGTGCCTGGACAGCTTGAGTATTTCAATCAGCGTGACAAACTGCTCTTTCGAGAGCTTATCATAATCGATACCAAGCGTGGCAAGGAGCGAACGGGCTTTCTTTTCCTCCGGACTGCCCTCAAAATGGACGGCTTTTGCAAGCTGCTCCTGCACGGTGGAAACGGACAATTCATCGTCAGCCGTCAGCGCATCGGTTTTATGTCCTGCCCGAATGTCTGACAGAATAGCGTTCAGGTCATTCGCAGCGAGGTGTCCGAAATATTCTTCTTCCTGAATCTGCGCCGCTTGCAGAGTGTGGAAATAGAGATCGTCGCTGCTTTCTCCATGCTCCATCATGATCATTTGCCGGGTCGCTTCAAGGACGGCGTTCATGTCCTTAATCCGCATATCAGCAATCCGGTCAACGTAAATCTCGGCATCCATCATGAACCGGCGAAAGTCCTTGTGGCAAATAAACTCAGACAGGAGGCGGTGGTTGAACTTGCCCGTTCTCAATACTTCGATTGCATCATCACCCAAATGCA
>CAVJHY010000207.1:0-3486 GCA_963649405.1 bacterium
AGAATGTTTTCCCCTGCACCCCTTTCAAGAAAGCGTATAGGGGAAATAACTAATTGGAACGACCGAGTAATGCTGTAAAGTTTAAGAACGCTTGATTTTTTCAAGCGTTTCCCGATACATCTTCTGTGCAATCGCCGCGCTCTCTTCCAATGTGCCGGAGGTTTCAATCACATGGTCGGCACGGCGCTTTTTTTCGATGGCGGGCATTTGGCTTCTGATTTTTTGCAGCGCCTGTTTTTGCGTGATGCCGTCCCGTTCGCAAAGGCGCTTCATTTGCTCCTTTTGCGACACATAGGATGCCCAAATTTCATGGCAGATTTTGTCATAGCCCGTTTCGTAAAGCAGCGGCACATCCAAAATAACGGCAGGAAAGCCCGCTTGTTCGGCGTGCCGAATGTCCTCTTTGATGCGGTCAAAAATCATGGGATGGAGGATGCTATTCAGCGTTTCACGGCTCTGTTCATCGGCAAAAATGATGCTGCCGAGCGCCCGCCGATTGAGCGTATCGCCGTCAAAAACCTTATCGCCGAAGGCTTTCTTAATCGCCGGCAGCGCAGCGCCGTTTTTTGCGGTCAAGGCATGGGAGATTTCGTCCGCGTCCACCACATACGCGCCGATTGCTTTCAGCGCGGCGGAAATGTTCGTTTTGCCGGTGGAGATGCCGCCGGTCAGCCCGATGACATAAATCATTTTGTTTCGTACCAGCTCTTTCCCGTTTTGACCTCGGCGACCAGCGGCACGGACAGCTTGATGACCTGCTCCATCGTGTTTTTGAGCAGCTCCGACACGGCTTCAGCCTCCGCGTCCGGCGCTTCGATGAGCAGCTCGTCATGCACCTGCAAAATCAGCCTTGCCTTCGGGAACTGTTCCTTCAGCGCCTCATGCACCTTGACCATGGCGGCCTTGATAATGTCCGCCGCCGTGCCTTGAACGGGCATATTCATCGCCACGCGCTCGCCAAAGCCGCGCACGGCGGGGTTGGTGGAGCACAACTCCGGCAGCATTCTGCGGCGACCCAGCAAGGTGACGGCATAGCTCTGCGCCTTGCCCTTTTCCTTCGCCTCATCCATGAAGCGCTTCACACCCGGATAGCGTTCAAAATAACGGCGGATAAACTCGCCCGCCTCTTTTCTGGAAATGCCGATGTTCCGTGCCAAGCCGAACTCGCTGATGCCGTACACAAGCCCGAAATTGACTGCCTTGGACGCGGAGCGCATCTCATGCGTCACCTCGTCCATCGGCACGCCGTAGACCTCGGAGGCGGTACGGGTATGGATGTCTTGATTCTTATTAAATGCATCCGTCATGGCGGCATCGCCGCTCATGTGCGCGAGTACGCGCAGCTCAATCTGCGAATAGTCCGCGTCCACCAAGGTGTAATCAGGCGCGGCAATGAACGCCCGCCTAATTTCGCGCCCCAAGTCCGTGCGCACGGGAATATTCTGCAAATTCGGCTCGCTGGATGAAATACGCCCTGTGGCCGTGCCTGTCTGGTCAAAAAAGGTATGCACGCGGCCGGAGGCATCTGCCTTCTTTTGCAGCGCCACAATGTAAGTGCTGTTGAATTTGACATAGGAGCGGTAGGAAAGAATGGGCGCAATGCACGGATGCGCGTCCGCAAGCGCCTCCAAGGTGTCCGCGTCCGTAGAATAGCCGCGCTGCGTCTTTTTGCCCGCCTTCAGCCCCAGCGTTTCAAACAGCACCTTGCCGAGCTGTTGCGGGGAATTGATATTAAAGCCGTGAACGCCGCTTAAATTGTAGACCTCTTCCTTGAGCTGCTCTGCCCTTTTTACATACTCCTCGCCGAGCGCCGCCAGCACCTTGCTGTCCACCTGAAAGCCAGCATTTTCCATGTCATAGAGGACGGAAAGCAGCGGCATTTCCACATCGTGCATGAGGGCATCCATGCCCTTTTCATGGAGCGCGGGCTGCTGCTTTTTTTGTAAGGTCATCACGCCGAACGCATCCTCTTTTTCAAATGCGCCCAGCGCATAGGACTTTTCCTGCGGATTTAAGAGGTACTGCCCCAGCATGGTGTCCCAAGAAAAAGCAGGCTTCGGCAGATGCAGCGAATCCAAAGTATGGAGAAGTGTCTTCCCGTCATGGACGATGAGCGGGCGTGAAAAGGCAGCGGTCAGCGCGTCCCATGCCTCTTTGGGCATGAGTCCTTCGCTTAATAAATCCTGCGACAGCACCACAAGCCCCAGCCTGTTTTCCGTTGCCAAGGAAAGCTGTGTCGGAGTGACACAGAGCGCAAGCAACGCGTCCTTTGCCTCCGAAATAAATTGTTGAATGGCTTCCTTGGTGTTCAGCATTTCGGCTTCGGGACGGACGGGCGCGGGGATGTACGCCGCCTCCTGCACGGGCGCATTCGGCCAGAGCTTTTGCGCCTGACGCACGACAGCAGCCAGTTTATATTTTTGCAGCATGGGAATGCCGTCCCCGCCCTTGTCGGTGACGCATTCCGCCAAATCAAGCGTAATCGGGACTTTGGTGGTGATAGTCGCCAAATATTTGGAAAAGCGGGCGGATTCCTCGTTGTCCCTGATTTTTTCGCCCAATTTTCCTTTTATCTCGCCAGCGTGTACAAACACATTTTCCAGTGTGCCGTACTCGTTTAAGAGCTTCACGGCGGTCTTTTCGCCCACGCCCGGCACGCCCTTGATGTTGTCGCTGCTGTCGCCCATCAAGCCCTTCAAGTCCGTCACCTGATCGGGCGTGACCCCGAAAAATTCCTTGACGGCAGGCGCGTCAAACAGCGTGGTTTCTGAAATGCCGTGGCGCGTAAAGAGGAGCCTCGTGCCGTTTCCGACAAGCTGCAAGGCATCGCGGTCGCCGGTGAGCAGCATGGTCTCAACCCCCTGCTGCGCACACAAAACGGACACCGTGCCTAAAATATCGTCCGCCTCATACCCAACGCAAGTCAGCACGGGAATATGCAGGGCGGGCAGGATGGTGCGGATGAGCTGAAGCTGGGAAATGAGCGAATCCGGCGTTTTCTGCCGTCCCGCCTTGTATTCGGGATAAGCCGTGTGGCGGAAGGTCGGCGCGTGCTCGTCAAACGCAACCGCGCAATAGCGCGGCGCATAGTCCGTAAACACACGGAACAGCATCATGAAAAAGCCGTGAATGGCGTTGGTCGGCACGCCGTCCGCATCCATCTCCGGCAGGGCATGAAACGCCCTGTGCATCAGGCTGTTCCCGTCTACAATCAAAAAAGTGTCCTTGGGCATACCGTCCCTTCCTTCCTGCGGCCTCGTGCCTACAATCATCCATAATAAGTATAACATGGCTGTCAACTGAGCGCGAAGTGGTTAGCTGTTAGCGGTTAGGGAGAGTGAAGCGAGAAATGCGGAATGCGGAATTAGGAAACAGGAAACAAGGATTAGAGGGATTAGAGCTGTTAGCTGTTAGGACGAGAAATTAGAAAACAGGAAACAGAGTATAGGGATGAGCAAAAAAATACCGTAATGCTATAAAAATTAT
>CAVJHY010000208.1:0-440 GCA_963649405.1 bacterium
ATAATATTTGCACAGCACGATTAAGTCCTCGTTTTTCAGCTCTGCCCTACCGTTTTCAATATGGCTATAACCCTGTTGAGATTTATGCAGTAGTTTGCCTACCTTCGCCTGCGACAAGTCACTGTCCTCTCTGATTTCGCGCAGTCTCTGCCGGTAATCCATAGTACCCCTCGCACTTTTACCCCCACGGCACGAAAACATAATATTCCAGATATTTAATTTCTCCCTGCTCATTAAGCTCTATATGTGCATCAAAGCCCTAAATTTCCAATGTTTCATCATTTTCATCATTCTCCTGTATTTTTCTTCTCAAATTATTCTGCTCACACCAATCATACAGGTTGCATATAGCCGTTTTGGACGGCCAGCAGGGTCATAATTCCCGTCCAGTCAGGGTCATAATAGGCGGCCAGTCTGCTACTTGAAATTTATGCTTGCCG
>CAVJHY010000208.1:450-3479 GCA_963649405.1 bacterium
CATTCTCCTGTATTTTTCTTCTCAAATTATTCTGCTCACACCAATCATACAGGTCGGTCACCGCTTCCCAAAGTTCACCTTCTGCCGTGAAATCCGGCATATCGGCATAAAAATCATCTGCAAACCGAAATGTGACATATTTTTCTCCATTCTCCTCAAGTTCAAAATCCATGCAGTCTTCCCCTGTATAAGTCCTCACAAATCTGCCCGTAATGGCATATGCATGATGCCGATCATCATGATGCAGTTTTTCAACATTGAACAAGTTATATGAGCCATTTTCTCCTTCAGGAAAATAAAAGGAATGTTCGGAAAGCGCATAGGCATAGATAAAACCTCGCATTTGGTTGCACTCGACATACGCCCATTCTCCGAATGTGCCTAATTGAATCACTGTATCACCCGCCGGAAGCATGACAAGAGTGTCGCGTGCGACAGTCGGATTATCCGTCAAAAACGCACTGTCAATCACCATCATCTTTTTTTCTGTAAAATCAAGTTCAGGAATATCAGCGTTCTTGGCAAGGTCGGGTGCCTTGATATAGCCGATGCGCGAATGCCCCACATCAATCTCATATTGAATCAATAACCAATCGCCTGTTTTTCCGAAAGCGAGAATCTCGTCGTTCGTAGAAACGCTTGCTTTACCGCTTGCAGCACGATACGACCCCTCATCCGGCGCAGAATATACAGCATAACGCTGATTTTTCTTTGTTATGAGTTTCTGCGCAGGATAACTTTCTTGCGCACAAAGAATATATGTTGTTTCTTCTGCCCTGCCGATTGCAGGAAAGATGCTCAAACAAATAAATATCATACAGCAAATTATGACTGAAAAACGTTTCATCGACTTTCCCTCCTGAACATGAAATAAAAACGGCTAAATGTGTTTGATAAACATTAATTATACAATAAAAAATCGTCCGAAGCAAGTCTTCGGACGAATGGTGCGCCATCAGGGACTCGAACCCGGGACACCCTGATTAAGAGTCAGGTGCTCTACCAACTGAGCTAATGGCGCATCAGCAAGTGAACGGTATATATAATAGTACAGGTTTCGCAAAATGTCAACACCCAAATCAAATTTTTTTGAGGTCATCAAAATTCGCACAAATAAATCTTACCTTCAGCGCTTGAAATTTAAAGAACCTATGTTATACTAAAGTTAATATGCCATTAGGCGCTGAAAGGATTGTAATGCCGTGCATTTAATGGATGTTCCCTTGATTCGCAAGCTATTTGCGCCGGAGGCGCTGGTGCGCCCGGACAAGCGTTTGGGCGAGCTGCCGGACGCGAAATCGGCCTACATGGAGGTGCTGCGCATCGCCGCGCCCAGCGTGGCCGAAATGGTGCTGATGAGCTTAATTGGCAGCATGGACACCATGATGATCGGCATTTTGGGTAAAACGGCCATCTCCGCCGTCGGCCTGCCCACCCAGCCGCGCATGATTTTCCTGTGCGTGTTCTTTGCGCTGAATGTTGGCGTGACAGCCATCGTCGCCCGCCGCAAGGGTGAGGGACGGCAGGAGGATGCCCGCAGGACGCTGCGTAATTCGCTGATGCTGGTACTGCTTTTGTCCGTTGGCCTGATGGCGCTGTCGTTGGTGCTGGCAGATCCGCTGATTCGGCTGGCAGGCGGCAATGAAAATTCCCCCGAAGAGGCCGAGGCGCTCCGCATGGGCATCAACTATTTCCGCATTTTGATGTGTTCCCTGCCCATCAACGCCGCCGCCATGTGCATCAATGCCGCTCAGCGCGGCATCGGCAACACCAAGCTGACCATGTATGTAAACATCATCAGCAATTTGGTCAATGTTTTCTTCAATTATCTGCTCATCGGCGGCAACTGGGGCTTCCCCATGCTCGGCGTGGAGGGCGCGGCCATCGCGTCCGTCATCGGCATTGCCGTGGGTGCGGTGCTGGCGTTCCTGACCGTTTTCACCAAGCCCAAGGGTGAGGAAGGCTATCTGTACATCGGTGTGCGCGGCCCGTGGCGCTTTGAAAAGGACATCATGCGCTCCATTGCCAAGGTTGGCGGCAACGCCATGCTGGAGCAGGTCGGCCTGCGCTTCGGCTTCTTTGTCTATACCTCCATCATCGTCAGCATGGGGCAAATCAGCCACGCAGCGCACATTATTTGTATGCAGTTTTTGAATATCACCTTCACCTTCGGCGATGGCATCGGCATCGCCGCGACCTCATTGGTCGGGCAGAACTTAGGCAAAAAGCGGCCTGACCTTTCCATTTTGTACGGCAAAATTTCCCAGCGTTACGCGCTGATGGTCTCGATGGTGCTGCTGGTCATTCTGGCTGTCTTCCGTGCGCCGCTTTGCTCGCTGTTCTTGGACGCTTCAACGACCGATGCGGACACCGTGCTCGCGTTGAGCGCGGATACATTGCTCATTGTCGCCCTGATGCAGCCGTTCCAAACAAGCTCGGTCGTGCTGTCCGGTTGTTTGCGCGGCGCGGGCGACAACATTTATGTGGCCGTCTGCATGACCTTCTGCGTCAGCGTCGTCCGCCCGATTATGACTCTGCTGGCCGTCAATATCCTCCATTTCACGCTCCCGCTCACTTGGCTCTTCTGCATGACGGAAATCGCCCTGCGCTTCGCCTTCTTCTATCCAAGATTTGCAAGCGGGAAGTGGACGACAAAAACGGTTTAACGCTCTCCCTAAAATAAATTAAACTGCTCTCGGTTTTTGTGTTATTCCTGTCGATGGCGGTTTTATATTTATTATAAAAATGCTTTACTGCCGCTTTTTCTTAGGCAGCATCGCACGAATGAGGCGGCGCGATAAATAGTGAATTTTGTGGAGGTCGCAAAACACAAAAATTTGTAAATCGAGATTCTTGCAAGAAATAGATGTGCAAGGTTGGAATTCCTACAGGATTTCAAGTCTGCCAACGGCATGCTGCCCATGCCTCTATCGTAGATTAATGCGAGGCACCGTAAAGGCACATTTGAGTGTGCCGCCTCATTTGTGCGGTGATGCCTTACACCCTTTCCACATTCACCTTTCCCACCA
>CAVJHY010000209.1:0-3464 GCA_963649405.1 bacterium
TTTTCAACCTCCGTGCATCTGCTTCTTGCAAAAATCTCGATTTACATCCAGTAAACCATCGATTTTTGCAATCGCATCTGACACAAAATTCACTATTTATCGCGCTGCCTCATTTGTGCGGTGCTGCCTTACGACTTTTGCTTTGGCTTTCATCAGCTCCATGCTCCGTTCGTCCGGCTGGCTGAAACCGACATAGAGGGTGATTTGCCCTTCGTACACAGGCTCGCCGTCATCGTTGATGACCGCGAAGCGCTCCTTGGGGATGGTGAGACTGACGCTCTTTGTTTCGCCTTGGTCAAGGGAAACGCGCTGGAACGCGCACAGGCGCGGATTACGCGGCGCAAAAACGCTGTCCTTGTTCTGCACATAGATTTGCAGCACATCTTCCGTGGCGCGTCCGTCATTCTTGATTTCCGCCGTGAGGGTCAGACTGCCGTCCTCGTTTTCCTCGGCGGAGGCGGTCACGGCGCTGACCTTGCCGTAGGTCAGACCAAAGCCGAAGGGGTACAGCGGCGCTTCTTCAATGTAGCGGTAGGTGCGCCCCTGCATGGCATAGTCCGTAAATTCGGGCATATGGGCAAGCTGGTCGTTGTGATAGAAGGTGACAGGCAGCTTGCCGGAAGGCGACACCTTGCCGAACAGGATGTCCGCCACGCTCTTGCCGCCCCGTGCGCCCGCGTACCAGCAAAGGAGCAGGGCGTTTGCCTTGTCGTTCGCATCTAACAGGTCAATGGCGCTGCCCGCCGCCAGACAGATGACCGTGGGCTTGCCGACCGCAAGCACCGCGTCCAGCATCTTTTGCTGGCTCTTGGGCAGGAGCAGATCGCGCTTGTCGCCCGATGCGGCGGCATTGCCCGTATCGCCCTCTTCGCCCTCCAAAGTCTCGTCCAAGCCGACCACCACGATGACCGCATCCGCGCTCTCGGCAGCGGCCTGCGCTTCGGAAAGCCTGTCGTCCGCGTGCGCCAAGCCCTCCACACGGTCTTTGAACAGGTGGCAGCCCTCGGAATAGAGGACGCGGATATCCTCGCCCGCAGCGTCCTGAATGCCCTCTAAAATGGTGATGTAGCGGGAGGATGTGCCGTGATAATTGCCAATCAGCGCGGCGCGGCTGTTCGCGTTCGGACCGATGACCGCAAGGGTCTTGATTTTTTCTTTATCGAGCGGCAAAACGCCGTCGTTCTTGAGCAGGACGCAGCACTTTTCGCTGGCTTCCCGCGCTTTTTTCAGGTGTTCGGGGCATTCAATCGCCGTGAAGGGGATGCTGTCAAAATCGCTCCCGTCCATGATGCCCAGCAGATAACGGGTGGTGAACAGGCGGATGGCGGCGGTGCGGATTTCGTCCTCCGTGACCAGCCCCTTCTTGTACGCCTTCATCAAATTGAGATAGGTGCAGCCGCAGTTCACATCGCAGCCGTTTTTAAGCGCCAGCGCCGCGGATTCTTCGGAATTGTTGGTCACCTGATGGCACTCGTGGAAGTCCCGAATCGCCCAGCAATCCGACACCACATGCCCTTCAAAGCCCCATTTTTCGCGCAGGATGTCATTTAGCAGCGTCTTGCTTCCGCAGCACGGCTCGCCGTTCGTGCGGTTGTACGCGCCCATCACGGACTCCACATGCGCCTCCTGCACCAGCGCCTTGAACGCGGGCAGATAGGTCTCCGCCATGTCCTTCTTGGTGGCAACGGCGTTAAACTTGTGGCGCAGCGCCTCCGGACCGGAATGCACGGCGAAGTGCTTCGCGCACGCGGCGGCCTTCATGACCTCGCCGTCCCCCTGCAAGCCGCGCACATACGCCTTGCCCAGCTCGGCAGTCAAAAACGGGTCCTCGCCGTAGGTCTCGTGACCGCGCCCCCAGCGCGGGTCTCTGAAAATATTGACATTGGGCGACCAGAAGGTTAAGCCCTTATAAATATCCCTGTCCCCGTGACTGACCGAGGCATTGTACTTGGCGCGGCCTTCCGTGGCGGCGACTTCGCCAAGCTGCTCAATCAGCTCAGGGTCAAAGGTGGCAGCCAGACCGATGGCCTGCGGGAAGCTCGTGGCCGTGCCCGCACGCGCCGCGCCGTGCAGTGCCTCGTTCCACCAGTTGTAGGCGGGAACGCCCAAACGCGGAATCGCCGGTGCGTCATAACGAAGCTGACCGGCGGCCTCTTCGACCGTCATCTTCCCAACCAGCGCCTCCGCCTTGCTCCTCGCTTCTGCCCTGTCCATTCGCCCCATCCTTTCGATGCTTCAGCGCGGTCAATGACAGCCCTCGTCGCTTGCTTTTGCTGTCAGTCTTGCCGCTGCCTCAGCCGTTTACTTCGTGCGTGCCGCGCTTCATTTCGTCTTGACTGCTTTGCCTGCCTGTTTCCTAAATAACAGGTTTCAAAACATCATTTCATAACTTATCATAGTTATCATACCCTATTTTGTGGTCTTTGTCAAGCATTTTTGAACAAATATTTGTTGCCTAAATTATAGGAGATGTATAGGGAAATTTTTTTCTTGCCCCTAACACGGGAAGAGTGGGTAGTGGATCGTGGGGAGTGGATAAAAGAAAGTGGAATGAAATACTGCTTTTCATATCCCGCTTCACGCACACGCTGTTCTTTCGATGCAACAATCAATACTGTGAATTGATGTTTTCCTTTATGGGGTACGGGGAGTGCTTCCTTTTTCAAAAGGAAACACTCCTAGCCTTTATCCTCCCCGCACAGATGTTGCTTTTTCGTTCGATCCATCCATATTGTGTACCAAAATTTTCCTTGAATGGGTACGGGAAGGGGTTCCTTTTCTAAAAGGAATCCCTTCCCGCCTTTTATTGTTCGGTTCGGCATAAAAAATCAGCCCTGCGGAGCAGGGCTGAAAGAAGTTATTTCAGGGTTAGTCCACAACGGTATTTTTGAGCAGCAACCAGCAGACGACCTCATCGGTTTCCAAATCGATGCTGAAGACGAGCTCTTCGTTGGTTTCGGCAAGGGTGCAGATCATTTGGTCTTCGTCCAAGGTATAGTTATTGTCGCCGTACAGCTCGGCAACCTCGTCCAGCGTCATGCCGACGCAAGCGCCGCGGGCGGTGGTGATGGCATCAGTCAGCACCATGATGGTTTCGATGACATCCGCGCCGTTTTCGCCGCTGGGACAGGCATCGATGACCAGATCATCGTTGGAATATTCCTTGTTGATGCCGTCGTAGTAGGAGCTTTCGTATTCATATTTGTCCATCGCCGCGCCGTATTTGGCTTCGATGGCGGCGAGCAGGGCAGCGGGGTCATCACCCAGATGGTAGGAAACGCCCTCAAAGATAAAGGCCATATCGTCCGCGGTCAGCGCGGCGGCGGTGGTTTCGGTATCGGCCACGGCGAACAACGGCAGCAGGCACAGCGCCAGCAACAGGCAAAGCATCTTTTTCATCGTGATGCACCATCCTTTCGTGTTAGAAAGTGAACATTTAATTTGCGTCAAGGCGCGGCGGCTTG
>CAVJHY010000210.1:0-3439 GCA_963649405.1 bacterium
AAAAATATAAGCTGCAGAAAGGTGATCTTTTAATCTGCGAAGGTGGCGATGCAGGTAGAAGTGCAATCTGGGATTCTGATGATGAGATGTATTATCAAAATGCTCTACACAGGGTTCGCTTCTACTGCAATATTGATGCTTGCTATATCTGTCATATTTTCGAATGGTACAAAAAGAGTGGTACAATCGCAAATTACACAAAAGGAATAGGGATTCAACATCTGGTTCAATCTTCTCTCAACGAGATGTGGCTTCCCCTCCCTCCTCTCGCCGAGCAGCGTCGCATCGTTGCCAAGCTGGAAGAAATTCTGCCGCTGTGCGATCAGTTGTGCTCAATCCATTCAAGTGGCGGATGCCATCATCAAGGGTGAAATTACGCAGGAAGAACTTAATACGAAGGAAGGCAAAGAAAAGATCAGGCAGATTGCCCAAGCGACCTGCTTGTCTCTACGCAAATAAGTATATTCCGTCATAGCCCTCATAGCGACTAGCAGAAATGCCGGTCGCTATTTCTTTACCCATTTTTAGAAAGGAGCCCCCATGACCCACACCTACACCAAGCTCGAAAAGGAAACCAACATCCTCTACAACCAGACCACGGACCCCATCGAAATCTGCGGCTACGACCAGAAGCTCTTCCGCAAGCTGAAGAAGTTTGCGAAGGAGTACCCCGACCTGTGCCAATGCACAAAGCATAATGAAGAGACCGACTACTACGAATTTCTGCTGGAAAAGGAGTGCTTGTCCGTGCGCTTCAATCGCCCTATGAGCGAAGAAAAGCGAAACGCCGCCAGGGCGCGAGCGCAGGCAAATGGACTCGGCGGCAAGGCGGAACGCTGACCGCCAAAGCAGAGGGCATCAACCGCAAAACGGCTGGTGCCTTTTCCTTTGCTGGCCAGCAAAAATCAATCATTAGGAGGGAAAACCAATGTCCAGAATTGTTTCGCCCGAAATGCAGAAGCTCCTGCAGCAGCAGGAGAAGGCGCTTGCCGAAAAGCGGGAGGTCCAGAACAAGAGGAACGCCCTGAAGGCAAAGATCGCCGAACAGGAACATCACGAGCATGACTGTCACCTTCGTGCCATCGGTGAGTGTGTCGAAAGGCACCTCATTGAACCCGAGCTGTTCACCACGGAGGAGGTCAATTTCCTGCTTGACTTCCTGTTCATGTCGAACTACGTGCACGGGTTGATTCGCAAGATGACGGCCATCGGGCACAATGAAATGTCCGGCACGATTGAGGAGCTGATTAAGGCGGAAACCGACCGCCAGCGCGCCAAGGACGCTGCAGGAAGTACCAATGACGCAAGCAAGCTGCAGGAACGCTAACCATCCCGACTGAAAGGAGGGCGCACTTATACGCAACCTTGTTGCGAGTGCGCTCTCCGAGGGCCCTGCGGGAGCTCGATGCCGTCGGCATCACCAGGGGCAAGCCCCTGCGCTGACTGCGTCAGCTACCCTTCCTGCAGTGCTTCGCACTGAAAGTGAGGTGAATCCCATGCCATGCCCAACCATGCACATCGACATCGTCAGCCGCGGCAAAGGGCAATCCTGCATGGCGACATGTGCCTACAACGCCGGAAAGAAGATGTGGTCACAGTATGAATGCTGCTGGAAACAGCCGCACAGCAGTGCCAGGCGTGTGAAGCGAATCGAGGTGATGCTGCCGCCCAACGCGCCGAAAAAGTACGCCGATCCTCAGACCTTGTGGAACGCTGTTGATGCCGCTGAAAAGTCTTCCTCTGCCCAGACGGCACGAACGATCATCATTGCTCTGCCGAAGGAGCTGACCTACGAGCAAAATCTCGACCTGATTCATGATTACTGCCAGAAGCAGTTTGTGGACAAGGGCATGTGCGTCAATCTCTTCTACCATGATGAGGGTGACGGAAATCCCCACGTCCACCTGATGCTGACCATGCGAGCCATGGACGAGCAAGGCCGATGGCTGCCGAAATCCAGAAATGTCTATCAGCTGGACGCCAACGGCGAGCGCATGACACGTGCTAACGGAAGTTTCATTCGCACAAAGGTCGATACGGTTGACTGGAATGACCGCAAGTACGGCGAAATCTGGCGTCACGAATGGGAGCTTGCGCAGAACGCCGCTCTCGAAGCTGCCGGCAGAACCGAGCGAATCGACATGCGATCCTTGCAGCGCCAGGGCATTGCTGACCAAATGCCGCAGATGCATCTGGGTCCTGCCGCTTCCGCACTGGAACGCAAAGGAGAAGTCACGAATCGGGGCAGCGAGAACCGAAATCGAATCGGCATCAATAAGCTGCTGGCATATCTCAGAAAGACGATTCAAAAGCTGACTGCTTCGCTGGAGGAGATGCAGAAGGTCACCAAGGCATACCAGACTGTCAAAGCACCAGAGGATTACACGCTGACGGATGTTGTCATGGCCTACGGCGATCTCCGAAAGGCAGAACGATCTCTATGGAGCAAGGGCGCACGGTCACGAGGAGATCAACAGGATCTGACCCGATTGTCTGAGACGGTCATCTTCATGAAGGAAAACAACGTGCGCACCGTTGGTGACATTGCCGCCATGCTGGACAGAAACCGTGCTGCGGTGAAAGAGATTGGCTCTGTCATTCAGGAGAAAAATCAGCAGATTCGTGACATCAACGCCTTCCTCAACGGCATAGACGCCATAAAGGAAACCAAAGGCGTTGTTGATGGTCTCGACAGACTTCACTGGAAAAGGCAGCGGGAAGCCTATCTGCAAGACCATGCAGCTGAATTCAAGAAGTACAACGATGCTCGCTGGCTATGTGAAAAGCTGATTAAGAAGCTGAATCTCCCGACCCCAGTCACGAAGGAACAGCAAAAGGCATTGAAGGTGACCGCTGCGCAGCTGCAATCCGAAATTGAGCAGCTTCGCCCTGAGCTGGAACGCAGCAAACACGAGCTGGATCAGCTGAAGGGATTCCGCTACATCATCCGCAAGGTATTGCCTGAAGCATTGCCCGATCCGGAACAGAGCGAGCTTGCGAACCAGGGTGAAACGATGCGGAATCAATACGACCTTGATCGCTTGATCTCGCACGTTGTTGATGCGGTGACCGAAACAAGAGAGGGAGATGTGCAGTCTGCCGAAAAGGAAGAACCCAAGCGACAGAAGCAGGGACATGAATTGTGACAAATCAGGAGGCAAGTTTGGAGAAGATGAACACATATCAGACAACAATCAACGGCACAAGATACACCGTAGGACTTTTCTCATCTGAAAAAGCCAAGGAGACCTACGAAACCCTTGTAAAACAACGAATTCGAAGAGCTTGTGAAGATGTAAAAGCTGACGATGAAGTTAAAAAAATACAAGCTGAGTCATGAGCATTTCGGAAAAAATTTTTGAATATCGTAGAATTAGGGTTGCGCACGGGTTTTCCCATAGAGAGAAATGCGGTTATCTTCTTCATCCGTAATCACAGT
>CAVJHY010000211.1:0-3403 GCA_963649405.1 bacterium
CTTACAAGCTGACACCACACATGTTTTTACATTGACCCAAAAAAATTTGAAAAAAATAATTTTAGCGGGAATATTTCCTGCGTGTGTATCGTCATATAGGTGCAGAGGGAAAAAAGAAAGCCCCCTGCACTCGGAAGAAACAGCAGCCACCGGCTGCAGAAAGAAGGCACTCCATGATGAAAAAATTAACAGCGTTGCTCCTTGCTCTGATGCTCGTCGTTTTCGCCCTGCCTGTGTTGGCTGAAGGCACCGAAATGACACTGGCCGGAGGCTGGACAGCCTATGACACCCCGTTAGAGATTCCCGAAAACACGCTGGCCACCTTCCAGAAGGCGACGGAGACCCTGCTTGGCTGCACCTATGAGCCAATTGCCCTGCTCGGAACGCAGGTCGTTGCCGGAATGAACTACTGCCTGCTTTGCAAATGCACCATGGTCACGCCGGACGCGCCCATCAATTATGTGCTGATGTACCTCTACTGCGGCGTTGATGGCACCTGCGAAGTGCTGAACATCCAGAACATCGAATTTGATGCTTACGCCGCGACCGAAGCTGCTGAGTAAAGACAAATTTTTCACCTAAAAAACAGGCTGCAAAACGCAGCCTGTTTTATAATACATTTTAGTAAACTTCCATCGTACCGTCCAACATTTCCGGCGAGATGATATTCCGATCCAGCGCGGATTTTTCAAGCTCGCTGTAAATACCGGCGAAGGTGATGCTGCGATACGGACCGACAAAAAGGATTTCCAAGATGCCGAAGGTCAGCGAGGAGAGAAGCTCCCAACCGAGAAAAGACAGCACAGCCACAAACAAATCCATCTTATAGCCGTTCGTGATGCGCATGGAGAGCTTGAGCGCTGACTTTGCCGTGACATTCGGATGTGTGCCCAAGATGTACGGTGTCATCATGTATGCAAAGCCTTTTACAATACCGGGGATGACGAACAGGAGCGACCAGAGCAGCTCCCAAAGGTACATCCACAGCATCCCGCCCAGCTTTCGCAGGTAGTTATCGAATGTACCGCTGAAGCAATCGGCAACCGTTGGGGTGCCGCCAAGATAATTGTTCAGATAGTATAGGCAGCCGGAAACGGCCAGCACAGGCGTGATGAAGATGGTCAGCAGACCGATTGGTTCTGTTGCGGTCAGCGCAACGCATACGGCTAATAGGACATAAACACCGATGCATGAGCCTTTATTGGCCTTCAAACGGTCACGGGAAAGGCGCTTGATGTCCTGTCTGGAAAGCGGTACAGAAGAGCATTCACTCATAAAAAACGCCTCCTAAGCATTTGTTATAATTGAAGCAACGCTCTCATTTCGGCAAAGCTGTGCGCCTGATAGGGTGTCGACACATCGCTCGGACATAGGCCGTCAGGGTCGAGCAAGGCGCACGCCATGCCCGCATTGATGCCGGAGCCTAAGTCAATCGTTCGGTCGCCCAGCATCACGCATTCTTTTTTGTTAAGGTTATACTTTTCGCACAGATAGTTGAGCGCATCCGGCGCAGGCTTCATCGGGAAGCCGTCCGCGCTGGTCACGCAGTCACGGAACAAAGGCAGAATGCCGTTCAGCCTGAGCGCCTCAATACCGCTCAAGCCGCGATGGGTGTAAAGGAAATTATCGCCGCCGTTCTGCACAACGGTTTCTAAAAATTCCTTTGCGCCATCGAACAAACGCATCTCGCCGATGTCCTCTTCCTCCGCGTGCCGACGGTAGCCGTCCAAGAGAACAGACGGGTCTAAGCCGTACTGCGGCGCATAAAACGCGGCAGTCACTTCTAAGGAGACCTTGTTCTTTTTGAAAACCTCGTCATAATCCGCCTCGATGCCGTTGTCACGTAGCGATTTCATCATGGCGCGGGTCACGCGGGGGTAGGTGTTGAACAGTGTCCCGTCAAAGTCCCAGAAAAAGTGCTTGAACAGCATTACTTTTTAACCGTCAGATCCGCCGCACAATGCGGGCAGCGGGTCGCACCTTCCTTGATTTCCTCCAAGCAGTAGGGGCATTTGGGTGCGGGCGCAGCGGGGGCTTCTTCTTTCTTGTGATGCAGGCGGTTGATGCCCTTGACCATCAGGAAAATGCAGAACGCCACGAGAACAAAGTCAATGACCGTTTGCAGGAACACACCGTAGTTCAGCGTAGCAACACCGGCTTCCTGCGCAGTCGCCAAGGTGTCGTAGGACGAGCCGTCCAAGGCGATGAACTGGTTGGAGATGTCAATGCCGCCCGTCAGCAGCGTCAAAATCGGCATCAGCAGGTCATTGACCAGAGAAGTGACGATTTTGCCGAACGCACTGCCCATGATAACGCCGACTGCCATGTCCACCACATTGCCGCGCACGGCAAACTTTTTGAATTCCTCTAAGAACTTTTTCATCGGAGATTCATCTGCCTTTCAGAGATTCAGGATGGATTCATTATAGCATGTATTGCGCCGAAACGCAAGATATCCAATCACATCAAAACTGTATTCCGCAATTTTCCCTCAATTTTCTTCTTGACGCGCTCAAAAAGTTATGCTATGATAATTTTGCAAATTTCCCATGAGGGAGTAGTAAGCGCACTCTGTGCGTAGCAAGTCAACACACTGACCCGTTGGGTCTGGCTTGTTTTAAATTACGAGACTCATGTATGGCCATACGGCATACATGTGTCTTTTTTGTAAAAAACGCTCAAGTATGCCGGCAGAAATGTGCTGACCATGCTTGGGTTTTTGCTATACTATCTTCATTGGGGGATAAAATTATGCAGTGGAACCTTCTTTTCTTTGCCAACAGCGCTCTCTTAGGTGTCGGGCTGGCGATGGATGCCTTTTCCGTCTCGATGGCGAACGGCCTGAACGAGCCGAACATGCACAAAACTCGCATGGCAAGCATCGCGGGCGTGTTCGGCTTTTTCCAGTTTCTCATGCCCATGCTTGGCTGGATTTGCGTGCATACGGTGGTCGAGTATTTCTCGGCGTTTGAGCGCTTCATTCCGTGGATTGCGCTGATTCTTTTGTGCTATATCGGCGGAAAAATGCTGATTGAGGGCATCCGCAACAAGGGCGAAAGCGCCGAGGAAGAGGCTGCAAAGGGACTTTCCTTCAGCGGGCTTTTGGTGCAGGGCGTTGCGACATCCATTGACGCGCTGAGTGTCGGTTTCACCATCGCTGAATATGACTGGACGATGGCGCTGACCAGCTCGCTGATTATTGCCGCCGTCACCTTCTGCATCTGCATGGGCGGTCTCTTAATCGGCAAAAAGGCCGGAACGCACCTGAGCGGCAAGGCTTCCATCCTCGGCGGTATTATTCTGATTGCCATCGGTTTGGAAATTTTCATCAGCGGGATGATTGGATAAAAATAAAAACGATAAAAGGGTACGGCGAACGATGGCCGTACCCTTTTTCATTCTG
>CAVJHY010000212.1:0-3394 GCA_963649405.1 bacterium
ATTGACACGAACCTTCTCAACGAAATCGAGGAAATTAAAGAAGAGTCGCACGGCAGGATGCGGCTCGGCTTTTCCGTCCAGCGCGGAATGCAGCTCCTGCCGTTGGTCATTCCGGAGTTCACAAAAAAATACCCCTATGTGCGCATTGAGCTGCATGAGCACGGCTCGGATACATTGGAGCAGCTTCTGGCAGAAGGTGTGTGCGATTTGGCACTCATCACCACGAACGCAAGGCGTAAGGAGATGAACTATATTCTGCTGGAGAATGAAGAAATTGTTTTGATGGCGGATGCGGATACGGAAATCGCCAAGCGTCTGCCGGACGGGACGACCATCGATATTACCGAGGCGGAAAACGAGGCGTTTGTGACGCTTCGGCACGGCCACAGCATCCGTGCCATTCAGGATCATCTTTTTCAGATCAACGGCATGAAGCCCAAGGTGCTGCTGGAAAGCAATTCCTTGGAGCTGGCTAAGCGCGTGGCGGCGAGCGCGAACGCGGTTATGCTCTGCCCGTATGTGTATGTTGCCCAGTCGCCGGAGGTGCGGGCGCAGGTGCATTGTTACCCCATCCGCGACCTCGGTTATGAGCGGCATCTCTACCTGTGCTATCGGAAGGATTTGTACTTTACCCGTTTTATGGAGGACTTTTTGGAGATTGTCCGTTCTAAGCTGGCGCACCCGCAGTAAGAAAGTACAAGCAGGCCAGCAAATCGGCGCACCCGCCGCAAGTGAGGTTTTCTAAAATCATGGCATCGTCCAGCGCGAGGATGTCCTCCTGCCGGAAGCCGTTTTCCTCAATGCGCCGCGCCTCTGCCTTGACCAGCGCCGCCTTTTCATCCCCGCCGCGCTTGACAAGCGTGGTATCCTGAATGCGGGAAAGAAGACGAAGGAGAGCGCGAACCCCCGCATCCCTGCGGGAAAGCGCCTTGCAGTCCTCCGAAAACGCGGGCAGGACGGTCAGAAGCGCAGGAAAGCCATCCGCCGCTTCGCCGCGAATGCCGCGAATGCCCTGCTTTCTATACAGGCACTCGCCGAAGGTGCGTGGGGTCGTGAGCGCGGAAAAATAGGCTTCCATTGCAGGACGGGCGATGCTCCCCGCCGTTTGGCAGACAGTCTCCGGCGATGCGTCAAAATGCGCCGCGCCGTGTGCCTGAGCCGTGCAGAGCAGCCCAAGGGAAAATATCGCGCCCTTGTGGGTGTTGACATTCCCTGTGGCAGTCAGCATCGTTTTTTCCGCCTGTATACCGGCTTTTTGCAGGGCAGGGAAGACGCTTTCGGAGGCTTCATCATAACCCAAAGCGGCACATTCAGCGAAATAAGGCTGCAGGGCATTGGCGCTTTTTTCGAGCAAATGGAGGTTCATATCGGGGTGTGAGCCGACATTGCGCTCATCCACAAGACCGGGCTTTGGGGTGGTGTGCGCCTCCTCAATGAGCGCGTCCACGGCAACTTCGGACAGGTGCTTGACAGTCTGCTCTCGATGGAATGCGCGAATGCGGCGGGCAATTTCGTCCGTCATATCCTTGACGGTATGGGCGCGGCTGCGAGCGCAGAGAAAGGCGGGCTGACCGCACAAAAAACAGGTGCGCGGGGAAAGACCAAGCGCCTCTCTGGAGATTTTTTCGCCGTTCGCTTGCAGCACATCGATGTCAAACAGCCGTCCCAAGGGCGTTTCATCCTCGATGGCGCAGAGCGTTCGCTTGACGGCAGCGGCCTCGCCGTTCACCAGATAATACGCCTCAAGACCAGTTTTTTCCAAGATTTCCGTGCAGAAGCGGGCACTTGGTATCGCCGTCTCAATGCGCCGCTGTCCCTCCGAAAAGGCGACAAAAACAAGGGGTGTGACCTTCTGAGCGCCCGGTATGTTCATAGTCAGGCAGATGAGCGTTTCGCCGGATTGAAGCAGCTCTTTCTGTCGTTCCGCACGACGCTCCCGCGCCTCCATCATATCTAAGACCGTGACCTCGCCCGTCTCAAATGAACGCATCGGAAGACCCTCCCCAAATGAATTGCTTTTGGAGATTGTAGCAAAAAAGTTTTTTGTTGGCAAGATGGGAGTTGAGTGGGTAGCGGATAGTGGATAGAAAAAGAGAACAGGGAATAGGGAACAGGAAATAGTGGCAAGCGGTCAGCTGTTAGCTGTTAGTGTTTTAATCCCTGCTTCCTGCTCCCTAATCCCTAACTCAATTCTATATCAAAATACAAGAAAGGACTGAGTATATGGCGAAAGAAAACGCTACACAAAAGGGGCGTGTCAAGGACATTTTCCTGACATTCCTCAAGTTCGGCTGCTTTACCTTCGGCGGCGGCTGGAGCATTGTGGCGCAGATTCAGAAGGAATATGTCGAGAAAAAAGGTTGGATTACCGATGAGGAGCTGCTGGATTTCACCTCCGTCGGGCGGAGTGTGCCGGGCTTGATGGTCGGCAATGCCAGCGCCCTGTTCGGCTATCACACGGGAGGCTATTTGGGCGCATTGGCTGCGCTTGCGGGCATCAGCATTCCGCCGATTATTGTGATGTTCGTCGTTACATTTATATACAATTTAGTGCATGAAAATGCATATATTGCCCGCGCCATGATGGGCGTTCGAGCGGCTGTTGTGCCGATTATTTTGTGCGCCATGCTGAAGCTGGCCAAGAGCGCCCTCAAGGATTGGCCGTGCTGGGTGATTGCATTGGGCGCGGCGGCGCTGTGCCTGTTCACGGGTTTAAGCAATGTGTTGGTCGTGGTGCTGGGCGCTTTGGCGGGCTTGCTTGCAATGGAGGTGAAAACGCGGCATGGTTTATCTTGAGCTGTTCGTATCCTTCCTCCTCATCGGCTTTACCAGCTTCGGAGGAATGTCCATGATTCCGCTCATCAATCAGGAAATGCTTTCGCACGGCTGGATGACCGCGACCGAAGTCAGCGACATTGTGGCCATTGCCGAAATGACGCCTGGACCGCTGGGACTGAACTGTGCGACCTTTGCGGGCACGCGTGTGGCGGGCGTTGCAGGCGCATTATGCGCAAGCCTCGGCGTGCTTGCCCCGACCCTCACGGTCTGCATGGTGGCGGCTGTGTTCCTCAAAAAATTCAAAGAAAGCCGCCTGCTCAAAAACGCGCTCTACGGCATTCGTCCCGTGTGCATCGGCATGATTGCCGCCGTCATCATCGACCTTGCCGTGACCAATTATGCCGGTTCGCTTTTCGGCGTTTCGTGGCAGGCCGTCCTCATCGGTCTTATTTCTTTTGCGGTGCTTTACTTCGCCAAATGGAGCGTCCCCAAGACCATCCTCCTGTCCGCCGTGCTGGGCTTGGCACTGGGGTCAATATGAATATTTATGCGATTATATAGGCGAGAGGGAAGGCTTTGTCGGACAAAGCCTCCCCTCTGAAAGCCTATATTTTTT
>CAVJHY010000213.1:0-3351 GCA_963649405.1 bacterium
CAGGCTTTCGCCCATTGCCCAATATTCCCCACTGCTGCCTCCCGTAGGAGTCTGGACCGTATCTCAGTTCCAATGTGGCCGATCACCCTCTCAGGTCGGCTACCCATCGTCGACTTGGTGAGCCGTTACCTCGCCAACTATCTAATGGGACGCGAGCCCACCTCACACCGGATTTCTCCTTTGACCTCATTACCATGCGGTTTCGTGGTCTTATGCGGTATTAGCACGCCTTTCGGTGCGTTATCCCCCTGTGTGAGACAGGTTGCTCACGCGTTACTCACCCGTCCGCCACTCGAATATACTCGGATTACTCCTCATATATCCTCGTTCGACTTGCATGTGTTAAGCACGCCGCCAGCGT
This sequence comes from bacterium, assembly GCA_963649405.1. Lineage (GTDB taxonomy): Bacteria > Bacillota > Clostridia > Christensenellales > Aristaeellaceae > CAVDRM01. The sequence goes on from CAVJHY010000213.1 coordinate 362, forward strand.
TCGTCCTGAGCCAGGATCAAACTCTTGTGTTTAATCCTATAACTGTCTGTAACTGGTTACCCCCAGCCCCATCCAGTTAAAACTCATTCTCAGAATTAACTGTCGTTCTCTTTTTCTCTCTGTATCGTTTTCAAGGTTCCGTTGCGCTACCTTTTAAAGCCTACTCTCGCTTCGCTCTCCGCTTTCAGCTCTCGCTTCCGGCTTCACGCTCCGCTTCTCGGCTTTCGCTTCAGGCTTTTAAGCTCTTAGGTCTTCCAAGCTCCCTCTCAGGCTCTCGCTCAACCCCTCGCTCAACAGCGCTCGACTATAATATCACACCACTACCCCTCCTGTCAACACCTTTTTTTAATATTTTTTAGACTTTTTTCATCTTTTCGTAAAAATCGAACATTTGTATTGAATACATTTAAATCCGTTCGGAAAATTGTACGCCTCTCTACACCTTTTTTTCATTCTTGTATGTAATCCGTTCGGAATGCTAATCGAAACGGTTCGCGGATTCATGCTTGATTCTTTCCATCTCCACAACACCCTGCGCAATACCGTCCGCAATTCGCTGCTGATACGGGGCAAAAGAACAAAGCAAATCATTCGCCGGCGTGGACATAAAGCCCGCTTCAATCAGAAACGCAGGCATTTTTGCCCAGTTGTTGGCAATAAACTGATCCGAAAAGCGGGTGCGTCCGCCTTCTACTCCTGTTGCGGTTTTCAGTGCCTCCAGCAATGCGGTTGTCATCGAACGATAAGTCTCCTCGTCCGCTGCTTCCTTTGCATACGCTGAATTCTTGGGGCTGTACACATAAATGGCATCGGCGGTCTTGCTGTCCGCCAAATTCAGATGAATGCGGATAAAATAATCGGCGTTCATCTCGTTGGCATATGCAGCGCGTTCCATGTTGGTGACGGAAACTTCTTCTTTCCAGCGCGTCATATAGACTGTTGCGCCCAGCTCGCGCAGGGCTTGACAGGCTTTATATGCGATTTCCAGCACCACAATAGACTCCTTGCGAAGTGTCACGCAGCCCTGTGCCTGTCCCGCCGATCCGCCCTTGGCTGTTTCGTTTGAGCCGGGCATTTTCTGCACCCGCGCAACGGACACGGGCAGACTTTGATGACCGGGGTCAAGGCAGACAATCACGCCGGACAGCGAGCCGTCCGCGCTTGTATCGCCGATTTCCTGTGCTTCAAATTCAAGTCTTTCCTGTGCCTCGGCCAATTTCCGTCCGTTCGATGCTTTCAATGTCACCGTGACCAAATCGCTGGCATGGGCATACGGCAGGGAAAGAGTGCCGGAAAACACGCCGTTTTCATCAGGATAGACAATCACCGTTCCCCGCTGTGCGACCGTTCGGAACGACAGAGAAACGCTGTTCCGACCGGACGCGGTAAAGCGATAGCTCATGCTGTTCGCACCCGCCGTTAAAACAAGGTCATCAACACGACCTACCGCGCCCTTTTCGTCCTTGGGTGCTTCCGCTGCGCTTGCGGTCAGCTGAACGCGCATGGCGAACAGCTCTTTTTGATTCATAGACAGCACGGTTAATGTCGCCGTCTTTGCCTCTATTGTATACAGAAGCGGGATGCTGCCGGAAAACTGCCCGTCCGCCCCCTCAATGACCACCGTGCCGGATTCGTCACTCGTCTTGTATTTTAGCGTCAAGTATTGATACTCCGGCGCGGTGAAGGCGTAAGAAAGGATGCCATTCTCAACGCTCAATGCAGCGTCCGAAAAAGCCTTATTCTTTTTCGTGATGGTCATCTCGCCGAGCGCCGCCGTACAAACAAGCGACAGCACCAGAAGCAGAAGGAAAAACCGCAGAATATTTTTCATCATATGAAGTCTCCTCATTAATTGGATTTTTTCGGTCTGTGTCCACTGCCCGGTGCGATGGCAGCGGTCAGCAGGCAGACGGATTTTGCACCCGCATCGCGCAATGCCCGCGCACAGGCTAACGCCGTTGCGCCGCTTGTGCGCACATCATCCACCAGGAGCAAATTTTTGCCCTGCACATCGACATCGGCAGGAACAGCAAATGCGCCGCGGATGTTTTCAAGTCTGGCAGCGGGTGAAACGAGCAGGGACTGTGCCGCCGTGTTGCGCGTGCGCTGCAAAGCAGGGAACAAAGGTCGTTCCGCATCGGCGACCAATCGCGCCAGCAGCTCCGCCTGATCAAAGCCGCGCTGCAATCGTCTGTTCGGATGCAGCGGGACAAACACAACCGCGTCAAAGGCGCGTCCAGCCACAGCGCGACGCATTCCGCCGACCAGTAACGCGGCGGCACGGAAATCGCCCTGAAATTTGAAGCGTAAAATCAACAGCCGCACCAGCCCGCGATAGCGATACGGCGAAAAGGAGCGCTCAATCAAATGCTCCTTGTCTCGCGCACACACGGGGCATTCGCCGCCCGGCCGCAACGCCGAAAGACAAATCGGGCAGACGGGCGACCGCTCCCGCTGCGCGTGCAGTAGCCGATATACGCAGTCTGCGCAAAGCGGGAGCTGCGACAATACATCAATCTTTTTCTGACACCCAATGCAAAGGGCGTGCCTCGCTTGCTGCATAATAACCTCCGGTCATATGTATGTTAGAAAAAAGTTGGTTCCAACGATATGCCAATAAGAACAACAAAGTAAAATTGAAAATCTCGATTAAATAAATAGTTTGTTTCTCATGTGTATATATGAAATCGCATGGCTAAAAGCTGGGTATTACCCACTTTCATTGCACGCAGGGATATTATAACATCAGAACGAGTTTTTAGCAAATTAAATCACCATATAGCCCATTGTCGCCGATAAATAAATTATGCAGTGTTTCACATTCAATGAGGAATTGGCAAAGTTCAAATGTTGCCAACTGTGCTTTGCAGACAGCAGGCTCTTTCAATAGCTGAATCACTTTAGAACAATTCAAGTTTCTTTGTTTTCTTCCCCTGCCTTGATTTTTCCCCTGTTTTCGTCGTATAATAGGCAATGGAAAATGGTTTTAA
>CAVJHY010000214.1:0-3338 GCA_963649405.1 bacterium
GCGGCCTGCATTCCGTCAAGGCGGAAAAGCAATTCAAAATGGCACTGCTGCTGACGCTGGCATAACCATTCAAAATAAAACAGGCAGCTTCGTATGAGGCCGCCTTTCTGTATTTTGAGGCTGTCTTGCCTTTTTCCGCGAAAATGATATAATAGGGTAGCAGCGTTTCAAGCGCTGATCAATGATATAGGCTGTCGATGGAAAGGAAAGTCCTATGAGGATTGTAGTCATTGGCGATGGCAAGGTCGGGTTTTCGCTGACGCAGGCGCTCAGCCGCGAGGGACACGATTTGGTGGTTGTCGATTCGCAGCGCGGGGCGCTGGCGAGTGCGGCGGACAGGCTGGATGTCATGGTCATGGAGGGCAACGGCGCAAGCGCGGCGGTGCAGCGCGAGGCGGGCGTGGCCACGGCAGATCTTTTGCTGGCGGTCACGGCGGCGGACGAAATCAACCTTCTGTGCTGCATGATTGCACGGAAGCTGGGCTGTCGGCACACCATTGCGCGTGTCCGCAATTCGGAATACACCGAGGCGCAGTACCTTTTACGCGAGGAAATGGGGCTGAGCATGGCGGTCAACCCCGAAAAGATTGCCGCCCGTGAAATCTTCGGTCTCATCCAATTCCCGTCCTTTCTTCAGCGTGATAAGTTTGCGAAAGGCCGTGCGGAGATTGTCGCCGTGCCGGTGCGCGAGGGCGGCAAGCTGGACGGCATGGCGCTGCACGCCTTGTACAAGACCTTCAAAATGCGCGTCCTCATCTGCGCCGTTGAACGGGCTGGCGAGGTCACCATTCCGGACGGCAGCTTTGTCCTGAAGGGCGGCGACCATCTGTATGTCACCGCACCCGCCAAGGATTTGCTGACGCTGGCCAAGACGATGGAGCTGGAAAATGCCCGCATTCGCTCGGTCATGATTGTGGGCGGCAGCCGCATTGCCGTGCATCTGACAAGAATGCTCTTGGATGCAGGGCTGGAAGTCAAAATCATCGAAAACAGCAAAGAGCGCTGTGAGGTTTTGAGCGAGCTTCTGCCCGATGCGCTCATCACCCACGGGGACGGCGCGTCCTTCCAAACCCTGCTCGATACGGGGCTGGAAGAGGCGGATGCGATGGTCACGCTCACCAACATTGACGAGCAGAATTTGATTATTTCCATGTACGCCAACCATATGCACGTGCCCAAGGTGGTCACGAAAATCAACCGAACGGAATACACCGAGATTCTACACGACACGACGGCGGAATGCGTCATCAGCCCGCGTCTGCTTGTGTGCAACGATATTCTGCGTTATGTCCGCGCTATGCAAGCGTCGGACAGCTTTAACAGCATCGTTGCCCTGCACAGGATGGTCGGCGGGCGCGTTGAAGCGCTGGAATTCCGCGCCGGAAAAGTCACATGGTATTTGGGCGTTCCGCTGAAAAGCGTGCCGATTAAGAAAAACATCTTGGTCGCCGTCATTTCGCATCGCGGCACGGTCATCATCCCCAGCGGCGAGGACTGCTTTATGGACGGCGATTCCGTGGTTGTCGTGGCACAGGCGGACAGAAGTTTGCGTGAATTAAATAATATTTTTGAGACTGCGCCGCTAAGAACGTAAGCGTAGGAGCATTTTTTCATGAACGATCGAATGATTTTGCGTGTGCTGTCCATCACCCTGTGTTTGGTCGCAGCGCTGATGCTGCCCGCGCTTTTGCTGGCGCTTATTTGGCACGAGGGCGCGGCCGCCAAGGGCTTTGCCGTCACGATTTGTCTCATGCTGCTGCTGAGCCTCGTGACCTTCCTCAAGCCCCCGCGCAAAACGACACTGTACGCCAAGGACGGCTTCATCATTGTCGCTTTGGCATGGATAATGATTTCCCTGCTGGGCGCACTGCCGTTCGTCCTGTCGGGTGAAATTCCTTCCTATGTGGACGCGCTGTTTGAAACCGTGTCGGGCTTGACCACCACAGGCGCAAGCATCTTGCAAAATGTGGAAGCCATGTCAAGAAGCCTGCTTTATTGGCGCTCCTTCACCATCTGGCTGGGCGGCATGGGCGTGCTGGTGTTCCTGCTGGCGATTGCTTCCTTTGGGGGCAGCTCCGGCGATTCGCTGTTTATCATGCGAGCGGAATCGCCCGGCCCGCAGGTGAGCAAATTAGTTCCCAAGACGATGCAGACCGCCCGCATTTTGTACACCATCTACATCAGCATGACCTTTGTGCAGACCGTGCTGTTGATTCTCGGCGGAATGCCCGTTTTTGATTCCGTTCTGACCGCCTTCGCCACGGCGGGTACGGGCGGTTTCGGTATCAAGGCGGACAGCATGGCCTCTTACAGCCCCTATCTGCAGTGGGTCATCACAGTGTTCATGGCGCTGTTCGGCGTGAATTTCGGCATTTATTATCTGCTGCTCATGCGCTCGTTCAAACGCGCCGCACTGGACGAGGAGCTGCGCTTCTACTTCGGCCTGATTTTGATTGCCACCGCAGTTATAACCATCGCCGTTCTCCCGCTTTATCAGAACAATTTCGGGACGGCGCTGCGCCACGCGGCGTTCCAGACCGTTTCCATCATCACCACCACGGGTTATGCCTCTACGGACTTTGCCTATTGGCCGCAAATTTGCCAAACGATAATTTTCATTTTGATGCTCGTCGGCGGCTGCGCCGGCTCCACGGGCGGCGGTGTCAAATGCTCCCGCGTCCTCATTCTGTTCAAGGGTGTGCGGGTGGAAATCAGGAGGATGCTCTATCCCAACCTTGTTCGCCCCGTCAAAATGGACGGAAAGACAATGCCGGACGATACGGTGCGCGGCGTGTACGCCTTTTTCGGCGCGTATGCGTTCCTGTTCGTTCTGTCGATGCTCATAATTTCGCTCGATCAATATCAATTTGAAAGCAGCTTTTCCGCCGTCCTCTCGTGCCTGAACAATGTAGGACCGGGGCTGAACGAAATCGGCCCAATGGCGAGCTATACCCATTTTTCCATGCTTTCCAAGCTCGTCCTGACGCTGGATATGCTGCTTGGTCGCTTGGAAATTTTCCCCATCCTCCTCCTTTTCGTCCCGCATATTTGGAAAAAAGCACGGGACTAATTTTAGTGGATAGTGGGTAGTGAATGCTGGATAGTGTGGAGAGGGAACAGAAAATAGGAAATAGGAAACAGAGAACAGGAAAATGAGTCGTTAGCGTTTAGCTGTTAGCCGTGAATGGATAGTTGATAGTAATATAGTGTGAAAAGTGAAAAGTGGAGTGATTTTTGCCCTTACTCCTAATTCCTAATTCCGAACTCCGAATTCCGAATTTTTCACTCCTCATTTCTAATTCCTAATCCCTGCCTGTTTCCTAATCACTATTTTTTCC
>CAVJHY010000215.1:0-815 GCA_963649405.1 bacterium
GAAAAGTGCGGAGAGATCAAGACGGGCGATGTGTGCCGGTGCGGCGGCAGAAAGTTTGTTACCAAACAGGTAAAAACGGAGCTGCTGAACGATACAGAAATGGTAATGCTTGGCGGCGGCACTAAGACGATTCCAGCCGTGCAAGATGGCGATCCAATCTTCGCACAGAACCCGGACGGCTCTTTGCAGTATCCTGTTGACGAGCAGGGGAATTATGACACTGAGCAAATGCCTATTCAAGTCGGCGTTGAACAGCTGCAGACGGAATTACCCCAGTTCAAGCCGAAACGATTCCCTGTTGTATTGCGCCGCAATATTTCAAAATATGGCAGCCTTCTTGGACGAAGCGATGTTGATGTTATCGCAGACCAGCAGAATAACATCAACAAGGTCATGACCAAAATGCAGGATAAGCTCATGAAGGGCGGCAGCTATGTCACGCTTCCTGTTGGGCTTTCCGTGGAAACAACGAACAAAGAGCTCAAGATTATTCGTGTGAGAAACCCATCAGAAAAAGCGCTGATTGATGTGCTGAACATTCAGCCGTCTATTGACAAGGATATGAGTTATCTTTCAGTGCTTCAAAGCCAGGCGCAGGATGCGCTTGGCTTGACAAATTCTTTTCTGGGCCAGCAGGATACTACCGCCGTCAGTGGCAGTGCCAAGCAATTTTCAGCAAACCAGTCGGCGGCGCGACTTTCCAGCCGCCGCAGCATGAAATACGCTTTCATGGAAGACCTCTCCAGGCTGATTATTCAAACCTACATGGCTTTCGGCGGCGGCGCGATTCCTTACGCATACGAGGGCCCAAACGG
>CAVJHY010000215.1:825-3331 GCA_963649405.1 bacterium
GTATTGGAACACGGAATTCGTTTTCCGCGTAGATGAAAGCGCCACAGCCGCAAGCAATCATGAGAACATGTGGAACATGATGGCTGTTATGTATCAGGCCGGTGCTTTTGGTCAGATGGCAAGCGATGATACCAATTTGCTGTACTGGGAAATGCTGAAAGAAAACAAGTACCCCGGCGCTGGAAAAGCCATTGAAAAAATCAATGCCAAGATTCAAAAACAGCAACAAATGTTGGCATCCGCACAGAATGTGACCGCTCCGACAGGGCCGGAAGAAGAGACTACACGCAATAACGGCATTGATGATAGAACGCTGGTGCAGGATTCAGACCTTACGAATCTTGCCGCAATGGGGGTGAGCTTATGATTTGCCCAAAATGCAAGTTGGAAATGAGAAACGAAAACCCGCACATGGTATTTGAGGGCGATAATTCCCCGGATACAACAACAAGGGCATTTATGGTGGTTACCCCTGTATGCAGAAACAAAAATTGCCCTGCATACGGGGAAGAACAAGAACCAACCAAAACAGAAATAACACAGTAAATGAATAGAGATGCGGCTTTTACGGGCGGTATCTCTATTTTTTTATCAGCCAGCTATGGCGTGAAATAGCAGAAAGCGAGTTAAGCATGGAAGACCTCAACAGCAGCGTAGCAGCCGAAGAAACCACTATAACCGAGAACACGGAGGCTGCATCCGGTGAAGCTGCGCCGGAATCGAAAGCAGAGGGCACAGAAAGCGAATCTGTTGAAACTCAGCCCGCAACTGAGGAACCCGCTGCAGAAAAACAGCATGAGGAAAACGAACGATGGAAAGCACGCCGAATTGCTGACGAAGAAAAAGGCCGCCGCCGTGCGATGGCAGAAATCGACCGTTGGGCCGCTGAAACCTTTGGTGAGGCCATCAACCCCATAACAGGAAAGCCCATCAGCAGTTTTGCGGAGTATCAGCAGGCAGTTTCTGCACAGCGTGAGGCGCGCAGAAATGCCCGTATCGCTGAGGATGCCAAAGCTGGCAAGGATATTTCAAACCTTATCAATGAGGCTGTAAAAGAAGCGCCAGCGGTGCGACAGGCCAGCGAATGGCTTGAAAACCAGAAACGGGAAGAGCAGGACAGAAAGAACATTGCAGCCCTGGACGAGATTTTAAAGCTCGACCCGTCTTTGAACGGCGACCCGCACAATATCAGTGGCATTGCCGAGTTGGACGAATTCAACGACCTTTGCGCGAAGGGCTTAGACCCTGTAAAGGCTTATCGCTACGCATGTGGTGAGCGGCTTTCTAAGGGTACACAGGAGAAGCGTGAGGCCGCTGTGCGGCAGCAGGCAATCAACGAAGCAAAGGGCGCAGGCCATGTGAAGCCTACTTCTACGGCACAGGTGAGCGGAAATGAAATCAGCATTCCGGCTGGCAAAATCGAGTTCTATCGTGAGCAGTTCCCCGGCAAGACAGACAAGCAGCTCAATGAACTTTGGGCAAAGACACATTAAGTAAAGGAGAAAATTATTTATGGCTATCACAATTAAGAAATCCGACAACCTCTTGAACAGCGAATGGAACGAGGAAGCCGAGTTCATCAACATGAAAATGGCTGATGCCGACACTGAGCAGAGCGATGATGATGCCCTTGTCAAGGGTATGTTCACCGTTAAGACATCTAAGCGATTCGGTGAAAAGGTAGTTGGTTCCAGCGCATTCAGCAGCTTCAAGGCTGTTACTGAGGGCGGTAACTTTTCAACCGACACCATGCAGGATGTGAACGAAAAACTCATCAAGCATATCAGCTTTGGTAAAGAGTTCAGTATCACTCCTGAAATGAAAGAGGATAACCTGCATGACATTTCCGGCCGTGCTGCCGCAAACCTTGTACGCGCCTTTAAGCGTACCCGCCCCGAATTCGCCACTGCCGCACTGACCGCTTCTGTTGCTACTGCAGCAAAGGTTTTCAGCTACGGCGGTCAGAGTTCGCTTGACTGCGCCACTCCCGATGGTCTGTCGCTGTTCAATGCAGCCCATACCGGCATGACCGGTGTTGCCACACAGAGCAATGTTTTCACTAACGCTTTCGGCGATGACGATGCGATTCTCGACCGTCTGGCAAACGTCGGCTTTAACTTCATGAACGCCAGCGGCCAGCGAATGGGTTATGTTTTCGATACTCTGATTGTGCCCGGTAACTGCCACCGTCTGATTCGCCTCGCAAAGAAAATCATCAACAGCGACCAGCAGGTTGGTAATGACTTCAACGATGCCAACATCAACAAGGGCATGTGGAAGCTGATTGTAAACCCCTATTGGCAGGCCGCTTCCGGTACAGAGCCTTACATTATCATGTCCAGCAAGGCAAATAAGGACATCGAAGGTTCGCTGTTCTATGACCGCCTTGGTCTGACCGTGAAGGAAGATTTGGACATTCACAATCATGGCATGGTCACCAGCGGCCGCGGCCGTCTGGGTGTTGGCTTCTCTGACTGGCGACACATCATTCTTGGCGGTTCTACCC
>CAVJHY010000216.1:0-3311 GCA_963649405.1 bacterium
GGCTAAATAAAATGCGGCCTTTTGTGCATAAAGTGGCATCATCCTTCGAGGAAGCCTCTCAAATTTTGAAAAACGAAAATGCTGAAATTCTTGCCGGCGGCACGGATCTCCTGAACGCGCAGGAACAGATGATCTTGGAAGAGCATCCTGACAGCATGGTGGATATTAAGCGCATTCCAAACGGCGCGGGCATTTCCATGGACGGCGATTGCATCACCGTCGGCGCACTCACAACGCTCACGGACGCTGCCGATTCGGACATTCTGTTAAAGCACGCCCCCGCCGTGGCACAGGCGGCGAAAAGCGTCGCCACCCCGCTCATTCGCAATGTGGGCACGGTAGGCGGAAATCTCTGCCAAGATGTGCGCTGCTGGTTCTATCGCTACCCGCAGGAAATGGGCGGACGGCTGAACTGCTCCCGCAAGGGCGGCGATGAATGCTACGCCATTCAGGGCGAAAACCGTTATCATTCCGTGTTCGGCGGCATGAAGACGCACGGCGGCGCTTGCCAAAGCACCTGCCCCGCGCACACGGACATCGGCACCTATATGGCCTCCATTCGTGCGGACAACTGGGACGAGGCGGCACGCATTATCCTGAATGCCAACCCGATGCCCATGATGACCTCACGCATCTGCCCGCATCCGTGTCAGGATCACTGCAACCAGAATAACCACGGCGAATCCGTTGCCATTCACTGCGTCGAGCGCACCTTGGGCGACTATATTTTGGCGAATGGCGAGAAATTCTATACCGCACCGGAAGTGGAGAGCGGAAAGAAGGTCGCCATCGTCGGCGCAGGTCCTGCGGGTCTTAGCGCGGCGTACTTCCTGCGCAAGGCGGGACACGCCGTCACCGTGATTGATGCGCACGAAAAGGCGGGCGGCGTGCTGCGCTACGGCATTCCGCATTACCGTCTGCCCAAGGACATCGTAGATCAATTCACCGATGCCTTAGCGCACATGGGCATTATCTTCCGAATGAACACGACAATCGGCAAGGATATTTCCGCTGAATCGTTGATTGCGGAATACGACAAGGTCTTCTTCGGCACAGGCGCATGGAAGCAGCCGATTTTGGGTATCTCCGGTGAAAACCTGACGGAATTTGGTCTAAACTTCTTGGTGGAGGTCAATACCTTCCTCAAGCAGAATATTTCGGATGATGTCTTGGTCTGCGGCGGCGGCAATGTGGCCATGGATGTCGCCCTGACTGCCAAGCGCATGGGCGCGAAAAATGTCACGCTGATTTGCTTGGAGCAGCGTCACGAAATGCCCGCTACCGAGGAAGAAGTGCTTCGCGCCATCGAGGAGGGTGTCGTCATCCATAACGGCTGGGGCTTGAAGGGCGTTGTCACGGATGAAGGTGGCAAGGTCATCGGTCTTCACTCCATGAAGTGCGTCCGCGTCTATAACGAGGAGCATCGCTTCTCACCTGTCTATGATGAGAATGATGTACAGCTTTTCAAGGCAACCACCATCATCTTGGCAACGGGTCAGCGCGTAGATACCGCCTTCTTGGGCGATGCACTCGGCGCACAGCTCAAAACGGCTCGCGGTCTCTTCGATGCGGATCAGGAAACCTTCCAAACCAAGAATGTCAAGGTCTATGCGGGCGGCGATGCCGTGACCGGACCCAATCTGGCAATTCACGCCATCGCGGCGGGCGCTGCGGCGGGCAAGAGTATGGCCAAGGAGCTGGGCAATGAATGGACACCGTGGCAAAAGCCTGCCGATTTCCTGACCTATGATGCCTCCGGCATTCATGTCGAAAAGCAAGCGAAATTGAAAGAGCTGGCGGCGGCTGACCGCACTTTGCTCAAGGAAGACGCGCAGAGCCTGAGCATGGACGAGGCGAAGGAAGAGGCCAAGCGCTGCATGAACTGCGGCTGCTACTCTGTCAACGCCTCTGATTTGGCAAATGCTTTGGTGGCTCTGAACGCCACGCTCGTGACCACGGAAAAGGAAATTCCAGCCCGCGCCTTCTTAACCACCAAGCTGAAAGCATATGATATGCTTGACCGCGGAGAAATCATCAAGGAAATCAAAATCCCCGTGCATGATGGTCATGTCAGCGGCTATATCAAGGATCGTCTGCGCAATTCCGTGGACTTTGCGCTGATTGCGCTGGCCTATGATGTCAAAATGGCGGACGGCATGATTGAGGATGTTTCCTTGGTGCTGGGCGGTGTTGCGCCTGTGCCATATGTGCTGGACGAGGTTGCCGCCATGCTCAAGGGGCAAAAGCCCACGGAGGAACTGGCAAAGAAGGCCGGCGAGGTTGCCATTCGCAAGGCTGTCCCGATGGACAAGAATGCCTATAAGGTCAACGGCATTCAGGCCATGGCAGAACGTTTCGTATTAAGTCTTATTCAATAAAAAAATAGGTGGGCGGGCAGTCTTTGGCTGTCCGCCCAAATTGAAAGGAGCAACTGTATGTTGAAGAAGGTAGGGAAAGCCTTTTTGACGGGCGGCTGCATCGGTCTTGTCGGTGAAGCGCTGATTCAGCTTGCATCGCTTTGGATTGCCGATTCGACAATGGCGATGATGGCGGGCATCCTGCTGTTCGGCTTTGTGGCTGTTGTGCTCATTCTTTCGGGGCTGTATTTCAAAATTTCCGCCTTCGGCGGCGACGGCGCGGCTATCCCCGTATGCGGGCTGATGTTCGGCGCGGCCATGGGTGCGGCGCAGGCGGAAGCGCAGGGCGCATCCAAGGGCAAGGCGGCTCTGAGCGGCTTCTTGGGGGTCATCAAGGTGCTGGGAACGGGCTATCTGCTGGCCTTCATGCTGGGGCTGATTCTACACTGACAAACAGGATAGAGAGGAAGTATTATATGTCATTTCTTTATGCATTCTTGATTGCAGGCTGCGTCTGCGCACTGACGCAGCTATTGGCAAGTTTGAAAATCAAATTTTCTTTGGTCGCCCTTCTTTTGATGGTGCTGGGCGGTGGGCTTTGCACCAAGCTGGGCTTGGTCGATTGGCTGAACGGGCTGTCTGCCGGCGGCTTGAGCGTCACGGCTGTCGGCTGCGGAAACGGCGCATTCACATCGGGCGTGGCGTTGGCGAATACGGGAGCCATCACCCCGCTTTTGCTGACGGCGGCGCTGAACATCATCCTTGTCGCCATGGGCGCAGCCTGCGGCAGACTTTTACGCAAACGCTTCCCGAAGGTGTTTGCGAAAGAAAAGGAAAATTGATGTGCAGTTCGATTTAGGGCATCACCGCACAAATGAGGCAGCACGCTAAATCGTGAATTTTGTGGAAGAGTCGATTGCAAAAATCGAAGGTTTTACTTCCTGTAAATCGAGA
>CAVJHY010000217.1:0-3279 GCA_963649405.1 bacterium
AAAAAATGCAAAATTCCTGCCTACGCTTGCTTTACAGGATGATTTTTGTTAAAATAAGAAATGGCGAATTACGGCAGCACCGCACAATTCGGCAACGCGCAAAAATGTGTCTTTTGCGCCATCTGCGACTCTCCGAAATCTCGACTTACGCTTCGGGTAAGCCTTCGATTTCTCTGCTCCCATCTGACGCAAAATTCACGATTGATCGCGTGCTGCCTTAGCATCCTGAGAGCAACATTTGACCGACATAGATTGATGGAAATTTTTAAGGGAGGCATTCAGCGTATGAAGCGCAGAATCGGTATTTTGACCAGCGGCGGGGACTGTCCCGGTCTGAACGCCGCCATTCGCGGCGTGGCGCGTGCGTCCTATGAAATGTTTGATGCGGAAATCATCGGCATTTTGGACGGTTATCGCGGGCTGATTGAGGGTGAATATCGCATGATGAGTCGTGAGGACTTTTCCGGCATTCTGACCTTGGGCGGCACGATTTTAGGTACGAGCCGCCGTCCCTTCCGCGAAATGCGCGTTATCGGGGACGACAATGTGGATAAAGTCAAGGCCATGAAAAAGACCTACAACGATTTGAAGCTGGACTGCCTCGTCACCTTGGGCGGCAATGGCACACACAAGACCGCCAACCTCTTGTCCGAGGAGGGTTTGAATGTCATTGGTCTCCCCAAGACCATCGACAACGACATTTACGGCACAGATTTCACCTTTGGTTTCCACACCGCCTGTGACATTGCCACCGATGTCATTGACCGCATCCACACCACCGCTGCCAGTCACGGGCGCTGCATGGTCATTGAAATCATGGGCAACAAGGCGGGCTGGCTGACGCTGTATTCCGGCTTGGCGGGCGGCGCGGATGTGATTCTTCTGCCTGAAATTCCTTATGACATCAAGGAAGTGGCGAAGGTCGTCGAAAAACGCGCCAGCGTCAACAAGGCGTTCAGCATCATTGCGGTCGCCGAGGGCGCAATGGACAAAAAGGAAGCGAAAATGAAGCGCAAGGAACGCGAGAACGCCCGTCAAGAGGAGGGCTTCCACGGCATTGCCGAGCGTGTGGCCAAGCAGCTTTCCGAATTGGTGGGTGTCGAAGCCCGCGCCGTTGTGCCGGGGCATATCCAGCGCGGCGGCAGTCCCAGCGCCTATGACCGTGTGCTGGCGACACAGTTTGGCGTTCACGCGGCCGAGCTGATTCAGCGCGGTGAATACGGCGTGTCCGTGGCGCTGGTGGGCAATCAGGTGACGCACAACCTTTTGTCCGAAATTGCGGGTGTTCCCAAGCTCGTTCCGCCGGATCATCAGATGGTGTCCTTGGCGCGAAGCGTCGGTATATCTTTTGGTGAGTGATATAAATAATAAAATATAGAAAAGGGGGTTCTTTCATGATTCTGAACAACAACATCTGGGTCGGCACAAGCGCATCGGGCGCTGTTTCCCTGCTGCCGAAAATGGCCAACCGCCACGGGCTGATTGCGGGTGCAACCGGCACGGGCAAGACTGTCACTTTACAGGTGCTGGCGGAGGGCTTTTCCCGCTTAGGCGTGCCTGTTTTCTTGGCGGACATCAAGGGCGATTTGGCCGGTCTTGCCAAGCCGGGCGAGCAGAGCGAAAAAATCGAAGAGCGCCTGAACACCTGCGGCGTATCCAATTTTTCCTTCGGCGCAAGCCCTGTTGCCTTCTGGGATGTGTTCGGCGAGAAGGGCGTTCCCGTCCGCACGACCGTCAGCGAAATGGGGCCGCTGCTGCTGGGCAGAATGCTGGGTCTTAATGACACGCAAGTGGGCGTTTTGCACCTTGTTTTCCGCATTGCGGATGATGAGGGCATGCTGCTGATTGACCTGAAAGACCTGAAAGCCATGTTGACCTATGTGGGCGACAATGCCGCCAAGTATGTCTTGGATTACGGCAACATCACCAAGGCTTCCGTCGGCGCGATTCAGCGTGCCATCGCCATTTTGGAGGATCAGGGCGGCGACTGCTTCTTTGGTGAGCCGGCCTTGGAGATGGGTGATTGGCTGGCACGGGACGAAGAGGGACACGGCATCATCAACATTTTGGCGGCGGAAACGCTGTTCAGAAAGCCAGCGCTTTATTCCACCTTCCTTTTGTGGATGCTGGGTGAGCTGTATGAGATGCTGCCGGAGGTCGGCGACAGCGATTTGCCGCGCATGGTCTTCTTCTTTGACGAGGCGCATCTCTTGTTCAACGACTGCTCCCGCACGCTCATGGAGCGCATTGAGCAGACCGTGCGGCTGATTCGCTCCAAGGGTGTTGGTGTGTTCTTTGTCACGCAGAACCCGATGGATGTACCGTCTACTGTGCTATCGCAGCTTTCCGCTCGCGTGCAGCACGCTCTGCGTGCCTTCACCCCGCAGGATCAGAAGGTCGTTCGAGCCACCGCACAGACCTTCCGCGTCAACCCTGATTTCGACACCGAGGAGGCGCTCACCAGCCTCAAGACTGGCGAGGCACTCATTTCCTTCCTGATGGAAAACGGCGAACCGTCCGTCGTGCAGCGTGCAACCATCCTGCCGCCGCAAAGCTCCATCGGCGCGATTTCTGCTTCGCTCCGACAGACTTTCATTGAAACCAGCGCCTTTGTCTCCAAGTACGGCGAGGCGTTTGACCGCGAGAGCGCCTATGAGATTCTCTCAGCCCGCTATCATGCGCAGGGCGCAGAGCAGACGCAGGTTGTGCAGCCCATTGCCGCCGAGCCGTCCGCGCCCGTGTATGCGCAGGAAGCGCAGCCGGTGCAGCAGTACGCGCCGATGACCTTCAGCGTGTACAACCCGACGACGGGGCAGTATGAGCAATCCGCGCTGTCGCAGATGCAGCAGCCCGTGCAGCAGGCGCAGCCGGTTGTGCAGCAAGCAGCGCAGCCCGTTCAGACCATGACCACGCAGCAGGCGCAGCCGCCGGTGCTTGTCTGGGATGCAAGCCTTGGACAGTATGTCCCGCAGCAGGTGACGACCGAGCCGCAGACGCTCACCCAGAAGGCGAGAGCCGCCGTGAAGCAAGCCAAAGAAAAGATTTCCAAGGCCGATAGCAAGCAGGAGAAGTCCTACGGTCAAAAACTGGCGGATTCCTTTGCCCGTTCCATCACCACCAGCGCCGGACGCGAGGTTGGCCGCACCGTCACCAGAAACATCCTCGGCATTTTCGGACTGAAGAGCAGATAAAAAATATAAGGCTGCACCGCACAAATGAGGCGGCGCGATAAATCGTGAATTTTGTGGAAGAGTCGATTGCAAAAATCGATGGTTTACT
>CAVJHY010000218.1:0-1797 GCA_963649405.1 bacterium
GTGTAGTTGTTCCGTGTTTTACAATTCTCACACAGGGCGCTGTGGCAAATTTGGCTTTTATTCATGACCGAATGCCGGTTATACTGCCTCATAGCCTTCTAAGAGTTTGGCTTAATCCGAAGGCTAATGCCGAAGATATTATCAAAAGAGCTGAGAAGGAGATGGAGTATAGAGCGGTTTGTGTTTAAATCATTGGAAACTGCTGGCTGTAAGGGTATTTCGATATGTCTCACGCACTTTTTCCATGTAAGACCTGTCTTGAATTTGTTACATAATTGACATCTCTGTATTTTTGCATTATAATAAATTCGGCTGACAAGTTTGAAGTGAAGTAGGTACAGGAGCACGGCATGAAGATACTTGATAACATCACCAACAGCGTTCGTGATGATTTACGAGTGGAGATGAAGCGCGGAAGTAAGGTTTCTGTTGCGGCGGCTTGCTTTTCGATGTACGCATATCATGAGCTGAAAAAGCAGCTTGAAACAGCGGAGAGTTTCCACTTTATTTTTACATCCCCGACTTTTACAAAAGAAAAAGCCGAAAAGCAAAAGCGCGAGTTTTATATTCCGCGCCTGTCCAGAGAAAACAGTCTGTACGGCACGGAATTTGAAATCAAGCTCCGCAATGAAATGACCCAGCGGGCCATCGCCAAGGAATGCGCCGATTGGATTCGCAGAAAAGCCAAATTCAAATCCAACACGACCGGCGAAAACATGATGGGCTTCATGACCGTGGAAAATAAGGATGCGCAGACGGCTTATATGCCCCTGACCGGCTTTACCACCGTTGACATTGGCTGTGAGCGCGGCAACAACACTTACAACATGGTCAACTGCATGGAAGCGCCTTTTTCCCATCAGTATATGCGCCTTTTTGACCAGCTTTGGAACGACCCGAAGAAGTTGCAGGATGTGACGGATATCGTCATTGAAAATATCAGCACGGCTTATGCGGAAAATTCGCCGGAATTTATCTATTTCATGACCCTGTATCATGTGTTCAGCGAGTTTTTGGATGATGTCTCCGAGGATGTCCTTCCCAACGAAGCGACCGGCTTTAAGCAGAGCAAAATTTGGAGTATGCTCTATGATTTCCAGAAGGACGCTGTTCTGGCCATCATCAACAAATTAGAAAAATTTAACGGCTGCATTTTGGCGGACAGCGTGGGCTTAGGCAAGACCTTCACCGCGCTGGCCGTTGTGAAATATTACGAAAACCGCAACAAAACCGTTCTTGTGCTTTGTCCTAAAAAGCTGGCAGAAAATTGGAACACCTATAAGGATAACTATGTCAACAATCCCATCGCCGCTGACCGTTTGAACTATGATGTGCTTTTCCATACCGACCTTTCGCGCAAGGGCGGTATGTCGAACGGGCTTGACCTTGACCGTCTGAACTGGGGCAATTATGACCTCGTTGTGATTGATGAATCGCATAATTTCCGCAATGGCGAAGGCGGTGTCGGCACGCATAAGCGGGATGGTGAAAACCGCTATCAAATTCTGATGCGCAAAATCATCCGCTCCGGCGTGAAGACGAAAGTGCTGATGCTTTCGGCAACGCCTGTCAATAATCGCTTCCTTGATTTGCGCAACCAGCTCGCACTGGCCTATGAGGGCAACCCCGAACTGCTCGAAAAAGAGCTGAACACAAAGAAATCCATCGATGAAATCTTCCGGCAGGCACAGCGTGCTTTTAACGAATGGAGCAGCTTTTCGCCGGAGAAACGCACGACAGATGCCCTGCTTCAGATGCTCGATTTTGACTTTTTTGAGCTTCTGGACAGTGTGACGA
>CAVJHY010000218.1:1807-3274 GCA_963649405.1 bacterium
GTGTGACGATTGCCCGTTCCCGCAAGCACATTGAAAAATATTACAATACCGCTGCCATCGGCAAATTCCCCGAAAGGTTAAAGCCCCTCAGCCTGCGCCCGAAGCTGACAGACCTGAACGGCGCGATTAACTATAACGAAATTTTTGAGCAGTTAGGGCTGCTGTCGCTGTGCGTCTATACGCCGTCCGGCTACATTCTTCCGAGCAAGCTGGCGAAGTACATTGACTTGGAAAAGGTCGCCAATATGTCCATGCGCGGGCGTGAATTCGGCATCAAGCGGCTGATGAGCATCAACCTGCTGAAGCGTCTGGAAAGCTCTGTCTATTCCTTCCGCCTGACCCTGAGCCGCATACTGGCGTTCATCAAATCGACCATCACTGTCATTGATAATTTTGTGATGGGAGGCAGCGGCGAAATCGAGATGCGCGATGTGTCGGACAACGACTTTGATGTGGAAGACGAAAACACGGACTTCACCCGAATCGGCAAAAAAATCAAGATTAACATTGCTGATATGGACTATATTTCGTGGCGCAAAGAGCTTGTGCAGGACGCGGAAAACCTGTCCCTCCTGCTTCTGATGATGGACGATATCACGCCGGAGCATGATACAAAGCTGCAAACGCTCTTTCGGCTGCTGGAGGATAAAATAACCCGTCCAATCAATGCGGGCAATCGAAAAGTTTTGATTTTTTCAGCCTTTGCGGATACGGCAAATTACCTGTATGAGCAAATCAGCGCCCGAATGAAAGCGCGGCACGGGCTGAACACAGCGGTCATTACGGGCAGTGTGGACGGCAAGACGACCATCCAAGGCTTGAAAGCGACACTCAATAATGTGCTGACCTGTTTCTCCCCTGTTTCCAAGGGCAAAGATGTGCTTATGCCGGACAACCCCGCCGAGATTGATATTCTGATTGCCACGGACTGCATTTCCGAAGGTCAGAATTTGCAGGATTGCGACTATCTCGTCAACTACGATATTCATTGGAATCCCGTCCGCATCATTCAGCGCTTTGGGCGCATTGACCGCATCGGCAGCCGTAATGATGTCATTCAGCTTGTGAATTTCTGGCCGGATATGACGCTGGACGAGTACATCAATTTGAAATCCCGTGTTGAAACGCGCATGAAAATTTCCGTCATGACTTCCACCGGCGATGACGACCTCATCAACGCCGAAGAAAAGGGCGACCTTGAATACCGCAAGGCGCAGCTCAAGCGCTTGCAGGAGGAAGTCGTTGATATTGAGGATATGTCCACAGGCATCTCCATCATGGATTTGGGTCTCAATGAATTTCGGCTTGACCTTCTGGACTATATGAAAACGCACGGCAGCCTTGAAAGCAAACCGAAAGGCTTGCACGCCGTCGTTCCCGCGACAGAGGAATGTCCGGAAGGCGTTATCTTCGTGCTGAAGAATGTCAACAACGGCGTCAACATCAATAACCAGAACCGCATTCATC
>CAVJHY010000219.1:0-3268 GCA_963649405.1 bacterium
TTGCCAATCCCCGTATTTTGTGGTATGATGATTCGGAAATCTACGTGGATTCCGCATGAAATTTCGGGAGGATGATGGCATGAACTATTCCGACCTTCAATATCTTTCCGTGCCGCTGCCGGAGGATTTATCAAAGCTCAAAGGTTTCGGGGATTTTGCCCGCATGGAGCGGGTGATTGACAAAAAGCTGCAAAACGCGGCGCTACCCAAGGCGCTGAGGGCGCGTTTGGAATTGGAAAAAGAGTTAATTCGCCGTCTTCCCGATGAATATCCGTATTCGGTAAACGAGGCGCTTCAGCAGCTTCGGGAGTGCTTCGGCGAATTTTCCGAGGAAGAGCTGGACGAGCTGCGCGATGCGGATGCCGTGGAATGGGCGTATATGAACGGCGAGCCGAAATTTTTTGTCCGCTTTTTGTCCAACCTTGTGATGACGCGGAAGGCTTATGCTGACCGCCTGACGGAGGCAGGTCGCGCCAAATATCCGAGCGGCAACAAGGAACAACGCATTGCCGCTATCCGCAAAATGAAGGCGCAGGGCACGCTCAATATGCGGCTGCACATCAAATCCACCATGCTGATTACGCCGGACGAGGCACACAAGGGGCAGCCTGTGACCGCCTATCTGCCGATTCCGATTCCCTATGCGCAGGTGGAGAATGTTCAGATTTTGGATATAAGCCCGAAGGACACGCTGATTGCGCCGAAAGAGCATCCGCAGCGCACGGCCATTTTCCGCGCTGTGCCGAGCGATATTCCATTCTCTGTGGAATACACCTACGAAACGCATATGCGCTATGTCGAGCCTGACCCCGCGTGTGTGGCGGACAGTCAGCCGACCTTTTATACCGAAGAGCTACCGCCGCACATCCGTTTCACGCCGTATCTGCGTTCCTTGGCCGCCGAAATCATCGGCGAGGAGAAAAATCCGCTGGTTAAAGCGCGGAAAATCTACGATTTTGTGACCACCAAGGCGATTTATTCCCTGATGCGCGAATATTACACCATGCCCATGATTACGGAATTTATCGGCACATCCCTGAAAGGCGACTGCGGTGTGCAGGCGCTGCTGTTCATCACGCTGTGCCGCATTGCGGGCGTTCCGGCGCGGTGGCAGTCCGGTCTGTATACGGAGCCGGGCGATGTCGGCAGCCATGACTGGGCGCAGTTCTATATTGCCCCCTACGGCTGGCTGTTCGCCGACCCGTCCTTTGGCGGCGGCGGTTATCGGGACGGCGATATGGAGCGCTGGAATTTCTATTTCGGCAACCTTGACCCCTACCGTATGCCCGCCAATTCCGAATATCAGCACGAATTTTATGTCCCGACGCGCTTTATGCGCTATGACCCCTACGACAACCAGCAGGGCGAGGCAGAATATCAGGATGCGCCTGTCGCCCGCAGGGACTGCCATGTGACGCACGAGCTGCTTGAATGCACCGAAATTTAACGGAGGAAAACACGATGACCAAGGCTTTAATTTCCGTGACCGGCTTGGACACGACCGGCATTATTGCCCGCGTTGCGACCAAGCTGGCAGAGCTGAACATCAACATTTTGGACATCACGCAGACCATTTTGGACGGCTATTTCACCATGATGATGATGGTGGATTTGACGAACGCCAGTCTGAGCTTTCAGCAGATTATTGACGAATTTAAGCCCGTCGGCGAGACGCTGGGCATGGAAATTCACATCCAGCGCATGGATATTTTCGATGCCATGCACCGCATTTAACGGAGGAAAAACGCCATGCTGAACACGCAGGACATCCTCCAGACCATCCGCATGATCCGTGAGGAGCATTTCGACATCCGCACCATCACCTTGGGCATTAACCTCTTAGACTGCGCCAGCGAGGACGAAAACCGCACCGCGCAGCGCGTATACGACAAGGTGACGAAGACGGCGGAGCATTTGGTGAAAACGGGCTGCGACATTGAGAGCGAACTCGGTATTCCCATTGTCAACAAGCGCGTGTCCGTGACCCCCGTGTCCTTTATTTGTCAGGGCGACCCGCTGCCCATTGCACGGGCGCTTGATAAAGCCGCGCACACCATCGGCATTGACTTTTTAGGCGGCTATTCCGCCATGATGCAAAAGGGCGCGACCAAGGCGGACGAGCGGCTGCTGGCCTCCATTCCTCAGGTAATGGCGGAAACCGAGCTGCTCTGTTCGAGCGTGAATGTCGGCTCGACCCGTGCAGGCTTAAACATGAACGCCGTGCGCGAAATGGGGCAGATTATCAAACAAACAGCGGCTCTCACGGCGGACAAGGATGCTTTGGGCTGTGCCAAGCTGGTGGTGTTTGCGAACGCTGTCGAGGACAATCCCTTCATGGCCGGTGCTTTCTTAGGTACGGGCGAGGCGGAAACCGTGGTCAATGTCGGTGTGTCCGGTCCCGGCGTGGTCAAGCGAGCGCTGGAAGAGGTGCGCGGCGAGCCGTTTGATGTGGTGGCGGAAACCATCAAGCGCACAGCCTTCAAAATCACCCGTGTCGGTCAGTTGGTGGCGCGGGAGGCTTCCGCACGGCTCGGCTATCCCTTCGGCATTGTGGATTTGTCCTTAGCGCCGACCCCCGCACGCGGCGATTCCGTGGCGCACATTTTAACCGAAATGGGGCTTGAAATGGCCGGTGCGCCCGGCACGACGGCGGCGCTGGCACTGCTCAACGACGCGGTGAAAAAGGGCGGTGTGATGGCATCCAACCATGTCGGCGGGCTGTCCGGCGCGTTCATTCCTGTCAGCGAGGACATCGGCATGATTGAAGCGGCGGGCGCAGGAGCGCTCACGCTGGAAAAATTAGAAGCCATGACCTGCGTCTGCTCTGTGGGCTTGGATATGATTGCCATTCCCGGCGACACGAGCGCCGACACCATTTCAGGCATCATTGCGGATGAGGCCGCCATCGGCATGGTCAACAACAAAACGACTGCCGTGCGCGTCATCCCTGTCCCCGGCAAAAAGGCGGGTGAGACGGCCAATTTCGGCGGGCTTTTGGGCTATGCCCCCATCATGCCCGTCAACCAATTCGACTGCTCTGCTTTCATCGCCCGCGGCGGGAGAATCCCCGCGCCATTGCATAGTTTAAGAAATTGAGGACAATATTTTATTGTGGGGGAACAATTCTTTATGCGATAAAGAATTGTTCCCCCACACCCCTTCCAAGAAAGCGTATACATAATATTGGGCGTTTGAACGAAGGAGCTGCTTCTATGTGATGCGATATTAATTATAGTGCTGCTGCAAAAATCAATTTTTTGCAGTGGCG
>CAVJHY010000220.1:0-3257 GCA_963649405.1 bacterium
AAAGACCTTGCTTTTTTCGTCTGCACTGATATAATCATATGATGAATGGAGGAATGTCTGTATGGTATGTACATGGCTGGCTACGGCAGCCTTTGGCTTGGAGGGCATTGTAAAACGAGAATTGGAAGCGCTCGGCTTTGCGGCAAAAGCGGAGCTGGGCTGCGTTCGCTTTGAGGCATCGCCGGAGGAGGCTTTTAAGGCTAATCTTTGGCTTCGCACGGCAGACAGAGTGTTGCTGCTGGTCGGCGAGGGCCAAGCAGAAACTTTTGATGAATTATTTGAACTGGTCAAGCGGATGCATT
Source organism: bacterium (assembly GCA_963649405.1). GTDB lineage: Bacteria > Bacillota > Clostridia > Christensenellales > Aristaeellaceae > CAVDRM01. The sequence continues at coordinate 303 of CAVJHY010000220.1, forward strand.
GGCACGAATTTTTGCCGCGTGATGCCCGCTTCCCTGTGTCCGGCAAGTGCGCGAGAAGCCAGCTCATGAGCGTCAGCGACTGTCAGGCCATCACTAAAAAGGCCATCGCCGAGGAATTAAAGAAACGCTATCATCTCAACTGGTGCACAGAAACAGGTGCAACCTATGCGGTGGATGTGTCTTTACACGGAAATGTGGCAAGGCTAACCTTGGACGCAAGCGGGACGGCACTCAATCGCCGCGGCTACCGCACTTGGAACGGTGAAGCGCCGCTTCGGGAGACATTGGCGGCGGCTATGCTGTGGCTGTCTCCTTGGCGGATGAAAATGCCCCTGCATGACCCGTGCTGCGGAACTGGAACGCTGCTGATTGAAGCGGCTTGGCGCATGGCCAATCGTGCGCCGGGCATGACGCGCTCCTTTGATATGGAAAAATGGGCGTTTGTGGATCAAAAATTGTTGGAGCGCTATCGCAATGAGGCCAAAGCAGCCTATCATCCTGAGCTGATTCACGACATTTCCGGCACGGACATCGACGAGGATGCTTTGGAACTTTGCCGCCGCCACATTGCACAGGCAGGCTTGGAAGGCAAAATCAAGGTTTGGCAATGTGATTTGCGCGAACTTCAGCTGGATGTCCCTGCCCCCTGCTTTATTGCAAATCCGCCCTACGGCGAGCGGATAAGCGATAAAAAATCCTGCGAGGCGCTGTATCACTCTTTGCATGATTTGAAAAACCGCCATGCGGACAGCCGCCTGTGTGTTATCACCAGTCACGCGGGTTTTGAACGCGCCTACGGCGGTCGCGCCACACAGAAACGCAGACTGTATAACGGACGGCTCGAATGTGAGTATTTGATTTACTGATATCCATTTTGTATGTATATTTTCAGATAAGCCAACAATTACATTGACAAATTTGGCAAACGCATATAAAATATATGTATATTCTTTATCTATTTCGTGCGCTGCTGCGATTAAAGAAGAGGTGATTAATGTGATTGGCAGCTATTTGATGAACGCATTTTTTATGCTTGTGATTTTGGCAATTCTTTTTATACGCTCCTCATATGTGCTGAAACAAAAGCAAAGTCGCCGGCGCTGCCTGTCGCTCATTGGCGCAACCGCTGCCTGTGTTGTGGCGGATGCTTGCTTTATCCTGTGTGATCTTTCGGAAACCTGCACACGCGATACCTTCAGAAACGCCATCTTTTTCTTTTATGTCGCCTATGTCATGCTGCCGTTTGTCTGGCATTTGTTCATTAGAAATTATGTCGGCGGGACGATTTTTACGGGTTTCGTCAAAAAGCTGGAATATATCCCACTCATCATTCAGCTTGTGCTGATCGTCTGCACACCCTTCTGGGGAACTGTTTGCTATATCAGTGAGGACGGCGCGTATATGCGCGGCTCGGCGTTTGAATTTTTCTCCATTTTGAATTTCTTTTATTATGTAGAGCCGCTGCTGGATGTTGTCATCATCCGCGTCAAAAAGGAAGTCAAAAACGAACGCTATCTGCGTCAGGCGGTTGTCATTTCGCTGGTGCCGCTGGTTGCCGTTTTTATCAACACCTATGCCATCCCGATTTATGAAATTTATCCTTTCCAGCCGTTCTGCTCTGTGATTGTGGCGTGACTTGCCTACTTTTTCATCGCCGCAAAGGATGCAGAGGTAGCGCAGAACGAGCAGCAGCAAGCCATTCAAGATGCACTCTGTCAGGCACAGGCGGCGACACAGCAGGCGAATGAGGCCAGCAAAGTCAAGTCCGATTTCCTCTCCACCATGAGCCACGACATCCGCACACCGATGAACGCCATCATCAATTTAACCCACCTTGTCCAACAGGAAAAGGACTTTTCGACCGTGCAAGCCTACTTGGAAAAGATTTCCGTTTCCGGCAATTTTCTGCTTGGCCTCATCAATGATATTTTGGATATGAGCAAAATCGAAAGCGGCGAGCTGACACTGAACAAGGAACGATATTCCAAGAAGGAATTTTCGACCACCATTGGCACGGTCATTAGCCCTTTGATGGATGCCAAACACCTTCATTTTCATGTGTCGCTTGAATCTGGCGGGTTTGTCATTTTGACGGACAAGGTGCGCTTTAACCAGATTTTTTTCAACCTCCTGTCCAACGCGGCCAAATTCACGCCGGAGGGCGGCGATGTTTGGTTTGAATCGTCCTGCCATAAGCTGGATCCAAGTTCACGCCGGAGGGCGGCGATGTTTGGTTTGAATCGTCCTGCCATAAGCTGGATAACGGCCAATTAGAAATGAAGTACATTGTGCGCGATAACGGCATCAGCATGAGCGAGGAATTTATGCAGCATCTCTTTGAGCCGTTTGCGCAGGAGCATTCCAAGCTCACCGACAAAACGCAGGGAACAGGCCTAGGCTTGGCCATCGTGAAGCGCCTTGTCGCCGCCATGAACGGTACAATCACCGCCAAGAGCAAGCTCGGCGAAGGGACAGAATTTACCATTGTCCTGCATGCGGACATCGTTGAAAAGGGAGAAGAAGCTGACACGGCGCAGGGAAGTCAGGCGGATTTGAGCGGTATGCGCATTCTGCTGGTGGAGGATAACGAAACAAACATTTATGTGGCGCAGATTATCTTGGAAAGCATGGGCTGCGTGGTCACGGTTGCAAAAAACGGTCAGGAGGCTGTGGACACATTTGCTGTGTCTAAGCCCTCCTCGTTTGATGCCGTTTTGATGGATGTGCGGATGCCTGTGATGGACGGGTTAGCGGCAACCAAGGCCATCCGCGCCCTTGTGCGTCCCGATGCCAAGACAACGCCCATCATCGCCACGACCGCTGAAGCCTTTGACGAGGAGCGTAAGCGCACTTTGGATGCCGGAATGAACGCGCATCTATCAAAGCCCATCGATGCAAAGCAGCTTCATGACGCATTGGCCGCGTGCATCAAACATTAAAACAGAAAAATCATTT
>CAVJHY010000221.1:0-3245 GCA_963649405.1 bacterium
TTTGAAGGTCGGATGTCTTCCACGCGTTTTCTTTTTGACTTTGCGTCACACTATGACCGTATTATGCGGCGTTGCCATAACAAAAATTTCAACTATTCATTGACATAATAAAGCATATCGCCTATAATAAAACCATGCAAGCGCTTGCGCTGACCAATTTAGACAAGGCAGGAATGCAGTATGGGCGCAACCATTCAAGATGTCGCCAAGTTAGCGGGGGTGAATGCCTCCACCGTGTCGAGGGTGATAAACGGCAAGAGCGTGATTACCGAGGAAACCCGCAAGAAGGTTTCTGCGGCGATGGCGCAGCTTGACTACCATCCCAATTCCCAAGCGCGGAGCTTGGCAAGCGGGCAGACGGGCGTCATCGGGCTGGTCATGGACGCGGGCGACAGTGCGGCGTTCAATAATGCCTTTTTCGCCAGCAGCCAGTACGCCATTGAGCAGGCGGCGCAGGAACACGGATATCATTTGCTGATTGCAAACGGCGGGGCGCACTCGGCGGACACCGTGGCAGCGCTGATGCTGGAAAAAAAGGTGGACGGGCTGATTTTGACCGCCTCCGCCGCGACAGAGCAGACCTTGACGCGCATTGCGCATTTTCCCCATGTCATTTTAGGTCAACCGGAAGCGGACTGCCCTTTGGATAGCTGGGTGGACATTGACAACCAAGCGGGCGCTGAAATGGCTGCAAAGCACCTTCTTTCGCAGGGCTATTGCCGCATTGCCTATTTGGGAGGCGACCTTTCAGGGGCGATGGGCTTTATCCGCCGCCGTCTGCAAGGCTATCAATCGGCGCTGAATGGCTCGCCTATCCTTTTGCCGACTGATTCCGCGCCGGACAGTGCCTTTCAAATGTCGCTTGCCGCATTGCAAAGCAACGACAAACCGGATGCCTTTTTGTGCGATGATAACTTGGCAGCTTTCGGGCTTTTGCGGGCGGTAAGGGTGCTCTCGATGCGTGTGCCGCAGGACATCGGCCTTGTGACCTTCAACAATGTGCCGCTGGCGGAATACCTTGACCCGCCGCTGACAGCGGTGGACATTGACACCATGCAGCAGGGGCAAAAAACGGCAGAGCTTTTGTTTGACCGGATGGCGGGGAATGCAGCGCCTGAGCAGGTGCTGCTGCCGCCAAAGCTGCTTATTCGTGCCTCCAGCCTGCGCACATCAACCGATGCAGAGGTGCTTTCATGAACGCATTGGTCATCCGCCATTTAGGACGCGGGATTGACTGTTTCCCGCTGGACACACACACCCTTCGCATTCGTTTTTCCTGTGCGCGAGGGGATTTTGACAGGGTGGAGCTGTGTTACTGCCTGAATAAGTATGAATGGGAAAAAGAGAGGGTTTCCCGCGATATGCCGCTTTGGGGAAGCGGCAGGAGCCTTGATTATTACGAAATGGACATTTCCGGCGAGGACACCCGCCTTTGCTATCTCTTTATTTTGCACAAAGGAAAGCGCACATGGTATTTCAGCGAGGAGGGCTTGAGCAAAACTTACGACTTTGCCCACGCCTATTACAGCTTTTTCCAGTATCCCTTCATCCATGCGTGTGATGTCCATCGTGTGGCTTCATGGGCGGACACGGCGGTGATGTACCAGATTTTCCCCGAGCGTTTTGCAAAAGGTCTACCGGAGAGCGAAAAAGGCTATGTCAACGCGGCTTGGGACGATGTCCCGAAACCCACCTCCTTTTTCGGCGGGGATTTGAAGGGCATTCAAGACCATCTTGATTATTTGCAGGATTTAGGGGTCAACTGCCTGTATCTGAATCCCATTCAGCCCTCCGAAAGCAACCACAAGTACAACATCACGGATTATACGGATGTGGATGCGCAGTTCGGCGGGAAGGAAGCCTTCCGCTCTCTGATGCAAGCGGCGCACGGGCGCGGGATGCGCGTGCTGCTGGACGGCGTGTTTAACCACTGCTCGTGGGTCTGGCCGCCGTTTCGGGACTGCATGGAGAAAGGAAAAGCCTCTCCCTATTGGCATTGGTTTTTTATAAACGGCGACCAAGTGGACACGGACAAGCCGAATTACCTGACCTTTGCCGCCTGTCCTGATTTGCCCAAGCTGAACACGGGCAATGAAGAAGTCATTTCGTATTTCTGCGGCATCGGCACAAAGTGGGTACGGGAATTTGATATTGACGGCTGGCGGCTCGATGTGATGGACGAAACGAGCGAGATGTTCCTGCGGACGTTCCGAAGGGCAGTAAAAGCGGTCAAGCCTGATGCGCTGATTTTGGGCGAAAACTGGCATGAATCGGCGGCATGGCTGCGCGGGGATGAGCTGGACGGCGTGATGAATTACGGGCTGACCAAAGCGCTGATGGATTACCTCGTCAGCGGCACATTGGACGCTGCGGGCATGGCTGACCGGCTGATGATGCTTTTGAGACGCACCTCGTCCGCTTCTGCGCGGATGATGATGAACTTAATCGGCAGTCACGACACCGACCGCTTTTTGACCCTGCTTGGAGGCGACAAGCGGAAGCTCCGCATTGCCTACGCCATTTTGTTCTTTTATGTCGGCATTCCCTGCGTGTATTACGGCGATGAGGTCGGGATGCAGGGCGGGTATGACCCTTTGTGCCGCGGCGGTTTCCCGTGGGACAAGGAAAAGCAGGACACGATGCTGCATGACACGGTGAAGTACCTTGCCAAAATCAAACGAAGCGGGGCGCTGAAGGGCGACAAAATCTCCATTTCTGCCGAGGGAAATGTGCTGCACATCGTGCGAACGCAGGCTGAATTATGGGTGAACGCCGCGGAGCAGGAAGCGACCTATTTAGACAACGGATTCCAGCGTTCTTTGGACGCTTGTACATTTACCATCTTACAATCTGAAGGGAGCGAACATTCATGAAGAAACTGCTGTGTCTGGTGCTGGCCGCTATGCTCACGCTGTGCTGCGCCTTGTCCGCCTTGGGCGAGAGCGAGGTGTATCAGCGCGTCATGAGCCGCTTTACGGGCGAATTGGAGCAGGGCGCGACCATCAAGGTGCTGGAAAACGCGACTGCCATTGAGCTTGGCTATGCCAATGCCCTGATTGATGCCTTCAATGCCGCCTATGCCGGCCAAGGCGTGAAAGCGGAATTGTTGGATGCCGACCAATATCAGGATTTGGCAACGGACGGACCTTACGGCTGGGGACCGGATGTGTGGTATCAGGCGAACGACATTCTGATGAAGTACGCCACCAAGCAGCATATGCTGCCCCTGCCGATTGACAGCCTGA
>CAVJHY010000222.1:0-3240 GCA_963649405.1 bacterium
TTTGCAAGAAGTAGATGCACGGAGGTTGAAAACCTGAAAGGTTTTCAAGTCTGCCTACGGCAGACTGCCGATGTCTCAATCAAAGATTGAGGCGAGGCACCGTAAAGGCACATTTTTGCGCGTTGCTGAATTGTGCGGTGATGCCTTTGAAAACAAGCCTTTACTGTTCTTTCTCTTGCGCGTCCTTTTTCTTCAAGCGATACACCTTATGCTGGGTATGCTTGGGCTTGCGCTTGAGCTTTTTCTTCGGGACGGGCTTGGAGCAGAGAATGGACATCATGCGGAAAAAGTCGTCTCCGCGATGCACGGGACGGTCGGAATAAGTAATGGGCTTACACTTATCCAGTACAACCTGATAGCGCTCGTAGGCGCGGAAAATGGCCTCCTCCCACGAAAGATAAATCTCGTTCATGGCGTGTTCGCCAAGCTCCTCAGCGTGCCGAGGCGCATTGGAAATCTGATATACGCACCGCGCCAAATCCGCGGCATCGTTTTGAATGAGCAGACCATTCCGCTCGTTGGTGATGCCCTCGGCGGCGCAGCTATTATTCAAGACAAGGCTTGCCGTGCCGCAGGCCGCCGCCTCGCGGACGACCAGCCCGTTCGTATCGAAATCAGACGGGAAAAGAAACAAATCGGCGCGGGAATACAGCACACGGAGATGCTCGCGGTCATGCGTAGCGGGCAGGAAACGGCACACATCATCAACGCCGATGGACTTTGCGTACTCCATGACGGCGGCCTTGTCCGCACCGTCGCCGACAAACAGCATGGTAAATTTCGCGCCGAAAACCTTGGCAATCCGCAGCCCGTCGAGCGTGGTTTTGATGCCTTTATACCACATCATCCGCCCCACGAACAGGAACACAGGCTCGTCATGCGCAAGCTGAAGCTCCTCGTTCAGCGCACGAATTTTCTCATTGGCAGCCCGACCCTTTTGGAAGTCCACACCGTTTTCCATCAGCACATAATCGCCCTCATAGCCCAAGGAGCGCAGGTTTTCGCCCGCGCCGCGGCTGACGACCCACACCTCATCGCACGCGGCCACATTCGCCACCAGCAGACGGATGGCTGTTTTCTGCATGGATTTGATGGAGATGGAATTCTGAATGTCAATGTCAAACTTCGTATGGTAGGTCAGCACGATGGGCTTGTGGATGGATTCACGCAGCGTCCGCGCCAGAAAGGTGGACATAATGGGGCAATGCGAATGGATAATATCAATCGGCTGGGCGCGAAGCGTATCCAAGAGCTTGGTATTAAAAGGCATACCGGCGCGGTAGCCCTGCACGGTCGAGCCGATGTTCAGACTCGGATAGCGGAACACGGGATAAGGATAATCGTCCGTCACATTCGGGTAATACGGGGTGCAGACCATCGAATGCCCCAGCTCTTTTTCAATGACGGCGGCATAATTAGCTACACAGGTCGCCACGCCGTCCACAACGGGCGGAAAGGAATCGTTCATCAGACAAACATTCAGCTTGCGCGACACGGCTCTTCCTCTCTTTCATGAAAAAATGCCGAAAAAGATGCGGTGAAGGTTTAACCAAGATGATTATAACATTTTTGAGAGAGAATGTAAACGGAGGAAGAAAACAGAAAAATGGCAGAAGATTATCCCCGCACACAAAAAATCGCCCGAAAGCAGTGCTTCGGACGATTGGCTTTTTTCCACTCTCTCTATCGGACAAGGATGTATCAAGCTGCGGAGTTTCCTTCCACCTCATTTTGCCACTGTGCTTTGACCTCATCTATTTTGCTCTTTCTGAGGAGGAAGAAGGCGACGAAGGCGAGGACAACGGCGGGAAGCAGGCGCGTGAATCCGACCTGTCCCATTTCGTTGACCGTTTCGGCAATCGAGCCGACACTGAAAAATCCTGTAAAGAACAGCCCTGCAAAATCATTGAACGCATGGACAAAAATAGCCATGCCAAGGCTACCGGTTCTAAAATAAATGGCTGCAAAAATCATGCCGCCGGTCATCGCGCCAATGGCCTGAAGCAAAACGGAGAACGAATCCATAGCAGCGAGATTGGTAAAATGCATCGCGCCAAAGATTACGCTGCTCAGCAGCCACGCCTTTAAAATGCCTTGGCGCTCCAGCCCAAAATGCTCCAGCAGGGTTTCCGCGATGATTGCTCGTGCAATCAGTTCTTCGGCGACACCCACCATAAGCATGGATGCCGTAAAAATTAAAATCGAGCCAAGAGAGCTGAGGGTATAATCACTTTCAGTCACCATATACAGGCTGATGAGAACGGTCACACACGAATAAATTAAAGGAAACAGACTGACTTTAATGCACTTTGAAACGCCGCAGCCTCTCTTGGTGAGAAGATTCATCCGTTTCGTGCTTTTCAGGATTAAAATCATGACAAGCGCCATAACCGTATCAAAAATGAGCATCCATACATATTGATATTCCTGCGTCAGGATTTCAGCCGGAATCAAGTTGGCATTGGCGGCCCATCCACACAGACACTTAAAGCCCAGATTAATCGCAACAAAAATCACAACGACCAAAAAACTGTACAAAATCGCATGATTTTTCCGTAATTGAAGCAACATACCCATGTCTCCCTTCATGTTTCGTGCGGTGAAAGTGACGAACACAGCATACCATCATGCGTATTGTACTCCATTTAGAGGCCGATGGCAATATGATTTAAAATTATTTCTTCTCCACATACTCCTCCATCACATACCCGCTGAGGCCGTTTAAGCGCACACAGAGCCAGCGCTCGTCATAGCGGGCGGTCACAATCAGCTCCTGCCCGTAGTACAGGCGCATCAGGATATCGGCATTCTTGTCCGGCTTGACGCGGAGATTCAAATAGGAATTGGCGGTGATGTTCGTCACGGTGACGACGTACTCGCCTTCCTTCATGCTTTCCGTCAGGGGGACGGCGGTCGGGCGCGGGGCTGCTTCCTCAGCAAATGCTGAACAGGATAAAATCAAAATCGTGAGTGCAATCAGGCATACCCATGCTTTTTTCATTTTGGCAACATCCTCATAAAAACAAGCCGCCAATGCAGACGGCCTTTGTAGAAAAATTTTTAAGGCAGCACCGAACAAATGCGGTGGTACGATAAGCAGTGGATTTTGTGTCAGATGCAGATGGAGAAATCGAAGGCTTACTCGCAAAAGTAAGTCGAGATTTCGGAACAAAGCAGATGCGTAAGGTTGGAGTCCAGAAGGAATTTTAAGGCAGCACCGCACAAATGAGGCGGCGCGAT
>CAVJHY010000223.1:0-3240 GCA_963649405.1 bacterium
TTTGCGTTTCGCTCTTCCACAAAATTCACTATTTATCGCGCTGCCTCATTTGTGCAGTGCTGCTCTAAATCTCAACAGGGCAAGAGCACTTCATCGGCATTGCTGCATTGTCCCGTAAAAAAGCCGCTTACAGTGATTTCATTGAACGGGCTGAATTATTTCCATCAGCCGTCTCAGGCGGTGATTGACGCCGGATTTGCCCAGTGGCGGATTAAGGAGAGCGCCTAACTGCTCCAAAGACGCATCGGGGTTGAGCATCCGCACCCGTGCGATGTCCTGCAAGCTCTTGGGAAGCGCCCCAAGCCCGTTTTTCAGAGAATAATTCTGAATCAGCGCCGCCTGCTTTTCGGCAGCCTGAAGCTGCTTTTTCACATTGGCTGTATCGCAGTTTAAGGCGCGATTGGCCTGCCCGCGCATGGAACGCTGGATGCGGATGTCCTCCATGTCCAAGAGCGCCTTGGGAGCGCCCATCAAGGTCAGCAGTGCCGCCACCTGATCGCCCGATTTCACATAGACGACCGTGCTGCTCCTGCGCAGGACGGTATGTGCTTCAATGCTGCACTTTTCAAGGATGGCCGAGAGTGCCTCCGCCCGCTCCTCGCTTGCTGCGGTAAATTCGATGCGATAGCCCTTTTCCGGGTTGTCCATCGCCCCTGCGCCTAAGAACGCGCCGCGCAGAAAAGCCTGACGGCAGCAGCGGCGCGACAGAGCGCCACGCGGCACACCGCGCAGCATATCGCCCGTCTCGCCCACCTTCAGCATATGCAGGGCAATCAGCAGCCGCCGTGCCTCCTGCTCCGGCACGGTCAAGGTCAAAATTCTGCGCCCGCCCAAGCGCGGATTCATGTGATACTGAACGATTGGCAGGATATTCAGCCTGTATTTGAGGAGCAGAAAGATACGCTTGGCCAGCGCCGCATTTTCGACCGCATACCGCACCTGAACGCGCCCGCCGCCCTTTAAGATGAGCGAGCCGCGTGCCTGTGTCAAGGCGCTTAATTCGCTCAGCATACAGCAGGGCTTTTCGGGCGTTCCGTGCATCAATTCCTGCTTGACCTTTTCGGAAAATGTCATTTTTCACGCCCCACGATGCGCACTTCCGGCGTTAAGGAAACGCCGGACATGGTCTTTACGCGCTCCTGCACCGCAGTCATCAAAGCCAGCACATCGGAAGCGGTTGCGCCGCCCTTGTTCACGATAAAGCCCGCGTGCTTTTCGCTGACCTGAGCGTCGCCCACGGAAAAGCCCTTCAAGCCTGCCTGTTCAATCAGCGCTCCGGCGAAATGCCCTTCCGGACGCTTGAAAAAAGAGCCAGCGCTCGGATATTGAAGCGGCTGTTTATCGCGTCTGCGGGCGTTCAAATCGTTCATGGTGCTGCGGATTTTGTCCTGCTCTCCCTTTTGAAGCGACAGGACTGCCGAAAGCGCGAGACCGCCTGTTTCCATAACACGGCTGTGCCGATAGGAAAACGCCATTTCATCGCCTGACAAGGTGCGGATTTCGCCGTTTTCCAAGACCGTCACCTCTTTTACGACCTGCTGCATCTCGCCGCCGTAAGCCCCGGCGTTCATGTATACAGCGCCGCCCAATGAGCCGGGAATGCCGCCCGCAAATTCAAGGCCGGTTAAGCCTTGTTCCATGGCCGTCCGCGCGAGGGCACTCAGCATCGCACCAGCCTGTGCCTTGATGCACCCATCCTGAACAGAAATTTTGGAAAAATTCTCGCCCATGTGCAGGACAAGCCCTTCGATGCCGCCATCGCACACAAGGATGTTGCTGCCGTGACCCAAGAAAAGCACAGGCGTATTCGTCTCCCATGCGGCCTTCAGGCAATCCCTGACATCCTCATTGGAGCGGACGGAAACGAAAAAATCGGCTGCGCCGCCCACGCGCAGAGTTGTCCACTGCGACATAGGGACATTTTGCCCACAAGAAAGGTCGGGCGCATACGCCTTCAGCGCCTGCAAAAAGCTCATGAAACGGTCTCTCCTCATAATTCGAAAGTTATTGTACCAAAAAATACACACAGAGGCAAGTGCTTCCGTGTATATTTAACAGAAAATTCATAAGATAATGTTATACAGTCGGATATGCCAACAAATATTCATTGCCGTTTAATGAAAGCGCATTGCCATCAGCAGGCAGCAGTGCCGTTTCTCCTGCTTTCAAGGACATCGTCCCGCCCTGCCAAGTGATTTGACCGTCTGCAAGCGCCGTCAGGATGGAAAAGCGTCTTGTATCCGGTGCAAGCGGCAGCGCGTGGCAATTTTTGAGCCGCTCCAAGCCGAAATAGCGGGTATCGAGCAGCCGTTCACGGCAACCGGAAGGAGTATCCTCCAAGGTCTCCGCTTTAACCGCGTTCGGGCAGAGATTAACATCCGTCACATCCAGCGCCTTATCAAGATGCAGTTCGCGCTTGTTGCCGTTCTTGTCACGCCGCTCCCAGTCATAGAAGCGGTAAGTCACATCGCTGGACTGCTGAATTTCATAGAGCAGGATGCCCTTGCCAATGGCGTGTACCATGCCGGAGGGGATAAAGTAGGTCTCCCCCGCCTTCACCTTGACCGAGCGCAGACATTTTTCCACCGCCGCGCCCTGCATGGACGCTTCGCGAAGCTGCTCACGAGTTGTGCCGGACTGAACGCCGTAGATGAGCCGCGCATCCGGCTCGGCCTTCAAAATGACCCACGCTTCCGTTTTGCCGAGCTTCTGCTCCACGCGGGCGGCATATTCATCATTCGGATGCACTTGAACGCTCAAGGTGTCTCGCGCATCCAAGAGCTTCAAAAGCAGCGGAAACGCGCCGGAAACGGCCGTGCCTGTCAGTGCCGCACCGTGTTTTGCAATCAGTTCCGTCAGGGGCGTTCCGTTTTCATCGCGGCTTTCCAAATTCGGGATGGTGCTGACTTCCAGCGCTTCGCCTGTCCGCGCATCGGGGATGTTCTTCCCGAACACGCGCTTTAAGCCCTCCCCGCCCCACGGGGTTGCCGCGCCAAAGCGGTACGCGGGGGTCATTTTGATGGGTAAAAGAGCCATGATGTACTCCTTTAATGTAAGCAGAACGAAGAAGAGTGATAAGTGGATAGTGGTTAGTGGATAGAAGGAATGTTTTGCAGAGGATGAGGAAGGAATAGGATAAATAGCTGTCCTTTGGCGTTTGGGAAACACTACAACCTATGAGCGTTTTTTTCTCTTTGCCTCTTGTCCTCACGATTAACTATCCACTATCCACTATTCACT
>CAVJHY010000224.1:0-3239 GCA_963649405.1 bacterium
TCCCCACAGGGGACAGTGCGCTGCTTCCGTCTGACAGCGAAACCGCCGTTACCGAATGGTTTTATGCATCCGGCACGACAAACATTTATCTGGGCGCTGTCAAAAACAGCGTCTATGTGTCCTTCACCTCCTTCGTTGACCAAGACGGCAACGGCGGACGGCGCACCAATGACCCTGCCGTGCGCGATATTTTTGTAGAGGTGATTTATACCTCGCCCACCGGCCTTGAGTATGTTATTTCGTCCGGCACAACGGGCAAGGATGGCACGCTGAGTTTGCGCAACCTGTCGCCCGCCACCTATTATGTGCGCGTGACACTGCCCGAAAACTATATCATCGGTCCCAAAGGACTGAAGGTGAACGGCTTCTATAACTGTTTCAATGCATCGGACACCAGCGTGGCGCTGTCTGACCCTTTCACGCTCACCAAAGGCTCTTTGGGCATGGGCATCGGCGTGGTGCAGACGGGCAACGCGCAAGGCAGCATTTGGTATGACGAAAATGGCAACGGGAAAAAGGACAACGGCGAATCCGGCTTATCCGGCGTGACGGTTGAACTGATTTCTGACGAGCTTGATTTGACCCGCTCGGCTCAGACGGAAAATGACGGCTCCTTCCTCTTTACCAAACTCCAGCCCGGCACATACACCTACCGCGTGACCCTGCCGGACGGCTATATGTTTACCGTGGAGGGGGACAGCCAGTTTACGGACGGTTATTCCGCAACGGCTTCTTCGCAGATTGCCGTGACCGCCGAAAGCACTTCCAATATTCCGCTGGTCGGCGTGACCGATGCCACCTCTCTGCTTGTGCATTTCTATCAGGACATGAACGCAGACGGGATATTTGAAAACGAAGCGGCCTATACGACAGCCCGCATTGAAGCGGTTGTGAACGGCAAAGTGGTTGCTTCTGCGGAGACGGATGAAAACGGCGATGCGTTCATTCCCATCATTCGCGGCGGTCATGTCCTGCTTCGTGCCGCGCTGACGGGCGAAGGCGTATTCTCCAACGCGGGCGAACAGAATGCGTTTGCGGCCATCACCGCCGTGCAGGAAACGGAAATCGAAACTGAACTTGCTGACGGTGAAACGAACACGCTGTATGCGGCCATGACTTATCCTGCCTCCATCAGCGGCCATCTGTTTGCGGATGAAAACAACAACGGTCTTTGGGACGCGGGTGAAAGCGGCGTAAGCGGCTTTACCGTGCAGGCGATTGACGCGGAAAACCGTGTCGTGGCCGAGACAACGACGGACGAAAACGGTGCTTACACCCTGTCGCCGCTGCTGCCGAATGCCCATGCTGTCCGCTTTCTGCTGAGCGACCCCTACATTGCCTCTCCCTTTGCGCCATCCTCTGCGCAGGCGTATAACGCGATTTCGACCCAGAACAGCGAATACGGCGAAACGGGCGTGTACGCGCTCGACCTCAACCAGAGCCTTCAAAATGTGGATGGCGGCATTTTTAAGGCCGGTACGGTGTCCGGCTTTGTCAAGACAGAAGCAGAGGGCGGCACAATCGGCATTCCCGGCATCACGGTCACACTGATGGATGAAAACGGCGAGGAATATTCTTCGTACACCAATTCCGTCACCGATGAAAACGGCGAATTTTACATCAAGGGCATTCTGCCCGGCACATATACCGTCCGCTATGAGCTGCCCGCAGATGTGCTGTTCGCCGATACGAATGACGCGCAGCTCTTCAGCGCTCCTTTCACCTCCGGCATGGGGACACAGGCGGATGTCGCCGATGTTTACGCCGTGCGCACCGCGACTGTCAGCGGCTATGCGGATCAAAACAGTGAAGGCACACCGATTGCCGCCACCATCACGCTGGTCCCTGTGAACGGAAGCACCCTGCATACTGAGCAAACAGTTGAATCCGATGAAAACGGACGCTTTACAGCCTCGCTCCTGCGTCCCGGTGAATACAATGTCACTGTGACCTTGGAGGACGGTCTTGTCTTCTCCTATGATACCTGCGCTCTTGTTCCTGCGGCTGCGGATTCCGTTTCCGCATCTGCAACACCGCTTACACTGTCAGCAGGGCAGCTCTTGACAGACCAGCACATCATCGGCGTTTCTCCCGCTCATTTGGAAGGCATTCTCTACTACGATGAAAACAACTCCGGCGAGCGTGAAGGCGATGAAACGCTTGTAAACGACTTTACCCTGACGCTTTTCAGCGTGAGAACGCAGGAAGAAATCGAACTGACAACTGATGATGACGGTGTGTTTGTGTCGCCGCAGCTCATCCCCGGCGAGTATCTTTTGAAGCTATCGCTGGCAGATGATTGCATCTTGGTGAATGCCGAGGCGTACAAGGCAGAGGATGGCACATGGTCACTCCCGCTGTCGTTCGCTGTCGGCGAAACGCAGACGGCGCTTGATGTCGGCATTCTGCAATACGCGGAGCTGTCCGGCGCTCTCTGGAGCATGGACGGCGAAAATGACGGGCTGTCCGGTCTCACGGTGTCTCTCTATGCTGTGGCCGCGCCCCAGACCCCTGTTGCGACAGCGGTCACGGCGGCTGACGGCTCGTATGCTTTCCATGCTCTGCGCCCTGATGAATACTATCTGACCCTGACGCTGCCAGAAAATCATCTCTTTGCCCGCACTTTGGATGCTTCGACCCATATGAGCATGATTTTGGCGGATACGGATGCGGGCGCGAGCGGCCGTTCCGAAATGTTCTATCTGGCGATGGGCGAAAAGCGGACGGATGCGGTCATCGGCATCGGCGCGAAAGGCGAAATCGGCGATTTTGCGTGGCTGGATGAGAACGGAAACGGGATGCAGGACATCGGCGAAAAGGGCATTCCGGGCATCGTGATTGAGATGTTCCAGTACGGCGAATTGGTCGCCGAAACCGAAACGGACAGCTACGGCCACTACTTCTTTGATAACCTGTACCCCGGCGAATACACCATGCGCGTGACCATGCCGGACGAATTAAAGACTACCGTTTGCCAGACGGAGTTTCCTTTGGTCGGCAGCATTTTAACAGAGGGCAAACAAGGCACGGCCACGGTCGAGGGCGTGATGGTTCCCAGCGGTGGCCGTAACCTCTCCTGCGACTTGGGCTTTGCCCTCGTAAAAACAGGAAAATATCCTGCCTCCATGGATAACCTCCCCACCACCGACTGGAGCTACGGCGGGACTAAAAACAATTAACAAGTAAAAGAATGCCCTTTGTCTGTCCTTAATAGGATGGTCAAAGGGCATTTTTTATTC
>CAVJHY010000225.1:0-3230 GCA_963649405.1 bacterium
GCGGTGTCCTCGGCGGAGAGGACGCCCTTATCGCTTCTGTGGGAGTCGAGGAATGCCTTCGTCTGCTCCCAGGTCTTCGCACGCTGTGCGCGCAGTTCGTTGATCTTACTCATTGTTTGTATCCTCCTTAAGGTTTGATAAGTGCGAGTCTCTTTTCGAGCTCACAGATGGATGTGCCTGCACTTTTCGCAGGTTCGGACGGGGTGTGATGGCTCTTGACCTTGGACATGAGCGAGTTGGTGACGGCTCTGCGGCTGAATACAAAACTGTCCTCCGCAGCGGAGCTTTCGCCGTCCGCCTTGAACAGCAGACCGTCGGCAAAGCCCAGCTCCACAGCCTTGTTGGCATTCATCCAAGTCTCGGCATCCATGAGGTGGCTGAGTTTGGCACGGGACAAACCGGTCTTGATCTCGTAGGCGTTGATGATGCTTTCCTTGACTTCGGAGAGCATATCGATGGCCTTCTGCATCTCCTCGCTGTCACCGATAGCGACCGTCAAGGGGTTGTGGATCATCATGAGCGCCGTGGGCGACATGAGCACCTTCGTACCCGCCATCGCAATGACGGATGCGGCAGAGGCGGCAATGCCATCGATCTTGACCGTGACATCACCTTTGTAGTCCATCAGCATATTGTAGATTTGTGCGGCTGCCACGCAGTCACCGCCGGGCGAGTTGATCCAGACGGTGATATTCCCGGAGCCGGACATCAGCTCATCCTTGAAAAGCCGAGGCGTGACATCATCGTCAAACCAGCTTTCCTCAGCGATCGTGCCGTTTAAGAACAGGGTTCTCTCTTGGATCTGTTCCTGCGTCTCCTCGTTGGTCACCGTCCTGCTTTTCCAATTCCAGAACTTCTTCATCGGGTTTTTCCTCCTTTCCATCGTCGTCGCAAAGTCCGCTAAGCTCCGTTTCCGCTTGAAGCGAAAACTGCGCCCGCTCCCTTGCTCCTCCTCTCCCCACAAAGTCAGTCGACTTTGCGGGGACCCCTTTTGTGTTGATATTTGCATAAGCTCCTGCGTTTTGCAGCGGGAGCATATTGCCGTTGATGAGGTACAAATCGCCGCCGTCCTCTGCCGGGATGCGGTCGAGGTTTTCCAGCTCACGGATGTCGTTGGCGGACATCCAACCGTTCTGGCGGCCGATGGCGTACCCGTTCATGCGGCTTTGATAATCGCCGCGAAGCAGGCCTTCCAGATTGAACTTCACGAAATACACGGCTTTTTCGTCCTTGTACAGAAGCGACCGCTGAATGGACTGCTCCCAGCGGATGACCCAGGGGTCAAGGGTATATTTCACAAACTCAAGGGACTGCTGCTCGATATTGGAAAAGCTTGACTTTTCCAGGTCGCCTACCATGTGTGGCGGGACTCGAAAAATTCGAGCAATCTCATTGATTTGGAATTTGCGTGTTTCGAGGAACTGCGCCTGCTCCGGCGAGATGCCGATGGGCGTGTACTTCATGCCTTCTTCCAGCACGGCGATCTTATTGGCGTTGCCGCTGCCGCCGAAGGTAGACTGCCAGCTCTCCCGCACACGCTGCGGATCTTTGATCGTGCCGGGGTGTTCCAGCACACCGCCCGGAGCGGCACCGTTGGCGAAGAACTTTGCACCGTATTCCTCACAGGCGATAGCCATGCCGATAGCGTTCTTCGCCATAGCGATGGGACTGTAACCCACCAGACCGTCAAAGCCCAAGCCGGGGATGTGAAGCACCTCGGACGGGTCGAGATACACTGTTGAACCTTTCATGGTCGGCGCATCGTCGGACTGGGTGGAATAGAGGTAGTAGAGCTTGCCGTTTTTGTCCCGGTTGACCTCCATACGATTGGGCATAAGCGGGTACAGCGCCACCACTTCACCCTTGCCGTTGCGGATGACCTGCGCATAAGCGTTGCCCCACAAAAGCAGGTGCGTCATGAGGGTTTCCCGGAATACGAAAGAACTCATCTCCGGGTTCGGCTCGTCGTGGAGCAAGCGGTAGAGCGGATGGTCAAGTGCCATTGCCTTGCCGCCGGTGTCCGTGTATTTATATAGGTGCAGCGGCAGTCCTGCGACAGCTTCCGACAGAATGCGGACGCAGGAATACACGGCCGTCATCTGCATGGCGGAGCGTTCTGTCACTGCTTTACCGGAGGTCGTGCCGCCGAAGAAAAAGGCATAGTTGCTGCCCGATGTGCGGTTTTGGGGCTTGTCCCTGGATTTGAACAGCCCTGAAAAGATACCCATTAACATCACTCTCCTTCAAAATGGGCAAAAGAAAAGAGCCGATTTCTCGACTCTCATAGCAGATATAATATTGGGGAACAAATTCCGTTAAAGACCGAGAGTTTGTTCCCCAATATAGATGCTGTTTAGTGCTCTATTGTTTTCCAACAGCGTTCTTTCATAAAGCTGGCAATGACAGACATATCCTCGCCTTCATAATACTGTACAAGCAGTTTCTTGAACTCAGGCACTTCGCTTTCGGGAATCACCAAAAAACCTCCGCCGTGAGCAATAAGATAGTGGTTTGCAAAGATAACGGAAGCGCGTTTATTGCCATCCAGGAATATCTGGGTCTTCATGCAGTAAAGACAAAGTTTGATGGCAATATTAATGGCATCGTCCTCTTCCTCGATAATCTCAAGAATTTTGTCTTTTACATCCAATTCATTCGGCAGGGGTGGAACATAAGACGAACCGCCTATGGTAACCGGAATACCGCGAATGCGGCCGCCTTCTGCAAAAAAGCCCTCATTGACGAGCCTTGCAATATGACTGAGCATATAATAGTCAGAACGGCTGGCAATTACATCACGGTCCAAAATAAACTCCCATGCGTGTTTCAAATTCAAAATTTTCTGTACGTCGGTAGCTGTCATACCGGATACTTTTCCGTTCTCTATGATCTCTTCAGTCTGAGGGAAAGATGTTGCAACACCCTCCAAAACAGCCTGATCATAGATGTTCATTTTCATATTGACACGCGCAAAGGCAATGTTGTTTATAACATCGGCGGAAAGATCATCTTCGGAATAACCGGCTGCGGCAAGTTGCTTTTCAATGCTGCGAAGCGACTTTCTGATTTCACGGGCTTCTCTGGCATTGCGCAAAAGCAAATTATACAGTTCTTCGGTATATGCGCCTACATAAGTAGATGTCTGTTTTCCTGCTACACGTTTTCTTACATAAAGGTATTTCCCATCGCCGCGCTCTTTGATTTCGGGTGTGCCGTCATAAGGCATTAAG
>CAVJHY010000226.1:0-463 GCA_963649405.1 bacterium
GATGCATCATGCCCAGATGAATCAGAAGGCGCATATAGTTGTCCTTGAGACACATATAGGGGCGCGTTTCCAGAACAAGCCAAAAATCGCCGGTGCTTTCCTGAAAGTAGCCCTCATTTTCCAAATGCTTTGCCTCGGCTTTCAGCAATTCCTGCATAGCCTTCCTGCATTCGTTCGGCTTTTTTTCATAAGTGCAGACGATGAGCTGATGTTTGGCGTCTACATTGTCCGGCTCAAGCTCCAGCGCCTTGGTCAGATACTCCGCCTTTTTCTTCTGCGAATAGGTTTGCTCCGCCAGCATCAGGTAGTCATCCTCATCCTCCGGCTCATTCTGCGCGGATGCGGGAGCATTTTTTAGCTTGGTTTGTATTCCTCCATAAATTGGTCAGCCAGCCGTTTTTGACTTTTTTCGTCGGTTATTTCATCTTCATGTTCTTGCATATATGAATGAACTGCTTCATCA
>CAVJHY010000226.1:473-3207 GCA_963649405.1 bacterium
CCCTCTTACACCCGATAGAATCCCGCGCTTTGAGCAGGGACAATGACTTCATATCCGGCGAATTTTGCTTCCTGACCGAATGTATAAATGGTTTCCTTATTTGCAAACGAGCAGGAAAAGCGTGTTTCGCGGTTGGCTGGATTGATGATGACGAGAATTTTTTCCGTGCCGTCGCTGCGCAAATAAGCGAATGGGTAGGCGTTTTTCTCGGCATAGACAAACTCAATTTCACCGCAGCTCTGCAGGGCGCCATGGGCTTGGCGAATACGAATCAGCTTTTGAATTTCGTGATAGAGGGAATTGGAGACCGCCTGTTGGTTTTCCACGGTCGGACGATCGGGCTGTGCATCCATTGGGATGTACAGTTCTTTTGCAGCTGCGGCGCTGAAGCCCGCGTTCGTCGTGTGATCCCACTGCATGGGCGAACGCGAGCCGGTACGATTGTAACCGCCCTCCACGGACGGAATGTTTTCCACATACCGCATTCCAATTTCGTCGCCGTAATAGATGAACGGTGCGCCCGGCATGGACAGCAGGAAGGCAAACGCGATTTTCAGCTCATCGCCGTGAATCCATCTGGCCAGCCGATCCATATCATGGTTGCCGGAGGGAATGCAAATTAAGCCCTTGCGCTCGGATTTTTCGTAGCTGTCCATGTATTTTTTCACGAACGCGGCGACATTTCCCTTGCCGCGGCCGGAGAAAAACGGATCCTCGCAGCGGAACAAATCCGTGTAATGGGACGAACCGAAGTGCAGCAGGAAGTCCATGTGGAAGCCGCCCTGCAGGGATTTGTCCGGTTCTCCCCACTCGGAAATCAGCACGGCTTCCGGAAATTCTTTGTCAAGGAAGGCACGCACCTTTTTCCACAGCGCAATCGTGCCGAGCCGGTCAGGGTCGTTTTTGACGAGTGATCCTGCCATGTCCACACGGAAGCCATCGCAGCCCATGCCAATCCAGAATCGCATGATATTTTCCATCTCGTTCAGCGTTGCGGACGGACCTTCGTCCTCCGGGCTTTGCTGCCAGCTTTCCGCCTGCTTATAAAAGCCGTAGTTGAGCGCGGGCTGATGCGCAAAAAAATTCACGACAACCGCTCCGTCCCGCTCCGAAATGCCGCGCAGACTTTCAAAGCCCTCTGCCCGCTTCCATGCACTATCCGTCCAGACATAGCGATCGGTAAACTCGTTGCACTCCGCCTTGCAGGAGGCCTTAAACCACGGGTGCGTGATGGCGGTGTGACCCGGTACTAAATCAAGCAGGATGTGCATATGGCGGGCGTGCACCGCTTCAAACAGGTGCTTCAGGTCGGCGTTCGTGCCGTATCGCGGCGCAACACGGTAATAATCCTCGACATCATATCCCGCATCGCCGAAGGGCGAGACAAAGCAGGGATTCAGCCAAAGCGCGTTGCAGCCCAATTCTTGAATGTAATCGAGCTTCTCGATGATGCCGGGAATGTCGCCAATGCCGTCCGCATTCGTGTCCATGAAAGACTGAGGGTAAATTTCATAAAAAATCGCGTTGTTTAACCAGTTGGGCATGAGGGTCATCCTTTCTTTATTATTTATTTGCACAAATCATGTGCAAAATAGTTACGGCAAATTAATCATGACAATGCTGAGAACGGCCAGTACCATGCCTGTAATCTGCATTTTGTTGGGCTTTTCCTTGAACAGAATCAGCGCATAAATCAGCGACAGCACCAGCACAGCACCGTTATCCATTGTGTACAGGATGCCGGAACTCATCTTATTCAGGATGAATAAAAGCAGATTCACGGCCATTGCTTTGAAAAGGCTGTCAAGGAGCAGATAGATCCACGCCTTTTTACCCATATGCAGACCTTGGCACAGCTCCCTGCCTTGACCCTTCAGAAGCGGTGGAATCAGGGCGTACAGCGCCGAGCTGCCGTACAGAATAATCAACATTTCAGAGCGTTCCGCGCCGTTCATCACCTGCACTTGGATGTTCTGAATCGTGCCGAACACGCCGTTGGAAATAAACAGTACCATGCACCAGAAATAATACTGCTTTGTCGCACCCTTTGTAATGATTTTCTGTCCGGTCATCAGCACCAGCGCCAATAACATACAGATGATTGCGATGATGCGGAGCGTGCTGAGCTGTTCGCCCCAGAAAAAGACACCGACAAACAGCGGAATCAAAATACAACCAAAGAGGTTGAAGACCATCATCAGCGAATACGGTCCGCGCTTGCCCACCTCGATGATGGATATATTGAACATAATCAGAACAACGGCATTCAGCAACCCCAGCAGCACCGTCTGCCAAGAGGGAGCAAAGGTAAAACCGCCAGCAATAAAAGAGGCAAGAGCGACAATGGCACCATTGATAACAGAGTACAGCGGGGTCAACATTTCGGGCTTAGACCCCTCATAGCTGGCGACATAGAGGCGATTAAACAGGGCATGGAGAGAATAGCCAAGCACCATGAGAAAAAATAAGAGCATCGTGTCCATTTTTTACTCCTTTTGAAGAAGAAAAACAGCAAAATCGCTTTGTGCGCTGATGGTCTTATAGCCGTTTTCCTTGATTATGCTTTGAATGCCGAATTGGATGAGAAGAGTGGCTTTTGCTTCAATTATTTGAAGCAGACTCTATTGTAACATCAACTTGCCGCCTTGTCATTGATTAATTTTTCATCAAATTAGAAATTAAATTTTATGAAAGTAGCAAATACAAAATTTTGAAGAACGTATATGTTTCAAAT
>CAVJHY010000227.1:0-3099 GCA_963649405.1 bacterium
GGCTGCCGCTGTTGCCACTGCCGTCGTTGCGGAAGAGCCAGAAGCCACTGAAGATTCCGTAGAAGAAGCTGCCACCACCGAAGCGCCTGTGGAAGAAGTTGCCGCTGAAGCGACTGCCGAGCCGACCGCTGAACCCACCGCTGAGCCGACTCCCACTGAGGATCCCGCCGAGGTTGCGCTGGCTGAAGCCAAGAAGTCCGGCAAAATCATCATCACCCTCTGGCATTCCTTCACCAAAGGTCAGTTGGAAATGATGAACACCATTGCCGCCGAGTTCAACGCTCAGAGCGACAAGTATTATGTCAACGCCCAGTACCAGCCCAGCAGCGGTCTGACCACCAAGGTCATGAATGCTGTTCTGGCCGGTGAAGGCCCCGACCTGTTCTTCAACTATGCTTCCGAAGCTGCCAACTATGTTGACCCCGATGATGAGGACAACACGCTGGTGGTTGACTTGGCGCAGTACATCTACGATGAAGAAATCGGCATTGCCGACTTTGACAACGCCGTGGAGAGCGTCATCGTGGAAGAGTCCAAGTCCTTCGCGGACGGCAAGATGCACATCCTGCCTCTCGTCCGCACTGGTCCCATCTTCTACTACAACAAGACCATCTTTGACGAGCTTGGTCTGTCCGTGCCCACCACTTGGGAAGAGCTGGCTGAGGTTGCCAAGACCATCAAGGAAAAGAAGGGCATCTACGGTTTCGCCGCTGACTCTCTGACCGACATGATGCAGTCCCTGATCATGCAGCACGGCTCTGAGTACATCGACATGGAAACCAAGACCGCGAAGATCAACAATGAAATCACCGTGAACGCCATCAAGTGGTACGGCGAACAAGTGAAGGCCGGCTACTTCATGGCCGCCCCGACCTCTGACTACTACTCCAATGACATGAACAACCAGATCGTGGCCTGCTACATCGGCTCCTGCGCCGGCATCCCCTACCTCTACGCCGAAGAGAACGGCTGGGAGCTGGGCGTCGCCGCGACCCCCGTGTGGTCTGACGCGACCAGCAACTGGTATCCCGCTTGGGACCGTGGCTTCATGATGTTCAAGTCCAACGAAGAACAGCAGCTGGGCGCTTATGAATTCCTCAAGTTCTTCGCCGCTCCCGAACAGAACATCCGCTGGTGCCAGGCTGTTATCTGCCTGAGTCCGTTCAAGGCGACGCAGGCGCTGCCGGAATACACCAAGCTGATTGAGGATAATGTTGCTCTGCAGGCGCTGTCTGATTGCTTGCCCAACGCCGGCTTCCTGCCCAATATCAAGGGTGCTTCCACCGTCCGTGACGAGCTGCAGTCCATGGCGAAAATGGCCGGCGACGAGAGCAACACCCAGACCGTGGAGGAAATGGTCGCTGCCGCCGAAATCACCTGCAACGAAGCACTGCAGGCGGAATAAGGATAGTAGCATTATCTGAACATAAAAAGAAGACTCGCATATGCGGGTCTTCTTTTTTGTAACGAGATTTATAAGATAAAACCTGCATCTGGCATTTCCCCTTCATTTATGCTATAATTCAAGTAAATTACACGAGGAGGGCGTTTATGCTGAATTTCGTTTATGAGACCCCAACCAAGGTATACTTTGGGAAGGGCGAGGAGCAGAAAGTCGGAAAAATCGTGGCGGAGTACGCACCGCGGAAGGTGCTTTTGCACTACGGCGGGCAGTCGGCGAAAAAAAGCAGACTGCTGGACAGGTTGAAGATGTCGCTGGAGGCCGAACACATCCAATATGTCGAGCTGGGCGGCGTTGTGGCGAATCCGGAGCTGAAGCTGGTGCGCGAGGGCATCAAGCTGTGTCTGAGTGAGGGCGTTGACTTTGTGTTGGCGGTCGGCGGCGGCTCTGTGCTGGACTCTGCCAAGGCGATTGCCCACGGCACGGCGAATCCCGACGCTGATGTCTGGGATTTTTACATCGGCAAAGCCGTTCCTCAGAAGTCGCTGAAAAAGGGCGCGATTTTGACGCTGGCGGCGGCTGGCTCGGAAATGTCCAATTCCTGCGTCATCACGAACGAGCAGACGGGCGAAAAGCGCGGTCTCGGCAGCCCCTTGAACCGCATGAATTTTGCCATTGAAAACCCCGAATTGACCTATACTGTCAGCCTGTACCAGACGGCTTGCGGCGCTGTGGACATTGCCATGCACACCATCGAACGCTATTTCTGCTTGGGCGAAGACACCGACCTGACGGATGCGATCGCCGAGGCCGTCATCAAAACCGCGATGAAGGCGGGGAAGGCTTGTCTTGCGCACCCCGACAGCTACGAGGCGCGTGCCAACATGATGTGGGCATCCAGCCTTGCGCACAACGGGCTGACGCAGTGCGGACGGCAATTTTTATTGACCGTGCATCAGCTTGAACACGAAATTTCGGGTATGTATCCGTCTGTCGCGCACGGCGCTGGGCTGGCCGCGCTGTGGTGCAGCTGGGCGCGGTATGTGTACAGCGCCAATATTCCGCGCTGGCTGCGTTATGCGGCGAATGTATGGAATATGGACATTGATTACGAGCATCCCGAACGGACGATTGAGGCGGCGATTGACACGCAGGAGCAGTATTACCGCTCCATCGGCATGCCGACCAATCTGAAGGCTTTGGGCGTGAAAGAGACCGATTTGGAGACGCTCACCCTGCATTGCACACGCAGCAGAACGCGCATTCTTTCGGGCTATAAGCCGCTGGATTACAATGATATTTTGACGATTTACCGCATGGCGTATGAGGCGTGACGGGAAGAATTTTGTGGTGGGAAGGGGTTCCTTTTTCAAAAGGAATCCCTTTTTGTCCCCATCCAAGGAAAACTTTCATACACAATGTTATTTGTTAAAACGAAGGGAAAATCTATGTGTAGAAGTGGTATGGTGTGGGCTTTCTGCTTTTCTATTTTCTATTTCCTATTTTCTAATCACTGACCACTAGGCACTCCTAACCGCTAATCACTAACAGCTAACTGCTCTTCACTACCCACTATAAACCAACACTACCGGCAAAGCCGGTGGTGTTGGTTTATATGTCGTCCTTCCCTTCAAACCTTCTGCACCATGTATATTTCGACACGGCGCTACGGCAGGCTTCGGGGACGGCCCAAGAGA
>CAVJHY010000228.1:0-3095 GCA_963649405.1 bacterium
AAAGAATGGTTTCCCCACATATTATATATCACTTAATCATCGGCAGCGATGCAGCCGCAACGGACTGACCGACACGGCGGCTCTTTTCATCCGGGATGTGCAGGGTGATTTTCTTGGCAAGGTCGGGGAATTCGACATCCAACACTTCCTGCGCTTTTTTGAGCAGTAGCGCACCGCCCTCACCGCTCGTCACACGCCCCATGATAAGCACATGATCGATGTCATAGAAGGTGGCATAATAGGCAATGGCATAGCCGAAATACACGCCGATGGTCTCGTAAATCTTCGCAGCCTCGGCATTGCCGGAGAGCATTTCCTTCTGAATGACCTTCAACTTTTCGGCAGGGGTCAAATCATCGGATAGTGCAATGCCCGCGGCGGGAGCTAACTTAATCGCGCCATCCTGAGAGAAATATTTCACGCCGCAGCCGTAATCGCCCGACCATTCATCGACCATCGCATTTTCGCAGGCATCCACGGGCGCAAACGCCAGCTCGTTCAGCCAGCCAAGGATGTTCATATCCTTGTCTACATAGCCGCCGGCCTCGCTCGTACCCATCGCAATGCCCAGCACATTGCCGCAGCCCAAATCCATTGCACCGGCCAGCGCGGTCACATCGCCGTCATTGGCGACTTCCAGCGGCACATTGCCGATTTCCTTCGCCACATCAATGTACATCGTTTTCACGCGCTTTTCAAATGCTTCCGGCGGCACTTTCAGAAACAGGGAGGCGACCATGATTTTGTTGTCAATGTACACGCCCGCGCTCGATACGCCGATGGCATCCACCCGCGGCATGTGTGCGGCGGCAGACTTCATGGCGCTTAAAATACCCTGATAGTGGTATTCCGGGTCGGGATTGACCTTGGGCAGCCACACGACCTCCTCGGAATAAACAGCCTCGCCGTTGACCACGGCAGACACCTTGCGGTCCGAACCGCCCGCATCAAAACCGATGCGGCAGCCGTCCAAGTGCCGGCCGACCGCGCTTGCGGCGTTTTTAGCCTTCGGCATATCGGCGATGCTTTCGACATACAGCACTTCAAAGGGCTTTTCGTACACATGTGCCATGAAGTCCTCATCAAACGCCCGTGCGCCGCCCGTTTGATACGCTTTTTTCAGGCATTCGTAGAGAGGCTTGCAGCCGCTGATGTAAATCTTGTAGCCGCCGCTGACCCATAGCGCGGTCTTGGCGATGCGCTCCATCAGCTTCACCGTGCGGGCATCATCCGTGCCGAGCGGGAGAATGGGGAAATCCTTGCGGTACGCATAGCCCTGATTGCGCTCAATGGCAATGGCGAGCATCTGAGAAGAGCCGGATGCCGCAACATCCTTCTCATATTCGCGGAGTACAACGGACAGGGGCTGAAACTGCGGATCCAGCGGAGCCTGAACCTTTAACTGCATCATGGTATCCTCCTTGCAAAAGCGCCGAAGCGCGTGATTTTCATCGTTTCTTATTGTACCTTTTTCATATGTAGCCGTCAAGTCATTATAACAACATAAAGAGCGTCACAAGAAAATACAGGTTTCTGTTCTTTTCATGTATTTCGATTGACAGGGCATAAGGGGGTAATGTATAATTTCCCCATCAACCGGAAGGGAGGGGCAATGATGACCATGTGTATGACGCAGAATCAGGTCAGTCTGTCCTCCCTGTGTGCTTCTGTGTTTCAGGCGGCGCGCTATTATTTTAGCGCGTCGTTTTTTTACTTTTATTACTATTATTACCGCTGCCAAAATCCTGCCTGAAACGAAGCGCTCTTCGGCTGATTATCATCAGTTCAAACAAGCGGCTCCTTTCAAGCAGGGAGTCGCTTTTTGATATGGATACCATTCCCGCTCAAAGCCCTGACCAACGTCTTTCCGTTCCGGCGATGCTGCAAAAATCGCTTTGCCGAATGCGGAAGGCGCAAACCGAATCCATCAATGCTTTCGCGGAAAATGGTATCTCCGCACCGCCCGACACGGCGGTGACATCACAACCAATTTAAGGAGGAAATCACGATGAAGAAGCTGATTCTGTTGGTTCTGTGCCTGACACTCTGTCTGGCGGCTGCCGTTTATCCCGCCAACGCGGAAGAAAAAACCTATAAGGTGGGTGTGTGCCAGCTCGTGCAGCACACTGCCTTGGATGCCGCAACACAGGGCTTTGTGGATACCCTGAATGACCTCTTGGGCGACAAAGTGACCATCGATGTGCAGAACGCCTCCGGCGATTCCGCCACCTGCATCACGATCATCAACAGCCTTCTGTCCAAGAATGTTGACCTCATCATGGCCAACGCCACCCCCGCTCTGCAGGCAGCTTCCGCTGCGACCGGTGATGTCCCGATTCTTGGCACCTCCGTCACCGACTATGCCACTGCGCTGGACATCAGCGACTGGACAGGCACGACCGGCTACAACGTCTCCGGCACATCCGACTTAGCGCCGCTGGACGGTCAGGCTGCCATCATCAAGGAGCTGTTTCCGAATGCCAAGAAAGTTGGTCTTATCTACTGCTCTGCCGAGGCTAATTCCGCCTACCAGATCAATGTCATCAAGGGCTATCTGACCGATATGGGCTATGAATGCGAGGAATTTGCGTTCACGGACAGCAACGATGTCGCCTCCGTGGTCGAAAGCGCCTGCGCTTCCAGCGATGTGCTGTATATCCCCACCGATAACACCGCTGCTTCCTGCACCGAGGCCATCCGCAATGTCATTGAAGTGGCGAAGATGCCCGTTGTCGCTGGTGAGGAAGGCATTTGCAGCGGCTGCGGCGTGGCCACCCTGTCCATCAGCTACTATGAGCTTGGCGTGGAAACCGCGAAGATGGCGTATGAAATCCTCGTAAACGGCGCGGATGTCAGCGCCATGCCCGTTGCCTTCGCTCCCACCTTCACCAAGGAATACAACAAGGAGCTGTGCGAGCTGATGGGCATTACTGTTCCCGATGACTACAAGGCAATCGGAGAGTAAACCAATTATATCTTAGGCAGCACCGCACAAATGAGGCGGCGCGATCAATCGTGAATTTTGCGGAAGTCGCGAAACGCAAAAATCGATGGTTTACTTTCTGTAAATCGAGATTTTTGCAAGAAGTAGATGC
>CAVJHY010000229.1:0-3080 GCA_963649405.1 bacterium
TTAAAACTGCCGATATGTAATCCCGCTTTGCTCAAAAATCTTTGTATAAAAGTTCGGCATATTCTCTTCGTGAAAATCAGGGGAATAGGTACGGCCAACCATTTCGTATTTTGCGCCGGCAGTGCGCTGATAGGGAAGCACATCAATCCGAAGGAGAGATTTTGAATTTTTGACAAGTTCTGCAGCGGTTTGAAAGTGCGTTGCTGTGTCATTAACGCCCGGAATAATCGGCATTCTTAAAATAAAGGGAACAGTTCCTGCGGCGAGCTGTTCAAGGTGTCTGCGAATCGGCGTTTGGGATACGCCGGTATATTTTTTGTGCATTTCCGGATCAGATACCTTCCAATCCATCAGAATCAAGGAACATTTTTGCATGGCATTATCAAATATTTCATCCGATGCATAACCGCTCGTTTCAATCGCCACAGAAATCCCTTTTAACCGCTCTATTACTTCTGATACAAACGGCCACTGCATGAGCGGCTCTCCGCCGGAAAAGGTGATGCCGCCGCTGGACAGCGTATAGACATCGGTATCTTTTTTCAAGCGCTCTGCGAGTGCTTCGGCGCTCCAATTCGTTCCGATAATCTTCCGGAGATTTTTTCGGCAAACAGGGATGCATTCTCCGCACGCAATGCAATAATGATTCGGGTGCTTACAAACACGGGTACAAGCCCCGCAGTGCTCACACGCTGCGAGGCTGACCATCAATTCCGGGTTTGGCGAAAGACCTTCCGGATTATGACACCACTGACAACGCAGCGGGCATCCCTTCATGAATACGGTGGTGCGAATCCCCGGCCCGTCATAGACAGCAAATTCCTTGATATCAAATATGGTGCCGTTCATAGGTTCAGTTCCGCCCGCAGAATGATATGATCCTGATAACACTTATCCAGCTCCACGAAATAGCCGCTCCAGCCCCAGACACGGACAATCAAATTTCGATAGTTCTCCGGATGCTTTTGAGCGTCCAATAACCGATCACAGTTGACCGTATTCAGCTGGATTTGATGACCCCCGCGCAAAATAAACAGCCGTACCAACTGAGCAACTTTTTCGATTGCCTCATCCTGCTGAAACACGCTGTCCGAAAATTCAATCGTCAGCGGACCGCCATTGATGACATTTTTCAGATGCGGCTTTGTAAAGGACTTAATCAGCGACACCGGACCGTTTAAGCGCACATTTAATGACGGCGAATAATTGGCAGGCAGCGGAACGCCGGCTTCGCGTCCATCAGCCGTTGCGCCCAAAGAAGCAGCGTGAGAAATGTAATACATGGCCGTTCCCGTACCGGCACGAATGATTCCGCCGCGTTCGTTTTTCTTTCCCTGCACGGCTTCCGCAAATACATCCAGCAGCCACACCGCATAGTTGTCTGCACGATCATCATCATTGCCCATCTTCGGCGCACTAAGAAGGAGGCTTCTGAGCGCATCGTATCCGACAAAATCAGCATTCAGGGCTTCAACCAACTCCTCAGCCGGAACATTTTCGGTAAACACCGCCTGCTCTACGGCTGCCAACATATCCGCAGCCGATGCAAGCCCCGTTCCGTGAAGCCCCCAATTATTATATTTGCAGCCAAACGAAATATCTCGTGCATTTTCAACACAGCCTTCAAAAAACATGGAGAGAAACGGCGACGGGATCACATAGAGATTTTTCTTCTTTGCAAGAATCTGATCAACAGAATCAAAGATGGCCGATTTTACGCACGATTTCAGCGCATCCATATTGGTGCATTCGCAGAGCTTGTTTCGGATTACCCAATCCACATTGTTTGCAAACGGCATGGCATCAATGTTCGGGATTTCCATTCCTTTTCCGGGGATGATAAATTCCCAGCAGGCGGCCATTGCGTAATCGCGGGCATCGACTTCCTCATAGCCCAGTGCCATCAACGCAGGAATCGCGACATCGTCATTTTCATATTGCGGGAAACCAAGACCGAGCCGCGTCAAGCGTGTGCCAAGCTCAAAGACAGAAAGTGGCGTGTCGCTGCTTACGCGAAGGTTAATTTTCGGGTCAATCAGCCGCAGCTCGGCAGAAGCCTTCAAGCACATTTCACTCAGCTTATTATAGCCGTCTTTCCCATCCGGTGTCATGCCGCCAAGCACCATGCTCTGCCCGTTATCACCCTGCTGCATACCGGGATACAAATCCGAATCACGATTACAGGACAGGAAAAATGCCTCAAGCAGCTCAAACGCGCTTTCTTCCGTTTCAATTCCCGCATCTAAATCATGTGCCAGATAGGGCATCATATACTGGTCAAAGCGGCCGAGCGTGTTATGGTAATCGCCCTCCGCCCACATAGCAAAATGCAGAATGCGCAGACTTTGAAGTGCTTCTCTAAATGTTCTTGCGGGATAGGCAGGTACATGGTCGAGTGTTTCGGCAATCGAAATATCACCTAAATCCCGTGCCAGCTTTGCGTAGCGTGCGGTCAAATCCAAGACGGCATCAATGGAGAGTCGCATGGCCGTATGCTCGTCACAATCGGAAAGCCGTTCACGAATTGCAAGAAGACCGGTTTTTATAATGTAACCGTAATCCGGCGACAGATTGCAGACATTGCCGCGTTCATGAATCGTATGATGTTCGCAGATTTCTGCCCATTCCGCATCGGAAAACTGGCTGGGCAGATTGGGTACTGTTCGGGTAAACGCAATCAGCTCTTGCGGCAGCAGAACGGGCTTTTCCGCCGCCAACGCAGACTGCAACCGCAGCGCTGTCCGCATTGCATCTGTCAGAGAAAGGTCACGCCATGTGCATTCCGCTCCGTCAGGAACGGTCTGTCTATATGCATGGTGCTTTTTTTGCCACTGAAAATCTTTGATTGCTTCAATTCTGTCTGTCATATAAACGCCTCCTAAATGGATTTATTGCGAATATATTCGTTATCCACGAATACCGAATACTTGCGGATTGGTTTCTTTAAGGCATCACCGCACAATTCGGCGGCTCGCAAAAATGTGCCTTTTGCGCCATCTACTTCTTGCAAAAATCTCGATTTACATCCAGTAAACCATCGATTTTTGCAATCGACTCTTCCACAAAATTCACTATTTATC
>CAVJHY010000230.1:0-3064 GCA_963649405.1 bacterium
ATTCCTGCAGCAGCCCTTGGATGATGTTCCGCTTTCCTTCCGTCATGGGTCCCGGTTTGTAGTACTCTTTCTTTTTGTTCGCCATAATTCAGACCTCCTATGTTTTTTATCCTACCACAGAAGACCTTGGTTTTCACCTTTTTACAGACTTTTTTTCACAAGCTCGACATTTTCTAACATCATAAGCATCTAACCGCAGAAAAGGGGAGTCCCATCTGCGGTTTTTTACTTCATAAATACTATTCGCAAAAGAACGCTTTTACGAATAGTATTGACAATTTTTAAGGGGAAAGCTATAATAATCACGGATTTCGGCTCGCCGGCTGTGCTTTCGTTGCAGTGTCATTAATGTTCTGATGGCTTTGCGCATCGAATCATTTTTGATTGGCGCATTGCATTTGAACCGCTCCGACTTATCGAAATCCTGTATTTTCAGCATCCGTCTACCGCTTTAATGTTTTTTTCTCGGCGGCTAATGTGGCTTCCGCTTCAATATCCCTTTGTGCTTCATTTCTAAATCTCTTTGCGGCACAAATGTCTTTCTTTCATAAAGAGCTTCTAAGCCCTGTCCTGCTGCATCTGTGTGTTCTGACGCATCTGCAACCATCTGGAGGTCAAATTTATGTCCGCATCTTATTCCGAAACCATCAATTCCGAGCGCATTGAAAAGCTGCGTGCGCTGGAAAAAGAATTGCCCATCGTCTGTACGGATTTCTTTCGTTCCATCGCACACACGACCAGCACGCTGACTCGCCTTGCATACGCATACGATTATCGGCTGTTTTTTGAATATTTATCCAAAGAAAACTATCTGTTTGCTGATATTCCTATCTTCTTGATTAACGATGTCCATCTAAAGCAGCTCACTGGCCGCGACATCGAAGGTTATCAGGATTATTTGACGCAATACTATTCTGAAAATCGTGATACCGGCGAAGAAAAACTGGTCAAAAATCATGAGCTTGGCATCATGCGCAAGCTCTGTTCTCTTCGCTCTCTGTTTGAATATTTATATAAACATAAGCATATTGATGCCAATATTACTACGCTGGTTGCCCTTCCAAAGCTGCACGAAAAGCCAATTCTGCGCTTAGAACGCGATGAAATGATGAAAATGCTGGAAACGGTCGAAAGCGGAAACGGGCTAACCAAACGCCAGCAAAAGCTGCTGGAATTTACACGCACCCGTGATTATGCGCTGCTTTTGCTGTTTTTAGGCACTGGAATCCGCGTTAGCGAATGCGTCGGCATCAATTTAGATGACCTTGATTTTGAGCTGAACGCTTTTCTCGTCACCCGCAAGGGAGGCAATCAAACCATTCTGTATTTTCCCGAACAGGTGGCTGATGCGCTCAAGGCGTACATCAAGGAGCGTGAACAAATCGAAACTTTACCCGGCCATGAAGACGCGCTCTTTTTGTCACTGCAAAAACGGCGCATCACTCAGCGGGCTGTTCAGAATTTAGTGAAAAAATATGCACTCGTTGCAGCGCCGCTGAAGACGCGCATCAGCCCGCATAAGCTCCGTAGCACCTTTGGCACAAATCTTTATCAGGAGACCGGCGATATTTATTTGGTCGCAGATGTTCTCGGTCACACGGATGTCAACACGACACGCCGTCATTATGCCGCCATGACGGATTTGCGCAAGCGTGAAGCCGTAAAGCATGTCATTTTGCCTGAAGCAGACACAAATCCGATACATAAAGATTAAAGCATACCCGTTTCAATATTCACCCATATGTGAGCGCAGCCACCAAAGCCATGTTTTTCTGCCATCAGGCTTCTTACATTTGCCGTTTGTTGACGAACACCCCCAGCGCCGATGCATAAGCAGTCGGTGTAATACGCATGTCCATGCTGCTTTCATTGTATAATTTGGTACTGTCCTCATAGCCGTCCAGTGCAGCAAAAGTGGCAATGGCTTTGTCTCACTCCCCCACGCTCACAAATTGCTTTGCATCTTTATATCGATCAGCTTTTCTCTTTTCGCAGCCCATGTAAACGCATAGTATTTTTCCCCTCTACCCCGTTTCGCAATCTACACAATCTATTCTATACTGGCTTTTAACCGCTATAAACCGATGAATTGTAACAATTTGCGCTTTAATTCGATCTAAACATGTATGTTGCAATCCTGCTGTCAATATGGTATACTATCATCATTCGATGAAAGGAGGTGCGGTATGGCGAAGGCAAAGGGTGTCAAACAGGTGGCTGAAAATCGCCGTGCGCGGCACGACTTTTTCATCGAAGAGTCCTATGAATGCGGCATTGAGTTGAAAGGCACGGAAGTCAAGTCCATGCGGCAGGGACGGGTCAATCTGAAGGAAAGCTATGCACTGGTCAAGGATGGCGAAATTTTCGTCCAATCCATGCATATCAGCCCCTACGAGCAGGGAAATATCTTTAACACTGACCCGCTGCGCCCCAAACGTCTTCTGATGCACAGAAGCGAAATTCGCAAATTAAGTAGCCTTGTCCAGCGTCAGGGCTATGCCCTCATCCCCCTTTCCGTGTATCTGAAGGACGGGCGGATGAAGCTCGCCTTGGGGCTGTGCGTCGGCAAACATCTGCACGATAAACGTGCAGATATGGCGGAAAAGGATGCAAAAATGGACATTGCCCGCGCTATGCGCCAACGCGGGTGAAGCAACAGAAGCGCAATTTTATGGGGGTGTACTGGTTTCGACGAGGATTGTCGGGAGTATGGTAAGCGAGCCGCGGCCCCTGACCGCGTTAAAACGGGGAATTAAAATTAACTGACAATAATAATTACGCTTTCGCGGCTTAATGCCGCGCGTCGACTCTGAGCGCCTACGGCTCAGACCACCGGCGTCATTGATGTAGGGAACGGGCTTCAGTAAGCTTTGCCTGAAGCCGGCACTATGAAGCTACCAACGCCGTAAGCCCGCCATGAGGCGTGCGGCAGCGGAAAATTCAAAATCTTGGCTGCGCTCGGAGAAAAACATAAGCCTGAGTCTTCGGACAGGGGTTCGACTCCCCTCACCTCCACCAAACAAGGAAACGCCGCAAACGCGGCGTTTTTCTTATATTCCTTATG
>CAVJHY010000231.1:0-3049 GCA_963649405.1 bacterium
CTGTTTATCTTGTTTTGAAAATCAGTCACGTTATTATAGAGAAGCTTTTTAAAACGTGCAGGGGACCTCGCAGATTCCGAAAACCGCTTTCAATCCTTGTGGAAAAACGATGATTTAATTTTATTATCAACAACTTATATACATTTTATCAACAAAATATCCACTGTTTTTCAACAAGCGTGTTGATAAAAATCATCATTAAAATCAAATAATTAAAAACTTATCCACAAAAAAGAAAAAAGCAGTTTTTTCAAAACTGCTTTTTTCTCCTGTAAAAACAACAATCAGACCAAATCATCCAGTACACGACGACGGAACTTGACGCCAAGTTTTTCTGCGATTGCCGCACATGCCTTCACATCAACACCGGGAAGCCCATCAACAGCCGTCACTGTAACATCGGCCCCCGCCTCATGAGCACTCTTTACAAAGCCAAGCATTGAAGCATAAGCGCCTGGAAATTTCGGGCGGCAATGACGAATATAGGTTTCTTCATCCTGAGCATTCAAGGAAACAGAAATGGTCGGGATGACAGCCGCAATTTCAGGAGCAACATCACGCCCGTACATCTGATTTGCCAGTCCATTGGTGTTCAACCGTAAATTGGTGATGCCCTTTTCCCGAAGACGGTGCGCAACTTCAAGCATGACATCCAGACGAGCTGTCGATTCTCCCATACCACAGAAAACGACTTCACTGTATTCACCGGGCTTACCTGCTGCCTCAACCAGTTCCTCAACAGAAGGATTATGCTGAAGACGCATATTGTATTCCTTGACAGACCATGATCCATTGAATTTCGGGCAGAATGCACAACGCAGCATCCCGCAGCGGTTGGTGAGATTCAGGTAACGGCTCCTCTTCAGGGTATAACCAACCGTATCAGCTTCTTCTGCCGAAGTAACCATCTTTTCTCCTTTTTATCTGCAACAGACAATCGCCTACTGGAGGCATCCTGTCTGCCGTCATGCCAGTAATGCCGTTTTCTTAACGGCATCCTCTATTCTTTTATTCTACCGTAACCGACTTCGCAAGGTTGCGTGGTTTGTCCACATCAGTCCCTCTGACCAGGGCTGTGTGGTATGCCAAGAGCTGCAATGGAATAACATGCAGAATCGGGGAGAGAAGCCCATAGTTTTCCGCCATACGAATGACATGGACTCCATCCCCGTTAACGATATGGGTATCGCTGTCGGCAAATACGTAGAGCTGACCGCCACGTGCCCGAACTTCCTGCATGTTAGACTGAAGTTTCTCAAGCAGGATATCGTTCGGAGCGATAGTGACAACGGGCATACGTTCCGTCACCAACGCAAGCGGTCCGTGCTTGAGCTCACCTGCCGGGTAGGCTTCTGCATGGATGTAGGAGATTTCTTTGAGCTTGAGGGCGCCTTCCAGGGCAATGGGGTAATGGATACCTCTGCCGAGGAACAAGGCATCATCATGACGGGCGAACTGGTCTGCCCAGGCGATGATCTGGGGTTCGAGGGCAAGAACGGCAGAGACGGCTGATGGCAGGTGCCTCAGAGCATGGAGATACTGAGCTTCTTGCTCTGGTGTCAGTCTACCCTTAATCTTGGCGATGGTGAGGGCAAGAAGAAAGAGAGCTACGAGCTGGGTGGTAAATGCCTTGGTGGAGGCGACACCTATCTCGATACCGGCACGGGTGATGTAGGCGAGCAGGCATTCACGGACCATGGCACTGGTGGAGACGTTGCAGATGGTGAGAGTGTTTGCCATGCCGAGTGATTTTGCATGCCGCAGTGCGGCCAAGGTGTCTGCGGTTTCTCCACTCTGACTGATAGTGACAACAAGTTTGTCTTCTGCTGGAACACTGTCACGATAGCGGTACTCACTGGCAATCTCGACTTCAACCGGGATCCTGGCAATGGATTCAATCCAGTATTTGGCGGTGGCACCGGCATAGTAGCTGGTACCGCAGGCGAGAATGAGGACGGATTTGATGTTGGGAAGAATGTCTGCCGCCTGTTTGCCGAAGAGTTCGGGGGTAATGGTTTCCAGTCCTTGAAGGGTATCAGCGATAGCTCTTGGCTGTTCAAAGATTTCCTTTTGCATGAAATGGCGGTAAGGACCAAGGTCTGACATGCCGGAGAGAATATTGACGGTGTGAATTTCCCGTTGGACGGGATTGCCATCCTTGTCATAGATAGCATATTCTCCAAGCCGGATGTCGGCGATGTCGCCTTCCTCAAGATAGATGATCTTGTTGGTGGTGCCAGCAAGGGCAAGGGCATCGGAGGCGAGGAAGTTTTCTCCTTGTCCGATGCCAACGACAAGCGGAGAGCCCTTACGGGCACCGACAAGGCGCTGAGGGTCATCGTTGCAAATGACAGCAATGGCAAAAGCACCCTGAAGTCTTGCAGCGGCGGTCTTGACGGCCTGGAAAAGGTCGCCCTGATAATAGGCATCAATAAGGTGGGCGATGACCTCAGTGTCGGTCTGGCTGGTGAAGACATAGCCTCTTGCCTGGAGTTCTTCACGCAGAGGGGCATGGTTTTCAATAATGCCGTTATGGACAAGGGCGATGCGCTCACCGGAAAAATGCGGATGAGCATTGTCGGTAGTAGGCTTGCCATGCGTTGCCCAACGCGTATGAGCGATGCCGAGTGTGCCGGTGAAGGACTGAGTGTTGACCTGTTTCTCGAGCTCAGCGACACGAGAGGTGCTACGTGAGCGCTGGAGGCGTCCCTTACGATTGACAGCAATGCCGCATGAGTCATAGCCCCTGTATTCCAGACGTTTCAGTCCTTCCAGCATGACGGGGACTACATTACGTTCAGCGACTGCACCGACTATACCGCACATCCTGTTTGCTCCTTATCAATCTTGGCTATGGTCAGGAAAGACCTGATCCCATAATATCACCCTTAAAATTGTAGGCTATCATAAGATGCCTCCATAAGATATAGGCAGGACTATTCAGGGAATCTAAAAGGAAACACCCTGCAACCTAGAGGAAGCAGGGTGTAGATGGGTTGCCTGACAGAGACCTACTTTCACACCGGTTCCGGCACTATCATCGGCGCAG
>CAVJHY010000232.1:0-3028 GCA_963649405.1 bacterium
TCCTTCGTGCTATGATTTGTGCGCAGTCCTTGGACTGCCCATCTGAATATTGCTTTTCATGTGTCTTTGGGGCTGGGTGAGGTGTGTTAGCATCAATTCCCGACCGGCGGTCACAGTCCGCGAACCGTGCGCTTGCATGGCCGATTCGGTGCAATTCCGAAACCGACAGTACAGTCTGGATGATAAAAGACGCTTTTCGCTTGCAAAAAGCGCAAACGGTTTCGCCCGCCCTTCTGCATATGCGTGAAAGGCGGGCTTCCTTTTTCGGAAGCGGAGAGGAGAAAATATGAAACCCTATGATACAAAGCGCCTGGTGACCTTGGGTATGCTGAGCGCACTGGCGTATATCGCGGTGGTCATTATTCGCATCCCAATGGTGTCCTTTTTAAGCTATGAGCCTAAGGATGTTATCTTGGCCATCAGCGCTTTTTTGTTCGGCCCGCTGTCCGGACTCTGCGTCACCGTGGTCGTTTCACTGGTCGAGATGGTGACGATTTCGGAAACAGGCTGGATTGGTCTCATCATGAATATCCTTTCATCCGGTATGTTTGTGGGCGTATCGGCACTGATTTATAAGCGGCTGCACACGCTGAAAGGTGCGGTTATCGGGCTGATTGTCGGTACAATTTCCATGACCGCCATGATGCTTTTGTGGAACTATCTCATCACGCCGCTTTATATGGGCGTTGAGCGGGAGACGGTCGCAGCGATGCTGGCCACGGTTTTCCTTCCGTTTAACTTGGTGAAGGGTACCATCAACGCCGCGCTGACCATGCTGCTCTATAAGCCGGTGGCAAAAGGGCTGCGTGCGGCACATTTAGCACCGGAATCGAAGGACTCAGAGAAGAGGCACGGTCTTTCGGCTGGTGTCATTATCGTGTCGCTGCTCGTTCTGGCTACGGTCGTCCTCATTGTTTTGGCGATGCAGGGAAAGCTGGGAAATTGACATGAGTACACTGAGCGGAACGGTCATTCACGGACATCACAAGGGGACGGGCGCGGGCTTCCCAACGGCGAATTTGGCGGTCGAGGCTGGGGAGATACTCCCCAAATCAGGCGTGTACGCTTCCTTTGCAACGATTAACGGGAAAAAGCGTCCCGGCGTGACGAACATCGGCACACGGCCAACGGCGGATCATTCGGCAGCAGTGACCGTCGAAACTTGGGTTTTTGACTTTGAAGAAAACATTTACGGTTTACCGATGGAGCTTTCCCTGTATGGCTTCATTCGGGACATTCGTCCGTTTGAGAACATGGCGGCGCTCAAACATCAGATTGACATAGACAGGGTGACGGCACTTGAGATGCTGGGCTATCCGTGGTATGAGCAATTAACAGATACAGCGCAGGAAACCGCCGCATTGGGCGCAAGACTGGCCAAATTGCTTTGCGCGGGCGATGGTATCGTGTTGCATGGTGACCTTGGCGCTGGAAAAAGTGAGCTGGCTCGTGGCATAGCGCGGGGGCTTGGCATTCATGAGCCTGTCCCCAGCCCGTCCTTCACGATCCTTAATGCCTATTCGTCCGGCCGTCTGCCGCTCTACCATTTTGACTGGTATCGCATTCAGGATGCTGAGGAGCTTTTCGTTATCGGTGTGGAGGAGCAGCTTCATGGCAACGGCGTTTCCTTGATTGAATGGGCGGAACGCGCACCGGAGCTGTTGCCGGACGGCTTTTTGCTCATCAATATCGAAAAGCTCTCCGAAACAGAGCGTAGAATTTCCGTGAAAACCGTTGGCAGCTTTCGCCCGTTTGAGCTGTCTCAATTAAAGGAGGCTTCGGTATGCTGATTTATACTTTGGATACTTCCGGCCCAACGGCGGGCGTTGCCCTCATGCGAGATGGCGTGGTGATTTATGAGGCAGTTGCCCGCAACAAAATGACGCATTCCGAGAGCATTATGCCCATGACGGAGGAGGCGTTTCTGCACTCCAGCACGCGCATCGAGGATGTGGATTGTTTTGCCGTTGCTGTCGGTCCCGGCTCGTTTACGGGTGTCCGCATCGGCGTGACGGCCATCAAAGGTATGGCGCAGGCGGTGGATAAGCCCTGTATTGCTGTAGACGCATTGGAAGCCTTTGCCGAGAGTGTTTCGCTTTTTGAGGGCATTTTGTGTCCCATTCAGGATGCCCGCGCCGGTCAGGTGTATGGCGCTGCGTTTGAAGGGCTGACGATGACGCGGCTTATGGCGGACGAGCCACTGAAATTAGCGGATTATTTAACCAAGGTCGATGCCTTGTCAAACGAAAAAAAACTGTTGTTTGTCGGGGACGGCGTGGCTGTCCATCAAGACAAAATCGCTGAAAGCATGGGGAAAAGAGCAATCTTTGCACCGCCGGAAAGCCTGTATTTACGGCCTGCGGCCATTGCGGCCATCGCCGCAAGCCATCTTGACAGTGCTGTGGACTGCCGCGAGCTGAAGCCGCTGTATCTGCGTGCGCCGCAGGCAGAACGACAGAAAAATTTGTTGGAGAGCGCCTTGCATGGATAAAAATATTGAAATTCGTCGAATGACCGTCGCAGACATTCCGGCTGTGCATCGGATTGAGGCAGATACCTTTGCCATACCGTGGAGCGAGCGCTCGTTTCATCAAGAGCTGGAGACCAACCCCTGCGCCCGCTATCTGGTTGCAGTGCGGGACGGGAAAATTTTAGGCTATGCCGGTGCATGGATTGTCTTGGACGAGGGACATATTACGAACATCGCCGTGGCGAAGGAAGAGCGCGGCGCAGGCATCGGGCGATTGCTGACAGAGAGTCTGCTTCAATACGCTGCCAATTTAGGCGCGTCCTACTTGACCTTGGAGGTGCGCAAGAGCAACGAGATAGCGCAGAATTTATATAAGTCGCTGGGCTTCGTCAAAGTCAGCGTTCGCCCGAAATACTATGAAGATAACGGCGAGGATGGCTGGCTGATGGTCTGCGACCATCTCCCTGCCGTGCAGGAAGATTTCACTGAAGAAGAAACAGTGACAGAATGAAAAAGGGTACGGCCATCGTTCGCCGTACCCTTTTATCGTTTTTATTT
>CAVJHY010000233.1:0-3006 GCA_963649405.1 bacterium
ATATTTCGATTCTAAGGGCGGTGCCCTTTGCGGAGGCGGTTTTTATGGCGGACAAGAAGGCATTTTACATCACCACGCCCATTTACTATCCCAGCGGGAATATGCATATCGGGCATACCTACACCACCGTTGCGGCGGATACGATGACGCGCTTTAAGAAGATGACAGGCTATGACACCTATTTTCTGACCGGCACGGACGAGCATGGCCAAAAGATTGAGCGCAAGGCAGCCGAAAAGGGCGTATCGCCCAAGGCGTATGTGGACGAGATTGTTGCGGCAACCAAGAAGCTCTGGGAGCTGATGGAAGTCGAATACAACGATTTTATCCGCACGACGGACGAACGTCACGAAAAGGCCGTGCAGAAGATTTTCAGGCGCTTCTATGAGCAGGGCGACATCTACAAGAGCGCCTATGAGGGGCAATACTGTGCCCAATGCGAGGCGTTCTGGACACCCACACAATTAAAGGACGGCAATCTCTGTCCGGACTGCGGCCGCCCGACCGAGCTGGTGCGCGAGGAGAGCTACTTCTTCCGCATGAGCAAATATCAGGATTGGCTCATGGACTATCTGAAGGAGCATCCTGACTTTATCCAGCCGGTTTCTCGCGCCAATGAAATGATTAATAATTTCTTGAAGCCCGGTCTTCAGGATTTGTGCGTCAGCCGCACATCCTTCAAGTGGGGCGTACCTGTGGACTTTGACCCCAAGCACGTGGTCTATGTCTGGATTGACGCGCTGAGCAACTACATCACCGCGCTCGGCTACACAACGGAGCATGACGAGCTGTTCAAGAAATATTGGCCGGCGGATGTGCATCTGGTTGGCAAGGAAATCGTCCGCTTCCACACCATTTATTGGCCGATTATGCTGCACGCGCTGGGGTTGCCGCTGCCCAAGCAGGTGTTTGCGCATGGCTGGCTTTTGTTCGGCAACGACAAGATGAGCAAGTCCAAGGGCAATGTCGTTTACGCCGAGCCGATTGTTGCCCGATACGGTGCGGACGCACTGCGCTATTATCTGATGCGCGAAATGCCCTTTGGCGCAGACGGCAATTATACCAATGAAGCGCTGCTCACCCGCCTGAACGCGGATTTGGCGAATGACTTGGGCAATCTGGTCAGCCGCACGGTGGCGATGATTGAGAAATATTTCGGCAGTGCGATGCCGGAAATGGGCGAGATGACCGAGGTTGATTTGCCGCTCAAGGAGCACGCGCTGCAGCTCCCCACGCTGGTCGAAACGCAGATGGATGCGCTGCAGTTCTCCAATGCGCTGCAGGAAATCTGGAAGCTCATCGGCGAATGCAACAAGTACATCGACATCACGCAGCCGTGGGTGTTGGGCAAGAACGAGGCGGATAAGCCGCGCCTCGGAACAGTGCTGTATACCTTGGCGGAATGCGTCCGCTTTGTTTCCGTGCTGATTGAACCGTTCATGCCCAAAACTCCGGAGCGCATTTTTGCACAGCTTGGCGTGACGGATGACGCGCTGAAAACATGGGATTCCCTAAAGACCTTCGGACTGCTGCCCGTGGGGACGCTCGTCCGCAAGGGCGAGGCCATCTTCCCGCGCATCGACATTAAGAAGGATTTGCTTGAGCTGGCGGGCGGCAAGAAAGAGGAAAAGAAGCCCGAAGTGAAGGCTGAGAAAAAGCAGGAGAAAAAGACCGAAAAGAAGCAGGAGCTGCCGGAGGGCTGTATCGGCTTTGACGATTTTGAGAAGGTCAAACTGCGGGTAGCGCGGGTGGAGGCTTGCGAAAAGGTCGAAAAGAGCGACAAACTGCTGCGCTTCACGCTGTCCTTGGGCGATGAAAAGCGGACGGTGTTGTCCGGCATTGCCAAGTCCTATCCTGACCCGTCCGTACTGGTGGGCAAAAAGTTGGTGCTGCTTGCCAACCTTGCGCCGCGTAAGATTATGGGCGTGATGTCCGAGGGTATGTTGCTGTCCGGCTTGGACGAAAAGACGGGCACTCTGCGTCTTCTGACCGTGGACGATCCGGACGCTATGCCGGACGGCGCGGAAATCGGCTAATTGTATTATTTTCGGCGTGCCGCTCGAATTTTAGGGCTGCACGCCGATTCTATTTATCGAGGGACACCATGAAAAAAACTTATTTATTTTTGCTTCTGTTCGTTCTTTCCCTTTTATTATGCGCTTGCGGCGACAGCACGCAGTCGGTTGCCGGTGTGGACACGACAACGGTCATCGAAACGCAGACCGTTGCGCCGGACGGCTCGAATGCCGCGCAAGCACTGGCGGACAGCGTTTTAGCCACAGTCAGCGACATTACCCCGCTGTTAAATGCCGCGCAGGAGGCACTACCGGAGGCGTACACGGCACTGATTCCGGCGCAGGCGACAGAGTCAATCGCAAATGCAATTTTGAGCGTCGAAGCGTTGAATTTTTTAGACGGCGAATACAAAATTTCCCTGTCCAGCGGCGGAGATTTCGAGTACGAGAAGCCGTATTCCTCTCTGGATTACGGCGACACTGTGGATGAATACACCATCGAAGCGGACGATGGCACGGTCGAGGAAACGGTGAAAAATATTTATCATGACCCGCTTTCCTATGTTCTGTCCGGCAACGGCGGCGGCGAATTTTCCTATGCCTCCTATTATCTCGTTTGTTCGGACGGACAGCGCGGCGAAAGCGAAACCGTGTCCCGCCTGAACGACCAAATCACCGGCTATTCGCACACGGAATTTGCCCGCTCCGGCAGCGCGTTTTACTTTGTCGATGCGCAACTCACCTTGGAGGTCAACCAGACCGAAGGATCGTATACATGGACAATTTGCGTTGGCGTGGCCGCTGCCGATTCTGCCGATTTGGTGGAATTTACCACCACTACGCAGACTCTTGCCCTGCCAACCATCTTGCCCGCCGTCTACAAACAGGGTACCGCCAGCGCCGAGGTTTTTGCCAATACCTATGCCCAAACCCTCACCTCCCGTCTCACTGTCAGCGGTAATCAGGTGAT
This sequence comes from bacterium, assembly GCA_963649405.1. Lineage (GTDB taxonomy): Bacteria > Bacillota > Clostridia > Christensenellales > Aristaeellaceae > CAVDRM01. The sequence goes on from CAVJHY010000233.1 coordinate 2,986, forward strand.
GCTGAAGACAGTAGACGGAGA
>CAVJHY010000234.1:0-2977 GCA_963649405.1 bacterium
CAAAATGAAATTTGCTGGAACCGTCCATGTTGAACATATCGTGCATGAGTTTGAGCCGTTCCGTACCATTCAGCGGCTTGGCCTGCACACCCAAACGGTGGAAGTTGTTGAGCAAATCATTCTGAACATGATCGAGCCGGGTTTTCACCTGACGCATACTCTCGCCCTCCACACCAAAGGTGATGAACTTGGTCTTAGTCAGACCATTATTGCCCTTGGCAAGCTGCTGGCGCAGCATCTGCGAATACTCAGCCCGCACATCATCGAAACCGTCTTTCTGGAATGGGATGCGGATGCTTTTCTCGAATTCTGAACTGTCCGTTGCCATGTTCACAAAGGACAGCTCAAACTTGATGGAGCTGTCGAAGAAGTTGAGGAACGAACACCATTCCTCGAAAATCGCGTTTTTGTCCTCTTGTTGTGCCAGCTGATAGTTAATATCCTGATAGGCAATCGTCCGGGTGTAGTAGTTCGCCCTCACCCGGCAGGTTCCATCCTCAAACATCCGCTGCATGGGAATGGACTGCTGTGCCGTGTGAGGAATAGCGGGTTTCGGCGGCATTTTCTTGCCGCCTTTATCGGTCTTTTTCCAAAACGGAATCATGCTTCATGCCTCCTTTCATAAGCAGCGCATAGTAGTTTGCGGTCTTATAAGGCCGGATTTTCGGGCGCAGAAATCGCGCCCGGATATAATATGACAGCAGCTTTTCCAGCGGCTGACCATTTTTCTCGTACATACCGAGAAAGAAAGCCGGGAGCATGACTGCCATCATGCCAAGGGTAGCGGCAGAGTTGCCGCCGGAATCCCGGAGCAAAAAGAAAAGCGGCACTCCGATCAGTGCCGCCGTTCCGAAGCAGATGAGCTGCCGCTTTGTCAGGTTGAAAGCCACTTTGGACTTCACCTTGGTTAAGTCGCGGGGAACAGAAATATACGCAGCCATAGAACACCTCCTTTAATGCGCACCCAGCACACTTTTTGTGACCGAGCTAGTTTTGAACAGGCTGAAACAGAGCAGGACAGTGTAACCAACGATTGCCCAAATCGAGCCAATGGCATCGCCGGAAATCGCTACATTCTGAATCAGTACGGCGTAGATGGCAACGCAGATGAGGATGAGAAAGCCCTGAAATCCCAGCGCGAACAGGCATTTCAGATAGTTCTGTCCCATGTGGCTCTGTTCGTGGTTGCCCCATGTTGCCATGGGAATCGGTGCAAGGCTCACCATGCAGTAGATCTCGATCATACGTCCGTAGACAATGACGAAAATCACGATTGAGAGAATTCTCATGGTGATGCCAATGAAGAACGATTGCAGGAAAAGCCCGAAAAGTGGGCCGACATCCATTTGCATCAGACTGGCTTCCAGCATCGACAGACCGATTTCATTGACGCGGGTATTGCCCGCAATAATGCCGCTGGAATCGGACACGACTTTCTGCGTCAGATCAAAGACTGCCATGACAATATCGAACGTGTTGGAGATGAACCATACTGAAACAGCGGTCTTAAAAATCCACCGCATGATAAGTGCTGGCTCGAACTGTGCCATGTTGTTGTGCTGGGTTATCATCTCGATCAGTTCATAACAGGCGATGAAGGTCAAAATAACGCCAGCGATGGGTAGCACCACGTTCCGGGAAAGTGATTCGATCATCGCAAAAACGCGCGGTTCAAAGGCTGATGGCCGTGTGCCGACCTGTTGTGCAATATCACCGACCTGCTCGTTGACTGCATCGAAAAGCCCGGACAGGTTTGACATGATGCCTGCCGTCAGAATTCCTTTTATCCAGTCGGCAATAGCTTTGAGAACAGTTTCCATTCAGCGGTCACCGCCTTAGCTGAAATGATTGATGAGGGTTTTCAGGAGGTTCAGGAGAAAAATAATGTGGGTCAAAAACTGCATAGAAAACACTTCCTTTCGATTGTCAGTTGGTATTCGATGCAATACGCTACCTATTATAATAGGGGCTGTTATCCACAGCAGAGATCATAGCGATTGCGTATGTACAGGCGGGATAAACCCGCCTGCGGCTCTTAGCCGAAAAGACCGCTCAGCAGAGGAATCAAGGTAATACCGACCAGCGCAACGCCGCCGCCAGCCATCAACTGTTTCATACCCTGAGATTTGGAGCCGGGGTTATCGTTACCATAACCTTCCAGCAGGTTGATGGCACCCCAAACGCCGAGGCCAGCACCCAGAGCGACGACCAGAGTCTGAAGAACTTCAATAGCAGAGTTAAAGAATTCCATAGTCGTTTCTCCTTTATAATTGAAAACTTGTAGACCGTCCGTACACACCTGAAACCGTGTTGTTAAGCCGCGAACTGTGGCAGAAGTTGGCTTGCTGGTGTACCTCTCTGGCCGCGTAAAATAAAACCGCCTACCGAATCAGGCAGACGGGAGTGAATCAGCATCCACCACGATGAACTCATCACCGGGGTGGATTTTTGTTTTTCGATTCAGATATTTCTCAATATCAAACGTGTTTTTGGGGTCGTAATCAGAGGTCAGCTTGTAGTTCGGATGCTGGGTCAGATCGTATTTGTCCGAAAGAAACGGTCTGACACCGCGCAGTTGAAGAATGCACTTGCCACCGTCCAACACCGCAAGCTCATCGCGGCTCATAAGCTCGTGCCCTAATTTCTGATAATTTGTGCCATAAGAGGGCGAGTTTCCGCGCGTGTCCGATGTGTTGAAAGCGTCAATGGTTTCCTTACCCAGCATTTCGGACAGGTCTTTCAACGTGCCGGGTTCCGAGCCGCCGAGAAAAATCTGACTATCCATATTGCCGATGATGGTGTCGGCATGGTCTTTGTAGATTGCCTTTAGCTGACTTTTTGCCTGTAAAACAAGGCAAGCCGAAATTTCACGGCTGCGGATGGTAGCCACTAGCTTTTCCAGATTGGGAATCTGCCCGATGTTGGCCGCTTCGTCAATTAAGCAACGCACATGAATGGGCAGCTTACCGCCGTACAC
>CAVJHY010000235.1:0-2960 GCA_963649405.1 bacterium
AATTAGTTATTTCCCCTATACGCTTTCTTGAAAGGGGTGCAGGGGAAAACATTCTCTATCGCATAAAGAATGTTTTCCCCTGCAAAAAAATCACACGAAGGAGAAAAGCCTTGTCTCAATCGCCTTATTCCGGCTTTCAGCCCGTTGACGGGAAAAAAGCCGAGACCACCGCCCGCAGACGGCGCAGCAAAAAAAAGCGTCCGCGGCTGCGCCTGTCGAATGTCCAGCTTATTGTGCTGGGCGTGCTGACGCTGCTTACTGTCGTGGCATTGGCGGCGGATGTCATCTATTCCGCGAAGCTCACCGACATTGAAAATCAGCACGCGCAGGAGCAGGCAGAGCTGGAGCGCCGCGTCTGGCGCACGACCGTCAAAAACCGCGACCTGATTACGAAATACGCTGCCGAATATGCCGTGCATCCCGCGTATATTGCTGCGGTTATTTTGAACGAAAGCAGCTATGACCCGGATGCCGTGTCCTCCGTCGGCGCTCGCGGGCTGATGCAGCTCCTGCCCTCCACCGGCGAATGGATTGCGCCCAAAATCGGCATCAGCGATTATACCGATGACCTTTTGTATGATGAAGACATCAATATCCACATGGGAACATGGTACATCAGCTATCTGAGCCGGAAATATGACGGCGACCCGATTTTAATCGCCTGTGCCTATCACGCGGGCGCGGGCAATGTCGCCAAGTGGATTGAAAATTATTCGACAGACGGTCAACACTTGACCTATGACCAAATTCCTTATGAAAATACCCGCTCTTATGCCAGAAAGGTGGTCAATTCCTATGCGATCTACCTCACCTATTATTATCCGGACGGCGATTCTTTTTCTGTGTCTGACGCTGTTTAGCACCTCCTGCGCCTTCGCCGGAGAAATGGACAGCAGCCTAACGGTCGGTCTGATTTCCGCTAAAACGACTGTTCTAAACCCTTTACGCGCTGTGGAGCGCGATTTTCAATCCATGAGCGCTTTGATGTACGAAAGCCTTGTCACCTTGAACGACAGCTATGAGCCGGAGCCTTGCTTGGCCACCTCATGGGACATCAGCGCCGATTATAAAACTTGGACATTCCACATCCGCACCGATGTTTATTTTTCGGACGGCACACAAATGACCGCCTATGACGTGGCGGCAACCATCACGGAAATTCTCCGCATGGCGGCGGACGAAACGGCGGACAATAAGGGCGTGTACGCCTCCCTTAAATATGTCGTGTCCGGCGCGCAGGCGAACAACGCGACCGACCTTGTGGTGAAAGCCGCCCGCCCCTATTACGCCTTTATTTACGCCATGACCTTCCCCGTCCTGCGCAGTGACCAAGTGGCGGCGGATAACCCCGTCGGCACGGGTCCTTATATGGTGGATGCGTTCAGCGCCACGGACTACCTGTATTTTTCCGTCAACCCCTATTGGTGGGGCGATGAGCCGATGGTGCAGTCCATCAGCGCCCTGTTTTACGCAACCAACCGCGAGCTGACCTCTGCCTTTGAATATAACCGCGTGGATGCCATCATCACCCGCTCCGTCACCGCCGCGCAGTACCGCGCCGGCGTGAGCAGCGCGAACATTGACTACCGCACGCGCCAGCTTGAAACGCTGCTGATCAATTTTAACGCCTTTCCCTTGGAAAATCAGAACATCCGCTATGCCATCCGCTACGCCATTGATATTAACCTGCTTGCCAACAATGTGTATTACGGCATGGTATCCCGCACGGATACGCCCATGCCGATGGGCACTTGGATGTACAACGACGGCACGGATACCTTGGGCGATGTCTACGCTTATGACCCCGAAAAGGCCAAGCAGCTTCTGGCCGCCGAAGGCTGGGCGGACTCGGACGGCGACGGCATTTTGGACAAGGTGGTTAACGGCGCAAAGAAAAATTTGCAGCTTCGTTTGTTCGTCTACGAGGAAGCGGAGAACTCCGTGCGCGTGGAGGTGGCCAGCCAAATCAAGGATATGCTCAATGCCGTGGGCATCGGCGTGTCCGTCAGCAATATGAGCTATGCCCGCGCCAAGGAGCGCCTGACCGCCGGCAACTTTGACCTGTGCTTGGCGGCGTTCCAGATGGATGCCGTGCCCGACCCCGGCTTTTTGCTCATCGGCCCGAACACGGGCAATTACGGACGCTATAAATCCACAACCATGAACGACCTGTTCAAATCCCTCCGATCCAGCACGACCAAGCAGACCTATCAAAGCTATTTGTATCAAATTCAGACGCAGTTTGCGCAGGACTGCCCCTTTATCTGCCTGTACTACCGCGGCGGCGCGGTGCTGACCAGAAAAATTTATACCGATGTCCGCGATGTCCGCGAGCCGGAAGTGCTGAAGGGGATTGAGAAGATACAGTAGGGGAGAGCTGAAAGTTATAACACCGCATACATGAAGAAGCAGCATGATAAATTGTATTTCGCTCACCACTGAAGAGTTAATGTCCATTGGCGATTATGCATTTTCTCAATGCAGCAGCTTAACAGACATCACGATTCCCGAAGGCGTAACATCCATCGGTAAATATGCGTTTGAAAATTGCAGCAAATTAGCAAGCATTATGATACCGAGCAGCGTGACTTCCATCGAATACAATGCATTTTATAATCACAATGCAGTTTTAACCATCTACGGCGTTTCCGGCTCTTATGCTGAAACCTATGCAAAAAAGAATAGTATCACTTTCTCAGCACAGGAGTAGAGCCAAACGCCTGAAAAAGCCAAATCGCAGGGACAATATTGTGCCTGATCTTCCGCATTTTGTGATCAATTCACTCTGGACATTCGCGCCGTCAACTGCTATAATATCGGTAAAGGCATCACCGCACAATTCAGCAGCGCGCAAAAATGTGCCTTTTGTGCCATCTGCTTCTTGCAAAAATCTCGATTTACATTCAGTAAACCATCGATTTTTGCAATCGACTCTTCCACAAAATTCACTATTTATCGCG
>CAVJHY010000236.1:0-2945 GCA_963649405.1 bacterium
CTTCCACAAAATTCACTATTTATCGCGCCGCCTCATTTGTGCGGTGCTGCCTTAAGTATTCGCTTTCTTGGAAAAGGTGTGGGGAAACCATTCTTGGCGTACAAAGAATGGTTTCCCCACAAAAATCTCCCCAATATGTCTCCTTAAATCCTCATCGCCCTTGTCGCGTTCAGCACGGCGAGCAAGCACACACCCACATCGGCGAAGACGGCCGCCCACATGGTGGCAATGCCGAGCGCGCCCAGCGCCAGCACCAGCAGCTTCACACCCAGAGAAAAAATGATATTTTCCCGCGCGATTTTCAGCGTCCGCCGCGCAATGCGAATCGCCAGCGGCAGCTTCTGCGGGTCATCGTCCATCAGCACGATGTCCGCCGCTTCAATGGCCGCGTCCGCGCCTAAAGCGCCCATTGCAACGCCCGCATCCGCCCGCTTGAGGACAGGCGCATCGTTCACGCCATCGCCCACATACAGCAGCGTACCCTTGCCTTCGCGCCGCGCTAACAGCTTTTCGACATAGGTCAATTTGTCCTGCGGTAAAAGCCCCGCGTGAATTTCGTCCAAAGGCAGCTCGTCCGCGACTTTCCGTGCAGCCTCCTGAGAGTCGCCCGTCAGCATGACCAAGGTCTGAACGCCCTCGGCTTTGAGCTGCCGCAACGCCTCCACACTACCCGCCTTCGGCTTGTCCGTTAAGAGGATGTGACCGGCATATTGCCCGTCTACCGCCACATGAATCTCCGTGCCGCCCAAATGACACTTGTGTGCGCCCTCAATGCCGTTCTCCTGCATGAGCCGAAGGTTACCGCACAACACCTTTTTGCCGTCCACAACGGCGCTGATGCCGCGTCCTGCCAGCTCCTGTACATCGGCAGGCTTGGAAAGTTCACCCTTGTATTCGTCCAAAATCGCCTTGGCGATGGGGTGCGTACTGAATTGCTCGCATTGCGCGGCGTAGGCAAGCAGTTCTGCATCGTTGATGGCGGAAGGATGCACGGCGCAGACGGACAGCTTGCCCGTGGTCAGCGTGCCGGTTTTGTCAAAGGCAATGACCTGCGCATTAGCCAGTGCTTCCATATAGTTACCACCCTTGACAAGAATGCCCTTTCTGCTCGCGCAGCCGATGCCGCCAAAGAAGGACAGCGGAACGGAAATGACCAGCGCACAGGGGCAGGAAATGACCAAGAAGGTCAGGGCGCGGTAGACATATTCCGTGAACGGCTTGTTCAGAATGAGCGGCGGCAGCACGGCCAGAAACAGGGCAGAGCAGACCACCACGGGCGTGTAAATGCGTGAAAAACGGGTGATGAAGCGCTCCGTCTTCGCTTTTTTGTCGGCGGATTCCTCGACCAACGCCAGAATGCGCTGGGCGGCGGATTCATGCGCCTCGTGCGTCACGCGCAGCCGCAGAACGCCTGTCAGGCTAACAGAGCCGCTCAGCACCTCTTCGCCCTTCTGCACATCCCGCGGGAGGCTTTCGCCCGTCAGCGCGGAGGTATTTAAGGAGGAAACGCCGCTTTCGATGATGCCGTCCAGCGGGACGCGTTCGCCGGGACGCACCTCAATGCAGTCACCGACCTTGACCGTATCCGGCTCGACCGTAATTACCTCGTCCCCGCGCACCAAATGCGCGTCATCGGGACGCAGCTCGGTCAGCGATTCGATTTGTTCGCGGGAGGCATCTACCGCCATGTCTTGGAGCATTTCGCCAAGCTGGTACAGCAGCATGACGGATACACCCTCGGTGTAGCTGCTGACGCACAGAGCGCCGATGGAGGCGATGGTCATCAGTAGGTTTTCGTCAAAGAAGTCGCCGTGCAGCAGGTTTTTGACGCAGCGAATGATGACATCATAGCCGATGATGAGGTAAGCGGCGATGTACAGCGCCACGGAGAGCCAAGACACCATCGGGATAAACCGTGCCGAAAGCAGCAGCGCTGCGCTCACGCAGAGCCGCACAATCAGCACCGTGCGGTTTTCCTCTTCGCCCTCCTCGTGACCGCCGCAATGCCCACAGCCGCAGCAGCAGCCGTGGTTCTGCTCGCGTTCATGTTCATGCTTATGCTCATGGAGATGCTCATGCTCGCAGGATTCGCAGGACATAATTTGTTTCCTCCTCTATCCTATATAAATATGTAATTACGCTTCCGTCACATGTTCTAAGCCCTTTTCGATGATGGCTCTCACATGGTCGTCAGCCAGCGAATAAAATACTGCCTTGCCCTCACGCCGCGCCCGAATCAGCTTGGCACTGCGCAGCGCCTGAAGCTGGTGTGAAACAGCGGATTGCGACATGGATAGGAACTGCGCAATGTCGTATACGCATAGCTCGCTCTCGAACAGCACGCACAGAATACGGATGCGCGTCGAGTCGCCGAACAGCCGGAACAGCTCGCATACATCGTACAGCACATCCTCGTCCGGCATCTGCTCCTCAATCTGCTTTAAGGTGTCGGCATGGGCGAACATATACTCATTGCCCTGTCCATTCAGCCCCTCCTGATTGCCTTGGGACTTCTGTTCTGTCATCGTCACAGATTCACATCCTTTCATACTTTCAAATGAACATCTGTTCATGCGAGATAATACAACAGATCGGATGGTATGTCAAGGGGGAAACGATGTTTTTGAAAATAATTTTTTATTAGCATAACATAAAAACAATGTCCATAACTTAACGCATTCCTCTCTCAATTCGGTGATGTCATTCTATGTGCCTTTCAAGTACCTCATCTCAGCCTTCAATAAAACAATAAAACTCTGCCGTCGACAACTTTACAATTTCTTCAGGAGTTCATCCTTCACCCATCCACTTTTTCAAAAGCTCAACTTCTGTTTCAAGCAAGCCTTCAATTTCTCCAATCGTATTTAAGGCATCACCGCACAATTCAGCAACGCGCAAAATGTGCCTTTACGGTGCCTCGCCTCAATCTACGATAGAGGCATCGG
>CAVJHY010000237.1:0-2928 GCA_963649405.1 bacterium
CACAGTAGCAGCAGATGATGTCAGGGATACCGGCTGTGCCGTACATCCCACCGTGCTCCTTCCATGCGAAGCAGTTCTCCAGACTTTTTAGGTATTTTAGAATGCTTTTTACGATGTTCGATTCCTTTTCGTACTCCATATTTACCTCCATTTGACACGAGACGGAACACGTCATTTTCAAAAAAGCCTTATTTTTCAAGGGTTGGAACACGTGGAACAGCAGAAATCCTATTTTTATGTAAATTTTTTCAAAAAAATAAAAATTATTTTTTGGGATATATATATAAATATAGGGTTTTAGGTGTTCCACGTGTTCCAAGTGTTCCAATTGATGGCATTGGAAAAGTCCTGAAAGCCTTGATTTTCCTTGTGTTCAGCGTTTTTGAAGGGCAAAGCGAGAGCCTTGGCGCATGTGTTCCACGTGTTCCGTCGTGTTCCGAACTGTCGTGTTCCTCGTGTTCCGAACACATCTGACACATGTGCCAAGGCCGAACGATACGCTGTGGCGTATCTACATACGCGCTCACAAGATGGTCTCCCCAAGCCGAATACCCGTCATCACGCGCCGCTTGCCCATTCGGTCTATACTTCTTTCCACATTGGGGAACGCTGCCAACACTGCCTGTACGAAGTTTTTCTGCGAATACGGCTTCATGCCGCACTCCTCGCAGTATTTCTTGTAGGCATTGAAAGCCTCCGTAGACCCGATGGTGTACCCTTCGCCGAGTTCGCAGTAATCCTTGACGAACGACAGCACCGAATCGGATTCTTCCCTGTACTGCTGCAGCTCATCCGCATTGACCTGTGTTTCAGAGAACACATAGTGGTGGCTCATCAGCCTACGCAGACCTTCTAAGGCAAACTTGAAGATGCCGTCCGCTTCCGACCGAAACTTTTCTAATAGTTCAGGGTCACGCTTTTCGGGCGGCACTGTGTGGCTGAATCGGATGATAATCAGTCGACGGTAGAAGCCTTCGGAGCGGTCTCCGTAGTTCTTCGGGATGCTGTTGCAGGAGAAAAGCAACCTTGCGCTGGATTGAAAAGAGAACGGATTCTTGTTTTTCTTCTCCACCGTGAGGTAATCTTCGCCGACCAGCGCCTTGAAGATGCCGTTGTCATCAATGTTCTTCGTGGGCAAGTCAGCAAAGATGTTCGCCAGTTTGCCGAACAACTCCGCCGTCTTAAAGCGTTCATTGAGTGCCTGCCACGACACATTGCTCACATTCTGTTTGCCGAGCAGCACATCATTCAGGACACGCAGCAGCACAGATTTCCCTGCGCCCGCCGCGCCGACGATGACAAAGCATTTCTGTGCCGAATTGACAGGGATGAGGAAATATCCGAGCATCTCCTGAATCAGCCGTACCTGCTCCATGTCCCCGCCCATCGACTCTGCCAGAAACTGTTTGAATCGAGGGCAGTCGGCTTGCTGGTCGTAAGTAACATTGAGCTGCACAGTGGAGCAGTAGTCCGGCGAATGCTGGGTCAAAGTATCTTCGAGTACATTGTACAATCCGTTTCTGACATTGATGATATACGGATTGGCGTTGAGTTCACGGATGTCCCGCTGTATGAGCAGCCGCCATTGTTTCTCTGCATCCACGATTTGGGTCATCTTTGTTTCCCTGACCAGCATTTTCTCCTGCACAATGCGCTGTGCTTCCATTTCGGAAAGCTCCACATACACCCCGCCTCTGTAGCAAAAGTGCTGCTCTGCTGCGTAGAATACATGCTGCTCCTCGGACATTGTTTTCGCCAGCACACCGGGGAGAAACCGCAAGCCATGTTCGCCCGGCTCATACCATTCGGGGAGCGCTTTACCTGCTTTGGCGCGTTTTGCATTCTTGCTGTTCTGAAACGCCTTACTGATATTTTTGTACACTTGATTGAGTGACTTCAAGAAGGGTTGCTTCAGCCTGAAATGCTTCGGAATTTCCGAGTTAATCATCACATCGGCAATCACAGCATCTTGGTTGTAAAGATAGTCAATCACAAACTGCTGCGCTTTCTGCATATCCTTAATTGTTTCACCCGTGACAGGCAAAGCGTTCAAAATTTGCTGTAGCTCATCGGCGCTCATCGGCTGGTAGCACCACGCAGCCGGAGAGCGCACAGGGCATTCGCCGCTCGCAAACTTCGGGCAATGGTAGCCTTTTTCGCAGATGGTCTTACAGGTAATGGGGCCTGTCCCGCTGTCTAAGAAGTGGTTGATTTTCCTCTGCGTGTTCGTCTCGTTGTATTCAGGGTACGGCTTGGACAGCTCGTGAATGAGCTTCGTGCCGCCCTCGAACTGCGCAAGGTTAGTGATCATCGCGTACCAGTCGTGCTCGGAAAGCGTGGCGGCATTCTCCTTGCAGTGTTGCATAAACATACAATTTCTGAATACTTGCTCCACGCCTTTTTCGGTGCCATCCTTGCGTTCGACCGGCGCATCTTCGACTTCAGGGAGCACATCGGACAACTGATCCTGCGTGTATTTGCGTTCAGGATGAAAGCTGACACAGGTCACTTCGACCGGCGTGTCCAGCTTGCAGTGCATGAAACCGGGGAGACGCATGACACGGGATTCGTTGACGCACATCGGGTCGCCGTCAAAGTGCTCCACGAGCTGCTTTTGAATCTTGCGGAACCGGCTCACCTTGGCTGTGCTGTCCATCATCCAGTAGACATGATAGGACTTCTGCGTCTTCATAATCATGGACGGCGGCAAAGGGAAGGCTTCGATTCTACGCATCTGTTCTTCAAAGCTGCACTTATCCATCTCGACAAACTGTGCGTTGATGCGGGTGATCATGTGGTCATCGTGACCGCCTAAGTTCACCACGAAGAAGATGCCATGATTCATGGCGTTGTGCTTGCGCAGCAGCGGTTCTATGCTCTTATACTTCCCGCACTCACAGGAGGGCTTCGCCCCTTTGAAAATACCGC
>CAVJHY010000238.1:0-2921 GCA_963649405.1 bacterium
TCATATCTTTATTATATCACATTTGGGGAAGATTTGCATTGTGCGGTGTTGCCTATAAATTTCTTGATTATTTATATATTTAATGTTCTTCATGGATAATTCTCCTCAGTCACTTTAAGCCAAGGCATCACCGCACAATTCGGCGACTCGCAAAAATGTGCCTTTTGTGCCATCTACTTCTTGCAAAAATCTCGATTTACCTCCAGTAAATCATCGATTTTTGCAATCGCATCTGACACAAAATTCACTATTTATCGTACTGCCTCATTTGTGCGGTGCTACCCTAAAAAGTTATTTATTCAGAGCTTCCTTAATACTTTTGTAATATGATGGGGTGGACGTGGTGTCCCCACTCAGCCCATTGACAAACCCCCGTCTTCGCTCTATAATACAGTTATCCTTCGGAATGAAGGCGGACATGCGGGATAAAGCGCCGTCCCAAGAGATTCCGTGTCGCGGCTGAAAGCACGGGAGGCAGGCAGTATCCAGACGTACCACCGCCCGACCGGAGCGTTCTGCGCACGTTATCGCGCATCAATGAGCGGTTTCGGCAAGGCCGGAGCAACAAGGGTGGAACCGCGGACTGGATTTTCAGCCCGTCCCTGTACGATAATTCGAGAGGGATGGGCTTTTTCTATGCCGTTGACCTCCGGAACGATGCAATTTTCGGATGCGATGTTCGTTTTGCGAAGCGTGACTGCGGAACCAAAGCCGTGCTAAGCGCAAACGAAGAGTATACCGAATATGTCGGTAGTAATGGTAGTCAGGCATTGATTGATCTGAAAACTTTAACAAGTTTCCGACATTCACTATGCCCAAATTTCATCGTTCCGAATCAGTCAGCATCTCATAAACCCGTCCAAACAAATGAAGGAGGAGTTTCCATGATCATCACCCTGCATGGCGAAAAGCGCGAATTTCCGGACGGCACCAATGCGCTGGACATCGCCGCGTCCATCAATCAGGAGCTGAAAAAGACTGCGCTGGCTGCGCGTGTCAACGGCAAGCTGACCGAGCTTGTCCACCCCATTCATGGCGATGCGGAGGTCGAAATTCTGACCTTTGAGGATGACGAGGCCAAGCGTGTTCTGCGTCACACCACGTCCCATGTGCTGGCGGAGGCTGTCAAGAAGCTGCGTCCTGAGGCCAAGCTCGCCATTGGTCCTGCCATCGACAATGGTTTTTACTATGACTTCGATGTGGAAGAGCCATTCACGCCCGATTTCCTCAAGGAAGTCGAGAAGGAAATGAAGAAAATTATCCAGAAGAATGACCGTCTGGAGCGCTTTGAGCTGCCACGTGAAGAAGCCATCAAGTTTATGGAAGGCAAGGGCGAACCGTACAAGGTCGAATTGATTCGCGACTTGCCAGAAGACGCGGTGATTTCCTTCTACAAGCAGGGCGATTTTACCGATCTGTGCGCCGGTCCGCATCTGCCGTCCACTGGCAAAGTCAAGGCGTTCAAGCTGACCAGCATCGCCGGTGCGTACTGGCGCGGCAACGAAAAGAACAAGATGCTACAGCGCATTTACGGCACGGCCTTCTTTGATAAGAAGGAAATGGACGAATATCTCGCCCGCATTGAAGAGGCCAAGAAGCGCGATCACCGCAAGCTCGGTCGCGAGCTGGATTTGTTTGACATCCGCGACGAAGGTCCCGGTTTCCCGTTCTTCTATCCCAAGGGCATGGTGCTACGCAATATTTTGGAAGACTACTGGCGACAGATTCACCGTGAGGCGGGCTACGAGGAAATCAGAACGCCTATCATGCTGAACCGCGCCCTGTGGGAGCGCTCAGGTCACTGGGATCATTATAAGGAAAATATGTACACCACCAAGATTGACGACATGGACTTTGCTATCAAGCCCATGAACTGTCCAGGCGGCATCTTGGTGTATCAGCGCCGTCCGTGGAGCTATCGTGATCTGCCCATCCGTTCCGGCGAGCTGGGTTTGGTACATCGTCACGAGCTGAGCGGTGCTTTGCATGGCTTGATGCGCGTGCGCTGCTTCACGCAGGATGATGCGCACATTTTCATGACCCCTGAGCAAATTCGCGATGAAATCAAGGGCGTGTACAATCTGATTGACAAGGTATATTCCACCTTTGGCTTCCCCTATAAGGTTGAGCTGTCCACCCGTCCCGAAAATTCTATTGGCACGGACGAAATGTGGGAGACGGCAACGAACGGCTTAAAGGGCGCGTTGGACGATTTGAATGTGCCGTACACCATTAACGAGGGCGATGGCGCGTTCTACGGTCCGAAGATTGACTTCCATCTGGAGGACTGCCTTGGGCGCACGTGGCAGTGCGGCACGATTCAGCTTGACATGAACTTGCCGGAGCGCTTTGACCTGACCTACACCGGCGCGGATGGCGAGAAGCATCGCCCCGTGATGATTCATCGCGTGGTGCTCGGCTCTATTGAGCGCTTTATCGGCATTCTGACTGAGCATTTCGGCGGCGCGTATCCGCTGTGGCTTGCGCCTGTGCAGGTGAAGATTATGACGATTACCGACCGTGCGGATGAGGCAGCGAAGGCCGTTTATGACAAGCTGACCAAGGCGGGCATTCGTTGTGAAATTGATCTGCGTAATGAGAAAATTGGTTTCAAGGTACGTGAGGCGCAGATGATGAAGATTCCGTATATGTTTGTGCTGGGCGACCGCGAGGCCGAGGAGGGCACTGTGTCCGTCCGCACCAGAAAGAGCGACAATTTAGGCGCGATGACATTGGATGACGCGCTGAAGATGCTCAATGAGGAAATCGAGACTAAGGCGATTAAGTAAGTAGCGTGGTTTAGCAAAATCCCGACAAGGCTCTCCTTGTCGGGATTTTGCTATGCCGGGATTATATTTTTACGGGAAACCCTTCCAAAGGAAAACATTGATACACAAAATAGAGAGAAGCAGCGAAGGAAA
>CAVJHY010000239.1:0-2894 GCA_963649405.1 bacterium
CCGATGCCTCTATCGTAGATTGAGGCGAGGCACCGTAAAGGCACATTTTGCGTGTGGCTGAATTGTGCGGTGATGCCTTAAAAATCTATCGACTTTTCCCCCTCCACTATGCTATACTACCCCCAAGGAGGTTGCAGGAAATGCGTGTATGCGGGATTATTGCGGAATACGACCCATTCCACAAGGGGCATCTGTATCAGATGGACGCGGCGCGGGCGGCAGCGCAGGCGGATTTTGTGGTCTGCGTCCTCAGCACTGCCTTTTTGCAGCGCGGGGTGCCGTCCCTCTTTTCGACGCACGAGCGGGCGCGGATGGCGCTGGAAAACGGCGCGGACGCGGTGTTCGCCCTGCCAATCGCCTTTTCGCCGATGGAGGCGGAGCGATTTGCTTTAGGCGGGGTGTCGATTTTGCATTCGCTCCGCACGGTCACGCATCTCTCGTTCGGCTGTGAGTCAAACGACTTGGCCGCATTGTCCAAAGTCGCCGAATGTCTTCAGGACGAGCCGCCGGAATATCAGGCATTCTTAAAGGAAGGCTTATCGAGCGGGCTGTCCCACGCGGACGCGCAGGGACGGGCGCTGAGCGCCTTTACAGGGCTTTCTGCCGACCTTTTCAAATCCCCCAACAATGTGCTGGCCATCTGCTATCTGCGGGCGCTGAAGGCGTTAAACAGCGATATTACGCCCGTTCCCGTGAGACGCTTGGGGGATTATCACGGACAGACGAGTGAGGGCTTTCCGTCCGCTTCCGTCCTGCGGGAGCGCTTCTTGAAGGGCGGTCTTTCTGCCATCGAAGGCGACATCCCTGAAGCGACAAGCAGCGTCCTCCAAAACGCCGTCTTTTGCCCGCCGGATGCGTTGGATCAGGCGATACTATACCGATTGAGCGAGATGAACGCGGACGATTTGCGGGCGATTTCCGCCGTTTCCGAGGGGCTGGAAAACCGCTTTTTTCACAGCCGAAACGAGGCAACGAGCCGCGAGGAGCTGCTGGCCGCCGTCAAAACCAAACGCTACCCCTACGCCCGCCTGTCCCGCGTACTCAATCATGCGCTGCTGCATCTGGACAAGGTGGATTTGCCGAAAACCCCCGCTTACGCCCGTCTCTTGGGCTTCCGCAAAGCGGCGCTGCCATTCCTGCACGAATGCGCGAAAAAGAGCGCTATCCCGCTGATTTCCAAGCCTGCCGATTACAGCGACCTCTTAAAGGCGGATGCCTATGCGGAGCGCGTTTGGGCACTGGGCGCGAAAGTGCCGTATGCATTTTATCAAGATAGTCCCATTATCATATAAGGAGTTTACCCATCATGCGAGAGATATCCGTTTCACGGCTGACCGAGGCCGTCAAAAGCCTTTTTTTAGAGGCAAATTATGTCATCGGCGCGGACATCGAGAGCGCCGTCCAAGCGGCGAAAGAGGGCGAGGCTTCCCCCACCACCGTCTCCGTGCTGGAGCAGATTTTGGAGAACTATGCCATCGCCAAAGAAGAACGCATTGCCATCTGTCAGGACACAGGCATGGCGGTTTTATTCATCGAAATCGGGCAGGATGTGCATTTTGTTGGCGGCGATTTCACGAAAGCCATTGACGAGGGCGTGCGGCAAGCGTACAGAGAGGGCTACCTGCGTAAATCCGTCGTTTCTGACCCGCTTTATGACCGCAAAAACACGGGCGACAACACCCCCGCCGTGCTGCACATCTCCATTGTGTCCGGCGACAAGGTGCATATCTTGGCGACCGCGAAGGGCTTTGGTAGCGAGAACATGAGCGCCATCAAAATGCTCGTCCCTGCCGACGGCGAGGAGGGTGTCTTAAACTTCATCACAGATACCGTGCGCAGGGCAGGACCGAATCCCTGCCCGCCGGTGGTGGTCGGGGTCGGCATCGGCGGCACATTTGAACAGGCGGCGGAGATGGCCAAAAAAGCCACGGCGCGTCCCTTAAACACCGCCAACGCAGACAGCCGCTATGCCGCTTTGGAAGACAAGGCATTAAAACGCATCAATGCGCTCGGCATCGGCGCGGCGGGCATCGGCGGGAAGACGACCGCGCTCAAGGTCAACATCGACTTTGCGCCGACGCACATCGCCGGTATGCCTGTCGCCGTGAACATTTGCTGCCACGCGGCAAGACACGCCGAAATGACGATATAAGAAAGGACTTCTATGAACAAGATTTCCATTCAGCTTCCTTTAGATGAAGAAACGGCGCGTTCCCTGCGGGCGGGCGATGTCATCCTGCTGTCCGGCTTCATCTATACGGGGCGGGACGCGGCGCACAAGCGGCTCATCGCCCTCTTGGACGATGGTAAGCCCCTGCCCTTTGACATCAAAAACCAGACCATTTATTATGTCGGTCCTGCGCCAGCCTCGCCCGGTCATGCCGTGGGCGCGGCAGGTCCTACGAGCAGCTACCGCATGGATGCCTATACGCCGCGGCTCTTGGATTTGGGACTGCGCGGGATGATTGGCAAGGGCGTGCGCTCCGAAGCCGTCATCGAGTCCATGAAGAAAAATGGCGCTGTTTATTTCGGCGCTGTCGGCGGCGCGGCCGCGCTGATTGCCCGCAGCATCATCAGCAGCGAAACCATCGCCTATGAAGACCTTGGCACGGAAGCCATTCATCGGTTTGAAGTAAAAGATTTTCCGGTTATTGTGTTGATTGATTCGCTTGGAAATAACTTGTACGAGAGAGCGTGATTAGTGGATAGTGGATAGCTGTTAGCGGTTAGGGGTTAGGGAACAGGGATAAATAAAGATGAGGAATGCGGAGTGGTTAGTGGGAAAGTGTATGCTGTTTGGTGACTGCAAAACATTATTCGCTTTCCGCTAAGGCAGCACAGCACAAATGAGGCAGCGCGATAAATAGTGAATTTTGTGGAAGAGTCGATTGCAA
>CAVJHY010000240.1:0-2810 GCA_963649405.1 bacterium
TCGTCCGCATGGCTGCTCTGCTTCGCCTCCGCATCCTTTTCAGCCTGTTCTAACTTCGTCTGAGCATCGGCAAGGCTTGCGTTTGCCGTTTCCAGCGCGGTTTTCTGTTCTTCGGTCTCGGCTTCCAGCGCGGCAATGCGTTCAGCCAGCCCCTGCTTTTCCGCTTCCAGTGCCGCAATGGTCTCGGTGTGCGTGTCGGTGGTGGTGGTCAGCGTCGTCACCTGCGCGGCGGCCTCATTGACCTTCTGGGTCAGCGCATCCTTTTCAGCGGTCAGTGTTTCGATTTCTGCCGTCTTCGCACTGATGTCCTCCTGTGCGGCGGTTAGATTGTCATTGCTTGTTTCCAGCGCGGCTTTCTGCGCGGCGGTCTCGGTCTCCAAAGCAGTAATCTTCTCGTTTAGCGCATCCTTTTCAGCGGTCAGTGTTTCGATTTCTGCCGTCTTCGCACTGATGTCCTCCTGTGCGGCGGTCAAATTGGCGTTGCTTGTTTTCAGCGCGGTCTTTTGCGCGGCGATTTCAGTCTCTAACGCGGCGATTTTCTCATTCAGCGCGTCCTTTTCGGTGGTCAGGCTTTGCCCGTTGGCCTCGGCTTCGGCCAACTTGCCCTCCAAATCAGCCTTTTCCGTCTCCAAAGCGATCAGCGTTTCCTTGGCTGCCGCCAAATCCGTGTTCGCAGTTTCCAAGGCGGTCTGTGCAGTCGCCAATGCTGCATCTGTCTCGTCTTTGGCGGTCTGCAGGGTCTCTTTTTCACTGCGCAGGGCATCAAGATTTGCGTTTGCCATCTTCAAATCCGTTGACACCTGACTGAGCTCGGTGTTGGCGGCGGTCAGCTCTCCGGCTATGTTGTTCTTCTGCACGGAGAACACGATGACGAGGACAATGGCGACGATGAGTATCCCGACAATGAGCCAGATGCTTTTCTTCATGGTTCAGCACTCCTTACTTGTAGTCTGTCGTTTGTCAAATTTCTTCTTTTATTCTACCTTATAGTTCATGCTGATGTCAACATAAAAATGCACAAAATTTATCAAAAAATCATGAAAAACAACATGAATACAGGATTGCAATGAAACTATTGTTCAAATAATGCACTAATAGGACAAAATTCGGCAAGTAACCGTATTTTCACAATGAAAAAACTGCGGTATGCCGTTTGTCGGCAAGCCGCAGTTCTTTTTTGAAGGCTGATGAGGAAAAAGCGGAGAGTAGAGTGCGGAATTTGGAATGCGGAATGCGGAGTAGACACAATCTGTGGATCATTAGCCGCTAACCGCTTACCACCATATCACTATCCACTAAATTACAGTTCTCCGTTCAGAATGGCATCCACGACAACGCTGCCGACGGCGAAGTTATTCTTCATGGCGGTGGCAAAAATGTCGGCGGATTCCACATTGCTTTCGGAGGCGAGGGACTGCTTGAAGTCGTCATCCCAGAGGCTTTCGGGGCAAGCGCCGTTCATGAACACATCGGTGTTGACGGAATCGCGGATGACGATGAAGCGGTCGAGCATCCCAAGGCGGCTCAGCACCATCGACATGGCGTTGTCTTCCATTTCGGTCAGGGCGTAGGGGTCAGGAGCGCCGTAGGTTTCGGTCATCAGAAGCGCGTTGTTGTGGTCATTATAGCCCTTCCAATAGTTGTCGGCGGTCACGGTCGTGCCGCGCAGCACCTGCGGGTCACGAGTCGCCCACTCCGCATTGTCAAAGGACACAGCCATGAAATTGCGGGTGCGGTCGGTGGTTTCCAGCTTGACATCCTTCACCATTTCGTAAATCTTGCCGCATAGGTCTTGGTTTAATAGGTTGTAGGCGAAGGAATCATAGCTCTTGTCATGGAACCAAGTGGTTTCCACATCGGAAACGAGGTCGCGGGCATCCGCGTGATGACCCAAATCAAAGTCGATGGTGGCGGTGATGACGAATACATCGCCCATCACGCCGTATTCAACGGCAGAGCCGGCACAGCCGGTGCTGATGATGTAGGCATTGCTGAAATCAAAACGGGTGTCGTTCAGGACAGCCTGCAGGGAGAAGGCGGCGTTGACCTTGCCCATGCCAGCCAGCATCAGGGCGACACCGTCCTTGACATACAGAGGCTCGGAGCAGCCGGTGACTTCGTAGGTCTCGCCGCCCTGCAGATAGGCTTCATAGTAATACTGCGCTTCGCCGGGAAAATCGCCGGCCATTTCGCCGCTTTCAAACTTGGGCATAATCAGAACCTTGATTTCCATAGGCGAGGCATCTTCGGCCAGCGCGACCGCGGCGCAGGCAAGCAGCAGGGCAGCCAGAACGATTGCAAGCAGCTTCTTCATCGGATGTAATCTCCTTTCATGTTGCGGCATCATCGCCCCAATTCGGCGGACGCTGAATGCCTTTGGAAACGGAATACTGACCATGTTGCGCTTGTTCGGAAGTAAAATTGTTATCCGAACGATTTTTATTATATCATGATTATCGTTCGGAGTAAATAGACGAAATGAAGAATTGTAAACCAAAATAAGCCGTATAACGGCTTAAAATACGAACATTCTGCATTACAAAGTAAATTGCCGTTCGATTCTTAACAACAAATTTTGTAAATGAAAAGCCCGATTTTTATCGAGCTGAAATAGGTTAATTCTTTCTTGATTTTTGAAGGTAAAGATGCTAAGGCAGCGCCGCACAATTCGGCGACGCGCAAAATGTGCCTTTACGGTGCCTCGCCTCAATCTACGATAGAGGCATCGGCAGTCTGCCTGCGGCAGACTTGAAAACCTTTCAGGTTTTCAACCTTCGCGCATCTGCTTCTTGCAAAAATCTCGATTTACA
>CAVJHY010000241.1:0-2772 GCA_963649405.1 bacterium
CACCGTAAAGGCACATTTTGCGCGTTGCTGAATTGTGCGGTGATGCCTTAAATATACTCAATCTTGACAAAATGACGGGTGCCGTGGCTATCCTCCCAAGAATCACTTTGCTGGATCTGCTGCATGAAAGTATCCACATAACTGCCCGCTTTGCAGCGAATCAGAGGATAGTATTCTTTATTTTCCATTACATGCGTAAAGCCGACATCGCTTTCAAACTTTTTCATCAGGCCGTGATCACCGATATTGGTCACGCTGCTTGGAACAACCACATATAAAAGATTTTTACAGCCGGATATGGCATAAGCGCCGATTTCGATCAAACCATCCGGCAGAGTCAGCGATGTGATTTTTTTGTTGTTGTAAAACGCTTTGGCAGCAATCGCCTTTGCATCTTGCGGCAAGGCAATATCGCCTTCGCAACTCTTTCCGTTTTTGACAATGCCATTTTCCATAATTAATCCACTTTCAAGCGTCATTTCCATCCAAATCACTCCTTTCGATTGCTGAGTTGAGTATATCATGTAGCGCCTTATGAAAACAGTAACATTTGTGTCACCTGTTTCGTTCGCACCTTGTTTGCGCGTTTTTTTCTGCCATAATAAAGCAGAACGGAGCGGAAGGCAGCCGCAACAGGCCAGCGGGAGCCAAAATGTTCCGGAAATGTCAGGAGGTAGAACATGGTATTACCAGATTTTGAGTATCTGTGTCCCCAGACGATTGGGGAAGCGTGCAACCTGCTGCTGGAGCTTGGCTCAAAGGCTAAAGCGATGGCAGGTGCAACGGACATCATTCCGCCGATGCGCGATAAGGCGTTTACGGTGGATTATCTCATTGACCTCAAGCGCATTGACGGTATGCGCTATATCCGTTACAGCAATGACATCGGGTTAGAAATCGGCGCATTGACAACGCTGCGCGAGATTGAAACTTCGCCGATTGTGAAAGAGCATAATCCTGCCGTGGCTCATGCGGCGAAGGTTGTTGCCTCTACACAAATTCGTGCGAAGGGTACGATGGTGGGCAATATGTGCAATGCTTCACCGTCCGCCGATACGCCGCCGATTTTGCTGGCGCAGAATGCCAAGGTGCTGGTGCAAGGTCCTAACAAGGATCGCTACATCATGATGGAGGACTTTTTTACAGGCTTCAAAAAGACAGCGCTGGAACCGGGCGAAATCGTAACGGGTCTGATCATTCCTCCGCTCAAGGAAAACGAGCATTGCGCGTATATCAAGCACGCTGTTCGTAAGGCGATGGATTTGGCAATTGTCGGCGTTGCGGTCAAACTGACCATGGACGGCGATGTCTGCACCGATGCGAAGGTGACAATGGGCGCTGTCGCCGTTAAATGTATCCATGCCCCCAACGCTGAGAAAGCGTTGATTGGCAAAAAGCTGACGGATGAAGTGATTAACGAGGCTTCTGTCGCCGCGATGAACGATTGCAGCCCGATTTCTGACATTCGTGCGTCCAAGGAATATCGCAAGGACATGATTCGTGTATTTACCAAGCGCGCCATCAAGCAGGCGCTGGAAGCGTAAGGAGGCATTGGCATGAAACGAGTTCTTTCTTTTACCCTGAATGGCGACCCGATTGAGGTTGTCTGCAAGGATAACATGACTTTGCTGGACCTGCTGCGTGATAAGCTCGGCTTAACCGGCACGAAAAAAGGCTGCGAACAGGGCGAGTGCGGTGCTTGCACTGTCATGCTGGACGGAAAGCCCGTCAATAGCTGTTGCACCTTAGCTGTGGAATGTGAAGGGCGAGAGGTTGTGACCGTCGAAGGTATTGCCAAGAACGGCCAGCTTCACCCGATTCAGAAGCAGTTCATTGAAAAATGGGCGCTTCAGTGCGGCTATTGTACGCCGGGCATGATTATGTCTGCCAAGGCTTTGCTGGATGTAAACCCGCATCCTACGGAACTTGAAATTCGTGAGGCCATTGAGGGCAACCTCTGCCGCTGTACCGGCTACGCCAAGATTGTGGAGGCCATTCAAGCTGCTGCGGCCGAAATGAACTGGGAGGAGGGCAAATAATATATGAATAAAGATTGCGACAAGAGCTATTTTAAAAAACCCGAGTTCTATCGTCTGACCGGCGGCAATAACTATGTTCGCATCGACGCAGAGGATAAAGTGACCGGTCATGGCAAATATGTCGGCGATATCATGTTCCCTGATATGCTGACCGGTCGCATGGTGCGTTCTCCTTATGCCTATGCGCGGATTAAGAGCATTGATGTTAGCGAGGCGGCCAAGCTCCCCGGCGTGAAGTGTATCCTGACGGCGAAGGATTTTGAATGGAAGTCTAAGGTCGGCAACGGTGAATTTGCCGCTGAATTTGCGGATAAAGAGGTTCTCTGTTCCGAGCTGGTCAAGCAGGTCGGCGATGATGTAGCAGCTGTTGCGGCGGTCGATGAGGAAACGGCGCAGCGTGCTGTGGATCTTATCAAAGTCGAATATGAAGTGCTTCAAGGCGTGTTTGACCCGTTCAAGGCGATGGAGGATGATGCGCCGGAAATTCAGTGGGAAGGCCGCGGCATTCACAATGTCGGAATGAAGTCCGTCATGAAGGCCGGCACGGATATAGATGAGGAATTTGCGAACGCCGCCTATGTGCAGCACCGTGATTATAAGACCCACCGCATGGTGCATGCGGCGATGGAGCCGCATGGCGCTGTGGCAACCTACCGCAACGGTGATTATACCATTTGGATGTCCACCCAGATGGCATATGTTGACCAGTTCTGGTATGCACGCTGCTTGGGCG
>CAVJHY010000242.1:0-2758 GCA_963649405.1 bacterium
CTGGAGGATGACGCATGGATTACATTGAACTCACCATTTCCACCACGACGGCGGGGTCGGAGGCTGTATCGGAGTTATTGATGAATTTAGGCGCGGCAGGGACGCAGATTATCGACCGGGCGGATTTGCCCGACCCGGACAAGCCCGGTAAAAATTGGGAGCTGATGGACAGGGCGCTCATTAACGAAACGCCGGAGGATGTGCGCGTCAAGGCGTGGTTTCCCTTGGATGAGCAGGCGCGGCAGACACTCGGTCTCGTGCAGGAAAAATTGACCGTAATAAAGCAGGAGGACGCGCAGGGCGCGTTCGGTGCGCTCACGCTTTCTTCGGACGATGTGCATGAGCAGGACTGGTCGGAGTGCTGGAAGCAGTATTATAAGCCCTTCCGCGCCGGAAAGCTGCTGGTCATCAAGCCGACATGGGAGGACTGGGACGCGCAGCCGGACGATTTAATCATCGAGCTTGACCCCGGCATGGCCTTCGGCACGGGCACACACGAGACGACCGCCATGTGCATCACGCTGATTGAAAAATATTATGCGGGCGGGCGGCTTTTGGATGTCGGAACGGGTAGCGGCATTTTAGCGATTGCCGCGGCGCGGTTGGGCGCGAAGAATGTTGTGGCGGTCGATATTGACCCGGATGCTGTGCGCGTCGCCGAAGAAAATGTGGCGCATAACGGGCTTTCGGACTGCATCACTGTGCGCGAGGGCGATTTGCTGCAGGGTCTCAACGAGACCTTTGATTTTGCTGTCGCCAATATTTTAGCGCCGGTCATTTGTATGCTGTCAGTTCCGCTTAAAAACCACCTGAGGAAAAATGGCCTGTTCATCTGCTCCGGCATCATCAACGAGGCTGAACAGGATGTGCTGAACGCGCTGAACGGCGCGGGCTACACCGTGCTGGAGGTCATTCACAAGAACGATTGGGTTGCTGTGGCGGCGAGGGCGTAAACCATGCATAGATTTTTTGCATTGCGGCTGGACGCGCAGACAGCACGCTTGGACGGTGACGAGGCGCGTCACGCGCTGACCGTGCTGCGTCTTGAAAAGGGTGACCATGTACGCGTGGTGCTGGACGGCAGCCTGTTTGACGCGGTGATTGTCGATACTTCTGACGGCGTACTGGTGTCGGTCGGCGAAGAGCAGCCATCGCCGGAGCCGAACACGCACATCACGCTCTATCAGGGGCTACCCAAGGGCGACAAGATGGATTTGCTCACGCAAAAATGCACCGAGGCGGGCGTTTGGCAAATTGTACCAGTGCAGATGCTGCGCTGTGTCGTGCGGCTGGACGGGAAAGACGGCGAGAAAAAACGCGAGCGCTGGCAGCGGATTGCATTGGAGGCAGCCAAGCAGTCCGGCCGGACGCACATCCCTGAAATTTCCGCGCCGATTTCGCAAAAGGAAATGCTGCTGCGCCTGCCTGCGCATGGTTGCGCCCTTGCGCCGTGGGAGGATGCGCGGGGGGTGAATGTTCCCGCCGCACTTGCTAGGACGGAGGCTGCCGACATTGCCATCGTCATTGGACCGGAGGGCGGCATGAGTGCGGACGAAATGGAGGCGCTGAAGGGCGCGGGGGCTTTGCCCGTGACGCTTGGTCCGCGTATTTTCCGCACGGAGACGGCGGGCTTGGCGGCGCTCATCATGGCGCTGAGCAGTCGGAATGAATATGCCTGACGAAGAAAAGCGCATTGCACACTATCATCTGCCCGGTCTGTTTGAGTTCTACGAGCTGTACCGGCTGTTTCTGCCGCTTTATTTCGAACATCGGGAGTATTTTTATCCTTGGTGCGACATCGGCTCCATCTACGGCGCTCCGGCGGACTGCTTGTGGGGCGGCGGGCGCATGGGCGGCGGAGACTGCACGGCGCGAGAAGCGCTGGCTCTCCTGAAAGACTGCGGCATTTCCGCCCGTCTCACATTCAGTAATTCGCTGCTGCAAAAGGAACATTTAAGGGACACGAAATGCAACGCCCTGTGCCGGATTTTTGCGGACGCGGGCGACAAGAAAAACGGCGTTATTGTGCATTCGGAGCTGCTGCTGGACTACTTAAAAAAGCGCTATCCCGCGCTTTATTTTGTGTCGTCCACCACCAAGGTACTGACGGATTTTGACGACCTGAAACGCGAATTGGAACGCGATGATTTTTCATATGTCGTGCCGGATTTTCGCCTGAATCGGCCAGTTGACCGTTTGAATACCCTGCCGCAAAAATTAAAGGACAAGGCTGAATTTTTAAGCAACGAGTGCTGTTACATCGGTTGCAGGGACAGGAAACGCTGCTATGAGGCGGTCAGCCGGAAAAATCTCGGCGAAGACGACGATTTCTGCTGCATCGCGCCGGACGCACGTGGCGGCTACCGCTTTTCCAAAGCTATGCAAAGTCCTGCCTTCATCGGCATCGACAAAATCCAAAACATCTTCCTGCCGCACGGCTTTTCGCACTTCAAAATCGAAGGTCGCTCACTCGGCAGCGCTTTAATTCTGGAATTTCTCCTTTATTACATGACTAAACCAGAATACCAGATTCATGTTAGAGAAAAAATTTATTTGGAGAATACGCTAGAGTTGTTTTGAATATCATTAGGCTGTGTCACACTGCCCTGATAAAGCAAATAATCTTCAGCCGGTTGCGCTAAGAAACTTTTTCATCGGTTAACAGGAGGCTGAATATGAAAAACCGTTCCATATCAATGTCATGGGACGGCTTTTATATCACTCGGCGATGTGCCGAGATGGTTGAACATGGGTGACG
>CAVJHY010000243.1:0-2691 GCA_963649405.1 bacterium
CAGAAAAAACACCTTGCTTAATTGCGCAAGAAACTGTATGATAAAGGAAAACAGGCAGGAAGCTGCCGAAGGAGGCTTTTTTATGTGTGATTGGAACACGCTGTGCATTCGACCCGGACGCTTTCTGCTGCCGAACGAAACCGTTGATATAAGCACCTATGCCGTTGTCGCGTGTGACCAGTACACCGCGCAGCCCGAATATTGGCAGGCGGTCGAAAATATTGTTCAGGATAAGCCCTCGGCGTACCGCATGATTCTGCCCGAATGCTATCTTGCGGACAGTGAAAAGCGCATTCCCGCCATTCATGCCGCCATGCGCCAATATCTCGCGGACGGCACGCTCTCCAAGGTGGTCAACGGCATGGTGCTGACCCGCCGCACAACGACCTCCGGCGCTCGCCTTGGTCTGCTCATGTCCGTGGATTTGGAGCAGTACGACTATGCGCCCGATTCACTCTCGCCCATCCGCGTGACCGAGGGGACGATCACCTCCCGCATCCCGCCGCGCCTCCGGGTGCGCGCCAACGCGCCGCTGGAGCTTTCTCATGTGCTGCTGCTCGCCGATGACCCAGAGCGCAGGCTGATTGAGCCGCTGTATGCTGAGCGTGACAAGCATCAAAAGCTCTATGATGTAGAGCTGATGCAGGATGGCGGTCACTTGGAAGGCTGGGCTATCGAGGATAAAGATACCTTAACGCAGATTTACACTGTCGTTTCTGAGATGACAGAACGTGCCGGAGAAAGCGGCATTGTCTTTGCCGTGGGCGATGGCAATCATTCCTTAGCAACCGCCAGAGCGCATTGGCTGAATGTGCGTAAAGATTTGCCAGAGTCCGAATGGGCAGCGCATCCGGCGCGGTATGCGATGGCGGAATTGATTAACCTGCATGACCCGGCGCTGCAATTTGAACCGATTCATCGGGTGCTGTTTAACATCAGCGCTTCGAAGGTCAAAGCCCTGCTTGCGGACTGTCAGCCCGTGTGCGAGCCGGAGCAGCCGGACATTGTGCTGGTGCATCAGGGAGGCGATTTGCCGCTCAAAATCACAAAACCGCTCCATGCTCTGACGGTCGGCACGGTGCAGAAGCTCCTTGACAAAGCCGAGGGCTTGCAGCTTGATTATGTACACGGCGAAGAGGCTGTCCGCACCCTTGTTGAAGAGCAAAACGCCGTTGGCATCCTCCTGCCCGCGATGGACAAAGCCGCGCTTTTCCCTGCTGTCTTAAAGGATGGCGCTCTGCCGCGCAAGACCTTCTCGATGGGCGAGGCCAACGAAAAGCGCTTTTATTTGGAAGCCAGAAGCATCACAAAGGACTGCTGATCAATGAAAAAGAACGGGAACGGCATGACCGCGCAGGAAAGTCAATCTTTAACCAAAAATCAAATTCTTCCGCTGACCATTGAAAGCGTGGACGGCATAATGAACGGCGTGGCGCATATAAACGGTCAGGCTGTCTTTGTCGCCGGCGCGCTGGACGGCGAAAATGTCAAAGCGCAAATCGTCAAGTGTGCCAAGCACTACGCCTTTGCCCGCATCAACGCACTGGACACGGAAAATCCGGAACGTATCGCCCCGCCCTGCCCCTTTTATAAGCAGTGCGGCGGCTGCTCCGCCCTCCACATGACCTATCAAAAAACGCTGGAAATCAAGCGTCAGGCGGTTGAGCAGGTGTTCAAGCGCATCGGTCATATCGATGTGTCTGTCCCGCCCGTGCTGGGCATGGCCGAGCCGTTTCATTACCGCAACAAAACCGTCACGCCCGTCGGCGGAAGCATTACTCAGCCGCAGTTCGGCTTTTTTTCGCCGCGCAGCCATCGGCTTGTCCCCATCAACGATTGTCTGATTGCCAAAAAGCAGAGCATTCAAATTGCCGAAACCGTGATGGAATGGATGCGGCAGTGCCGTGTTGCGCCCTATGACGAATTGACAGGTCAGGGGCTTGTTCGCCATATCATGTCCCGTGTCGCCAAGGACGGGCGCTGCATGGCGGTCATTATCGCCACCAAAGATAAATTGCCGTATGCTGACCGCCTCTGTGACTTATTAAAAGCCAAAGTACAGGGGCTTGTTTCTGTTTGCCTTATCGTGAACGCCCAGCGTGGAAACGCGATTTTGAGCGATAATTATCGTGTCCTCTGGGGACAGGACAGGCTTTCGGACGATTTGTGCGGTTTTCATTTTGCCCTGTCGCCCCTCTCTTTTTTCCAAATTAACCCGATTCAGACGGAAGTTTTATATCAAACCGCGCTTGATTTTGCCGACCTCGCCCCGACAGAAACGGCGGCTGACCTTTATTGCGGCGCGGGAACCATCTCCCTGCTTTTGGCGAAAAAAGCCAAACAGGTCATCGGTGTGGAAATTGTCGAAGCAGCCATTCGGGATGCCAAGGAAAACGCGCTCAAAAACGGCGTGGAGAATGTCTCCTTCTATGCCGCTGCCGTAGAAGACCTGCTGCCGACACTCGTCAATGACGGTCTGCGTCCCGATGTCGTCGTCCTTGACCCGCCGCGCAAAGGCGCAGAGCCATCCGTGCTTCAGGCCATCCTTCAGGCAGCTCCCTCCCGCATCGTCTACATTAGCTGTGACCCCGCCACCCAAGCCCGTGATGTCCGCATCCTTCTGGACGGCGGCTATGCTTTGCGCAAAATGCAGCCCGTGGATATGTTCTGCTGGACAAGCCATGTGGAGAC
>CAVJHY010000244.1:0-2680 GCA_963649405.1 bacterium
ACATCCTCCTTAATAAAAGCTCTCGATATAATATAATCGATGACGACGCACAAATGCAAAATTAACATTGACATTCACACATCCTACCAGAGCTTATTTTATAAGCGAGTATAGCATATATTTGGTATGATTTCAAGCAAATCTATAAATTCTTTATAGCAAAATCATCATATAACAAAAGTATTACGATGAATGATTTATAAGCATATAAGCAATATAAGTTCTGCCAAGACAAATGAATTATTTTTTGCGTGGTTTGCATTGAAAATTTTTGAAATCATTCTGCGATAATTACGTAATTATTTTTATATTTTTGTAATTTAATGGAATGACCGCGACATATACTCTTTTTCAGTTGCTGCAAGAATACCGCCGTGCTATAATGCTTTCGGAGGGGATGAACACTTGAAGAAGCATTATGTTTTACTGGCGACAGGAGGGACGATTGCGTCCGTGCCGATGGAGCGCGGGCTTTGTCCTGCCATGCGTGCTGCACAGATGCTTGATGCCGTGCCGAGACTGTCGGAGAATGCGGATTTTGAAGCACATGATGTTTTTTCGCTGGATTCGAGCAATATTCAGCCGGAGGAATGGCGCTTGCTGGCGCGTGAAACGGCGCAAGCCTTGGAAAATGCGGACGGCGTGCTGATTACGCACGGCACGGACACCTTAGCTTATACGGCGGCCGCGCTGTCGTTCATGCTGCGCCATCTCAAAAAGCCTGTCATTCTGACCGGCTCACAGCTTCCGCTGAACGCGCCCTTGTCCGATGCACCGCTGAATCTGTGTGAGTCGGGCGCGGCGTTGGATGCGCTGTCCGGCGGCGTGTACATCCTATTTCATCATAAAATTATTCTGGGCGCTCGCGCCGTAAAAATGCGCACACATCGTTTGATGCCTTTGACAGCGTGAATGCGCCGTTGGCAGGCGAAATTGCGGCTGATGGGCTGCACATCAACCATGCGTTGTTGGACACCTTCAAAACGAATACGCCGTTTGCGCTGGAGGATCAGCTTGACCCGAACATTTTCTTGCTCAAGCTCATGCCCGGCACCTCGCCGGATGTGTTTGACTATGTGATGGACAAGGATTATCGCGGCGTTGTGCTGGAGGCGTTCGGCATGGGCGGGCTGCATTACATCCGCCGAAATCTTGTCCATAAGCTGGCGCAGCTCAAGGAGCGCGGCATCGTGACGCTGGTGGTCACACAATGCCTATATGAACGCGCCGATTTTACGATTTATGAGGTCGGTCATGACATTCTGTCTTCTCATGTTTTCAGCGACGGCGATATGACCACGGAAGCTGCCGTCGCCAAGCTGATGTGGGTGTTGGGCAATGCGGAAAAGCGCTTGCTGTTGCTTCGACAGAATTTATGCGGGGAAATCAGTTTGTAAACACAAAGGCTTCACTGAATGAAAACAGCGAAGCCTTTTTTATACGTTTTCTTACAATTTTTCAACTTCTACCCATCGGCGTTCTTTGGCGGAGCGGACACAGGCTTCGACGAAGGCAGCGCCCATGAAGCCGTCCGAGAAAGTGGAATAGGGCTGGTTTTCGTTCATGAATGTGCCGTCTAAAATGGACTGATAGTAGGCGTTCATGGCGTTGCGCAAGGCATCCGGCCAGCCCATCATGTGTCCCATCGGGGCGGTGATGTAGGGGAGAGTCTCCGGCTGGCAGGTCTTCGGATTCATGTACACGGTCTCAAAGCCCGTTCCTTTACGGCCAAGCGTCAGGCGGTCGGGAATTTCCTGCGCCCATTCCATGCTGTATTCTTCGCCCCAAATGCACACCTGAAGGTCATTTTTGTGACCGTTCGCTGCCTTGCTGGTGAAAAGCTGGCCGGGCGTGCCGTCGGCAAAACGAACAAGCACCATCGCAGAATCCTCGGTGTTCATGGGATGCTGAACGCTCTGTTCGTCCGTCCGCACAGGGTAGTGGATGAAGGTGTCCGCGAAAACCTCGACAATCGGTTGCCCCAGCACGGAACACACTGTGTCCGCCCAGTGAATGCCGATGTCGTTCAGCACGCGGGCGATGCCGGTGTTATCCATTTTGGGTGTCCAGTCCGTTGGGCGCGAGCCGGACTCCTGCAAATAACAGCCGGTGGCCATCAGTGTCCTGCCGGACAGCCCCTTTTGAAGCCGTGCTTTCATCTCCTGCACGGCGGCATTCATGCGGTACTGATGATTTAAGCCCGCCGCCACATGATGCTCACACGCCAAAAGCACCATTTCACGCGCTCCGACGGTCGTCAGGCTCAGCGGCTTTTCACTATATATATGCTTGCCTGCTAATATGGCGGCACGGTTGATTTCATCGTGCAGACGGTGCGGCGTGCAGTTGTGAATGACATCAATGTCGGGATCGGCGATGACATCATGCCAGTCAATATAGCCTTTTTCGATTTGGTACTGATCGCAAATATTGCGCAGCTTCTCCGCATTTCGCGTGCAGACGGCTGCAACCTTGGCAGACGGCACGCGCCGCAGGGCATCAATGTGCTGAACACCGATAAACCCAAGACCAATGACGGCTGCGCGGAGCTTTTTCATATAAAGATACCTCCTTGATAGAAATTTAATTATGTATTGAAGCTATGCCATATAATTAAGGCAGCACAGCACAAATGAGGCAGCGCGATAAATAGTGAATTTTGTGGAAGAGTCGATTGCAA
>CAVJHY010000245.1:0-2660 GCA_963649405.1 bacterium
GAGATATTTTGCAGGGAGACGGAGATACGGGAAACAATGATTTTTGCGAGGAAACCATTCTTTATGCGATAAAGAATGGTTTCCCGAACCCTTCCAAAGAAAAACTTCAATTCACAATATTGATGGATGGAACGAAAAAGCAATATCTGTGTGAAGATGATGAGATGAAAAAAGTTAGCGGAGAGATTTCCTTTTGAAAAAGAAAATTCTCTCCGCTTAAACTTGTCTGCAAAAAGCACAGTCAATTATCGTTTAAACACCGCATCATTGTATTATTTTCAAAATAGTAGATTGAGCCGTTTGTTGCCGTCCAGGATACATAAGCTGCGCCCTCATACAGCGTGAAAGACATTCCTGAAAAGAAATTCAGTGTGTTGCCGTTCAGTACTGCAGTGCTTTCGCCGCTGCTAAAAGATAAACCATATACGCCGGTTGCATAGTCGAGCGTTGCCATGCCATCCGCAATCGTGATAACGCATTGAATTTCCATGCTGTCTGCAAAAGCCTGCGTACCGTCATTGTCAATCAGAAAAACAGACCATGTACCGTTAAAATCCTCCAAGGCAGGATGATTGACCACCTCACCGGGTGTAAAAACTTCTGCTTTTTCCCGGTCAAATATGATTGTAATATCACCTTGAACGGTTGAAAAGCCATTGTCATCCAACACAAAAATCTGCTGTGAACCTGAAGAATCAGTAATGAAATATTCGCCGATTTCACTGCCTTTTACCCATGAATACACTTCGTCATAAAGAATGCAAGTTCCGTCCGCATTCATTTCAAGCGTGACATCTCCCATATTGACCGTTGCGGCATTCATGGTCACGCCGTTTATGGTGACACGACTGAGATACCACATACCGGTCACATCCTCGGCCAATGCGCCGACATAGCACACCGTCAAGACAAGCAACAGAACCAAGCACATCAATTTCTTCATTTTATCTCTCCTTATAATTTACGGCATACCCACACAGATGGTGCCGCTTCGTTCCAACAATCAATATTGTGTACCAAAGTTTTCCTTTGTGGGGTGTGTGGAGTGCTTCCTTTGTCAAAAGGAATATCTCCCCGCCTTATCCTCCCCACACAGATATTGCCGCTTCACTGCAGCTATAAGGCATCACCGCACATTTTTGCGCGTTGCTGAATTGTGCGGTGATGCCCATGATCATTCCGCATCGGCTTCACCTCCTTCCCTTTTGAATTTCATCGGGAAATTGGTTCAGCCCTTCGCGCGCCCGTGCCAATGGCACAAATTTACCATATCATTTTATGGCGCAAATGTCAATCAAAATATACATTCTCACACAGATACTGCTTTTTCGTTCCATCCATCAATATTGTGTATCAAAGTTTTTCTTTGGAAGGGTACGGGAAACCGTTCTTTTTTCAAAAAGAATGGTTTCCCGCCTTTATTCTCCCCGCACAGATGTTGCCTCTTCGTTCCGGCAATCAATATTGTGAATTAAAGTTTTCCTTTGTGGGGTACGGGGAGTGCTTCCTTTTTCAAAAGGAAACACTCCCCGCCTTATCTATCCGTTATTTCAAACTGTTGCATAACGGTTGCATTTTTTGTGAAAATCCTGTATAATGTAAAAAGCGTGTAGCCCCTGCGCGGGTTTTTGCGGGGACACGAAACAACTTTGATGAAACAGGAGGTCTGACAATGCCCCAGAATTACATTTTTATGACGGACAGCGACAGTGATCTGCCGTTTGACATAGCAGACCGGCTGAATATACCGGTGGTCAAGATGCCCTACGCGCTGGACGGCGTGGAATACTATGACGACAACGGTCGCTCCGGCAACGCACACGAGTTTTTCCAACGGATGCGCGACGGTGCAAGCCCCGTCACATCTTTGCTGCCCACGGAGACCTATCTCGAATATTTCGAGCCGATTCTGAAGAAAAACGACCTGCTCTTTCTGGCGTTCTCCTCCAAGATGTCGGCGACCATCCGCAACATTTTCGAGGCACGGGAAACGCTGCTTCAAAAGTACCCTGAGCGCAAATTCATGGTGGTGGATACGCTGAACATCTCCGCGCCCATGAGTCTGCTCATCATCGGTGCGCATAAGCTCTATGAAGAGGGCAAGCCGATGGAAGAGGTCGCGCAGTGGGTCGAGGACAACAAGATGCGCTCCCATGCCGTTTTCACCGTGGACGACCTCAAATACCTGAAGCGCGGCGGACGCATTTCGTCCACAAGCGCCTTCTTCGGCACGGTTTTGGATATTAAGCCCATTCTCGTCATGGGCAAGGGCGGCAAGATCGACCCTGCCGACAAGGTGCAGGGGCGCAAAAAGGCGCTGCGCACGCTGGTTGACCGCACGGCGGACAATATCGAAAACGCGGGCGAACAGGAGCTGGTCATCATGCAGGCGGATGTGCCGGAGGATGCCGAGCGCCTCAAGGAGCTGCTTATGCAGCGCATCCCCGATATCAAGGCCATTCGCATTCAGGCTGTCGGTCCTGTCATCGGCGCACATTGCGGTCCCGGCACGCTGGCTGTGTGCTTTATGGGAAAGGAAAAGACGATTTAAGGCAGCACCGCACAAATGAGGCGGCGCGATCAATAGTGAATTTTGTGGAAGTCGCGAAACGCAAAAATCGATGGTTTACTTTCTGTAAATCGAGATTTTTGCAAGAAGT
>CAVJHY010000246.1:0-2631 GCA_963649405.1 bacterium
ACCCGTTCGTCTTGGAAGACCTCATCGGGGGTGCCTGCGGCGACGATCACGCCGCCCTCCATGAACACAACCTGATCCGCAACCTCACGCGCAAAGCCCATTTCGTGCGTCACGACGAGCATGGTATGCTTGTCGTTGGCTAAACCGCGAATGACCGACAACACCTCGTGCGTCAGCAGCGGGTCAAGGGCGCTGGTCGGCTCGTCAAAGCACAAAAGCTCAGGGTCAAGCGCCAATGCACGGGCAATCGCTACGCGCTGACACTGCCCGCCTGAAAGCTGATGAGGGTAATTGTTCATGCGGTCGCTCAAGCCCATGCGGGTTAATAACGTCCGCGCCTTTTCTTCGATTTGCGCCTTGATTTCCTTCTTGTTCGCCTTGTAATCGGGGCGCTCTTTGCTCAGTAACTGGCTCGCCAGCATCACATTTTCCAGCGCCGTGTACTGCGGAAACAGATTGAAAGACTGAAATACAAGCCCGAAATGCAGCCGGCGCTTTCTGATTTCATTCTCATTGCTTAAAAGCGGACTTGCGCCGTCAAAAACGCTCTCGCCGTTTACGCGAATCACGCCGCTGTCCGGCGTTTCCAAGAAATTGAGACACCTTAGCAGCGTCGTTTTCCCGCTGCCGGATGAGCCGATAATCGCCAGCGTCTTGCCCTTTTCCAAAGAAAAATTGATGTCGTTCAGCACCTGCACGCCGCCAAAGGCTTTTTTCAGGTGTTCCACTTCCAGCATTGACATGACTCGGTGCCTCCATCACTTAAAAAAGTCCAGCTTCTTTTCGACTTTTGCAAACAGCACGGTCAGAATGCCGTTGCAGACCAGATAATAAACGCCCGTGAAGAACAATGGCCAGATTTCGCCGGAAATGCCCTGACTGCCCTTCATGAACGCCTGTCCCGCCCAAATGACCTCCTGCAAAGCGATAATCCGCGCCAAAGAGGTGTCCTTCACCAGCGTAATAATCTCGTTGGAGATGGGCGGCACGATAGCCTTCACCATTTGCAGCAGCTTGACCTTGAAGAAAATCTGCCGCCGCGTCATGCCCAGCACCAAGCCTGCTTCTTCCTGACCCGCCGGAATGCCCTGAATGCCGCCGCGAAAAATTTCCGAAAAATAACAGGCGTAATTGAAAATAAACGCCACAGATGCGGCCAGAAAACGCCCCTGTTCGCCGCTGCCCCAGAGCGGATATTTCAGCACCAAGCCGGGGAAATAATAGATGATGAGGAGCTGAATCATCAGCGGCGACCCGCGCACAATCCAGACAATCACCTTCACAAACCCGCGCAGCGGCGAAAAACGCGACATCGAGCCGAACGAGATAATCAGACCCAGCGGCAGAGAGCCGAGCAGAGTGACAAAAAAGAGCTTCAGCGTCTGCAAAAAACCTGTGTTGAGCGCCTTGACGACGATGGGGAGCTGCTGCAGGATCTGATCCATATTTTCCTCCAAACACACCTGAAGGAAGGAGACAATTTTCAGTATCCTTCCTTTAGAAATACTGTGTAATTTCCGAATGATAATAGGGGATGTGTGAAGGGAAGCACCCCCTTCACTAAAATCCGCAAAACCAAATGAAAGCCCGCCTAAGCGGGATTTCATTTGAAGGTTGTCAAAATTTAACTTATAACCGTTACTGTGCAATAATGGCCGCCTGCACGCCATAGGTCTCGGCAATCTTCATCATCGAGCCGTCCGCATAAGCGGTCTTGAAGAAGTCATTCAGCGCCTGCGCCAAGTCAGAGCCTTTGCGGAAGCCCACGCCATATTCCTCACTGTTCAGGGAGCAGGTGTAGGTCAGGGACGCATAGCCCGTGCCCTCACCGACCATCGCAGCGGCCATCAGCGCGTCGATGACGGCAGCGTCAGAGGTCATGCCGGTCACTTCCATCAGCGCGGCGGCTTGGCTCTGCACGGCGTTCTTCTGATAGCCCAGCGCATCGATTTCGGCTTCGCCGGCGCTTCCGGCTTCCACAGCGAAGGTAAGCGCAGCAATGGATTCAACCGTCTGATACTGGTCGGCCTTGTCCGCAGGAACAACCACGACCTGCGCGTTGTTGGCATAGGCCACGCTGCATTCCATCGAGGACTTGACCTCATCAGTCAGCGTCATGCCGTTCCATACGCAGTCAATCGTCTTGCCGTTCAGCTCTAAAATCTTGTTGTCCCAGTCGATTTCGACAAATTCGACCTGTACACCCAGCGACTCGGCAAACGCCTTCGCCATATCCGCGTCAAAGCCGACCCATTCGCCCGCTTCATTCTTGTAGTCCATCGGCTCAAAGTCTGTGATGCCGACCACCAGCACGCCCTTTTCCTGCACATAAGCCAAATCGCTTTCCTCAGCACACACGCTCGTCATGGACACCAACATCATCATCGCACACAGCACAGCCAGCAGCTTCTTCATCGTTTTTTCCTCCTATAAATTCGGTTGATAAAAAGAATTTGTTCCATGAGGCTTCAAAAACGGTCTCTCACCGTGCGCGGTGTCGGAAACAGTACCCAACCTTGTAGCAATCCTTCATACATTGTCCTCCGTTTGTTCATCGGTCTATCACGATGAACTGATAGTATAATAGCATGGTTGTTTTCTTCTGTCAACCCATTTTTTGAAGTTTTTTGA
>CAVJHY010000247.1:0-2621 GCA_963649405.1 bacterium
TCCATGCTGATTTTGATGCCAGCCCCCCTTGCCAACGATTTTGTTACACATACATTTAGATATTTACATATTGACAACTACAGCATATTGTGGTATATAAGAATTGCTCGGTTATTTGTGCACCATTTGCAGGCCTATTATCTGCACCGCACACGTTGTCAAGTTTGTACTTGAGGAGCACCATGCTCCCATTTGAGATTAGGGCCATTGCGCCCTCATATTTCAATGACTATGCTGCGGGAAATTTTCTCTCGCGGCATTTTCCACCTGTACGCAGACTTGCCGCCGTGCTATGATGTGCCTGTACTTAAGGCATCAAGCATTTAGGTCGGAGCAGAGCAGGTACGGGTGGAAAGCATTATTAGCAGCTTTTCGCTCTGATTAAGAACCCGAA
Source organism: bacterium (assembly GCA_963649405.1). GTDB lineage: Bacteria > Bacillota > Clostridia > Christensenellales > Aristaeellaceae > CAVDRM01. Next base: position 395 of record CAVJHY010000247.1, read on the forward strand.
GTATGTCAAAATGGACCCTCCCGGAAAACCGGGCGGTCATCAGAATTGAACAATACTGCAAACGCAGGAAGGATCGTAAAAAGCCGAAATGGCAGGAAGATTCTTCCTGCGTTTTTGCTTACTATTTTTGTCGCGGCACTTGCCACCGCCGCGATACCGCAGGAAAAGAAAGAGCACCGAAATCGCTTCGGCGCAGATCAGGAAAAAGAAGTTTTGTAAAAGCCGTTGGGACGATACGGCAGGAAGATCGTCTAGGGAGAGGCAAGCTCCCGCCCTGTATGCCGCAGTCAGAGTGCGGCGCCGGTCATACGGGGTATCGCATATAGTGCGGCGCAGTCTCACATGTCACGTCCACGCCGCGGCGCTTGGCCGCGCGGATGAGCTCGACACTTTCCTTGGTCGAAACGTGGCAGATGTGATAGGCGCAGCCGGTCCGCTCGGCGAGTTTGAGATCGCGTGCGATCGGGCCCCATTCGCTCTCGGAGCAGATGCCGCGGTGTCCGTGCGTGCGGGCATATGTGCCGTCGTGGATGTAGCCGCCGTGCAGAAGGGCGTTATCCTCGCAGTGTGCGGCAAGGATCTTACCGAGGCGACGGCATTCTTCCATTGCCTGCCGCATGCAAACCTGCCGCTGGCGCTGTCCACCGCCATGGGCACCAACTTCCTGCTTGGCGGTCTCGTCAGCAGTGGAACGTTCTCGTTCGGCTGGGCAATGGCGCTGCTGCTCTGCTCGGGCATTCTGTTCATTTTGGTGACGGTGCTGGGCATCCGGAAAGTCGTTGTAGATCTTCTGCCGAAGAATCTGAAAATCGCAATTCCAACCGCAGTCGGCTTCTTCATCGCCTATCTCGGCTTCAAGAACACCGGCCTCGCCGTATTCAGCGACAGCGGTCTGGCGTTGGGCGATTTTACGCAGCCCGCCGTGCTGCTTGCCGTCATCACCATGCTCATCATGGGTGTGCTGACCGCCTATAAGGTCCGCGGCGCGATCCTCATCGGCATCATCGCCGGTACGATCATCAGCATTCCCATGGGCGTGTCCGCGCTGCCCGCCTCGCTTGTCGCCGCCCCGGATTTCAGTGCGCTCGGCAATCTGGTACTGTGCTATGATTTCAAATCCGTCCTTGCCGACATCCCCGGCGCGCTGGTCTGGATCTTCATCCTCTTTACCGGCGACTTCTTTGCGACCTTCGGCGCGCTGATTTCTGTGGGCGCGCAGACCAACATGCTTGATGCGGACGGCAACTTCCCCCACATTGAAAAGCCATTCCTTGTAGATGCCGTCGGCACGGTAGTTGGTTCTGCGACCGGCTGTACTACCATCTCCACCTTCATCGAGTCTACCATTGGCGTGGAGGCGGGTGGCCGCACAGGTCTGACCGCAATCGTCACGGGCGTGCTGTTCCTCATCTGCATCTTCCTGTCCCTGCTGTTCTTGATGATCCCAACGGCAGTCACGGGCGTGGCGTTGATCTTTGTCGGATTCTCCATGCTCTCCGGATTTACGAAGATGGATTTCTCCGATTTCAAGGGTTGCTTCGGGCCGTTTGTCATGATCCTGTTCGCCACGTTTACAGGCGATATCGCAGCGGCAATCAGTCTGGGCGTTCTGTCCGATGTGCTCATCAAGGTGCTGACTGGTAATGCGAAAAAGGTGAATCCGGTACTATATGCACTGTGCATCCCGCTGATTTTGTATTTCATTGTGTAAGAGAAACTGAACTGAGGCTGCGGGTAAAGCTACCGGTTCCCGAAATAGCAAGGCAGGGAAAGCAAAACGCGAAGGGGCGTATGCGTTCCCTGCTTTTTGCCCTGCATATTGCGCACATGAGCGGTTACAGATGCATTTGCCAACGGCCACCCCCTGCGAAGCGGCCATTTAATGCAGTCCCCCTGCCTCATAATGGATAATGCCAGCCCGTAATTGAAGCATTTTTGCTGAACCTCCATATTACGAGTTGTGTAGACTCTGCTGAATGGGCCTATCTCAGCACACGCTTCAACCGGCTGTCCTTTGTTTTTCCGCATCCTCTACGGCGTCCCAGAGCTTTTCACGATCCTGCCATTCCTGTAGGGCATATTCCGGCAGAAATACTTCCTGCCATGCAAGCCCCTGCTTTTTCGTGGATAGATTGCCATTGTTCGTTTACCTCGTTTCCTTTTTCTGTTTCTCTTTCGCAAATTGCAAGTGCAAGTTGGACACCTGCATGGTAGAAATTAGTTAATC
>CAVJHY010000248.1:0-2590 GCA_963649405.1 bacterium
ACGGCAGACTGCCGATGCCTCTATCGTAGATTGAGGCGAGGCACCGTAAAGGCAAATTTTGCGCGTTGCTGAATTGTGCGGTGATGCCTTAATAATTTCTGATGCGCTGTCATTTAAGCCGATGGGTATTTCTTGTAAATCGAGCGGCGGCACGGCACTTTAGTGATATCGTCATGAAGCAAGTTGACAAGACCAAGTGAAGTCAAACATATCTCACTGCCTCGATTGATGAAAGCAGCATCGAGTAAAGCAAATGTTGGAGCAGGAAAAAATCGAAGACTTTCATCTGAAAACTGCAATTGCGTTCCAGCAAGCAAGTGCAGCGGATACAAGAATTGATGTTGAAAGCTATCTGCGACTGTATCATCATCCATTAGCAAGGTCATAAAACAGCCGCAGATAGATTTCTTTTTCCTTCACAAATGCTGGCAGCACAGGAAAGACAGCTTAAAAAGGAAATTTTACATTGAAGCACCCTGTCCAATTCGTCGATGACGCTGAATCTGACTTATAAGTGCCTCACTTGTGCGGTGCTATTTTATTCAAAAGTATAAGTCAATGTCACGCTTGCGCTGACGCTGATGTCACCGGAGATGATGCTAGTATCGGCAGAGGCAGCCTCCGTCTCCATCGCGTAGCGGTTGTTCACACCGGCGTTTGAATAATCCGAGCCGGTTTCGATTTTGACCAGCTTGCCCAGCTTCTTCCCGCAGGCAGTAACCAGCACGGTTGCCTTGTCCTGCGCGTCCTCGACTGCCCGCGTCAGCGCCTTCTTATACGCTTCATTGCACGCAGAGGAATAAAAAGAAATGCCGTTTAAGATGTTCGCGCCCGCTTGAGTCGCTTTATCGATGATTTTTCCGGCCTTGTCCAGTCCCCTAATTCTCACAGACAGGAGGTTTTCCACCCGATAGGCGGTTTCCTCGTTCTCGTTCCATGAGGTGGTATCGTAGATGTTGAAGGAGGATGTGACAACATCATCATCCTGCACGCCGCAGCCCTTGATGGCCTCAAGCACAACATTCATTGTTGCGGCGTTTTCAAGCTGTGCAGAATCCACATTAGTGCCGCTCGTCTGCACACCGATGGACAGAACGGCATAATCCGCCTCTACGCTGACAGAGGCACTGCCGGTGATGACCAGATAATGGTCATCGTAATCCTCCGCCAAGGCAGGAACAGTCATGAGCAGAGACAAAAGCATGAGCAGAGAAAACAGCTTTTTCATAAAAATCACTTCTCCTTTTTATCAATGTGCATGGCGCTGCCACGCCGTGATGCGCCTCTTTTCATGCGGCATCAACCATATAACGATGGTGCGGCGGATTTTCTTCCCCTGTGTCAATCATTTTTTATAAATTGACTTTAAGGATAATTAACGCTATAATATCCGATGGTTTTCGCTATTCACTCTGTACATGGAGGAAGAGATTATGGCCATTCTTTTGACCGGCGGTGCCGGCTATATCGGCTCTCATACCGCCCTTGCGCTGCTGAAGCGCGGGGATGAAATCGTTGCGCTGGACAATCTTTCCAATTCAAGCCCCGAAGCGCTCAAGCGCGTAGAGGAGCTGATCGGAAAAAAAGCGCCCCTCGTGGTGGGCGACTGCACGAAGCGCGAAGATTTGGAAAAGGTCTTTAATGCATATCCCATTCATCAGATCGTGCATTTTGCGGGTCTCAAGGCCGTGGGCGAATCTGTCAGCAAACCGCTGGAATATTACCGCAACAATTTGGACGCGACCCTGATGCTGTGCGAAGTCATGCGCGAGCATAACTGCTTTGACTTGGTTTTCTCTTCCTCGGCAACGGTGTACGGAACAAATCAGAAGATGCCCCTCAACGAGACCTTCCCGCTCGGTTGCACTAACCCCTACGGCTGGACGAAGTTTATGAGCGAGCAGATTCTGCGCGATGTTGCCCATTCGGACAGCCGCTTCCACATCGTCCTTTTGCGCTATTTCAACCCCGTCGGCGCACACGAGAGCGGACGCATCGGTGAAGATCCCTCCGGCATTCCGAACAATCTGATGCCCTATATTTGTCAGGTTGCTTCCGGTCGGCTCAAGGAATTGAGCGTGTACGGCAACGATTATCCAACGCATGACGGCACAGGGGTGCGCGATTATCTGCATGTAATGGACTTGGCAGAGGGACATCTGGCCGCGCTCGACTATGCGAAGGAAAACGCGGGTGCAGAGGCATTCAATTTGGGCACGGGTACGGGCTACAGCGTACTGGACATGGTGCATACCTTTGAAAAGGTCAACGGTCTGACACTGCCTTACCACATTGCGCCGCGCCGCGCTGGTGACATTGCCACCTGCTATGCCGACCCCACCAAGGCCAAGGAAAAGCTCCACTGGACGGCGAAGCGTTCCCTGTCCGATATGTGCCGCGATGCATGGAACTGGCAGAAGAATAATCCGAAAGGATATAACAAGTAATTATTTAAGGCATCACCGCACAATTCTGCGACGCGCAAAAATGTGCCTTTTGCGCCATCTACTTCTTGCAAAAATCTCGATTTACCTCCAGTAAACCATCGATTTTTGCAATCGCATCTGACGCAAAATTCACAATTTATCGC
>CAVJHY010000249.1:0-2583 GCA_963649405.1 bacterium
TATGCTGGGGGTGGATGCAGATGCAGACGCTTAAGATCGGTTGCTATGGCAATGATGTTAAGGTGGCTCAGCGTCTTCTGGGGCATCCGGCAACGGGCACCTATGACGCAAGTTTCGCCGACTTCGTGCAAGCATGGCAGAAAGACCACAATCTGACGGCTGACGGCATCATCGGCGAGAAGACATGGGCAACAATCGCAGAATCTGCTCCGACTGTCTCCACCTCAAAAAATCGCAAGTCAGATGCGGCGGAAGCGGTGCAGATTATTGTGGGCGCAGACGCGGACGGCATCTTCGGCAACAAGACCAAAAATGCGGTAGTCGCATGGCAGAGCGCAAACGGGCTGACCGCTGATGGCATAGTCGGCAAAAAGACATGGGCGGCGATGCTGACGGGCAAAACGGCGGAAAAGCTGACGAGCTGTGTCCATTACCTGCAATGGGACAGTCGCTGGAAGAAAGTGCCTTACACGTCCTGCGGCAATAAAAAGCAGACCATTGGCAACTCAGGATGCGGTACAACGTCCATGGCGATGATACTTGCCACCTGGATCGACAAGGACATCACGCCTGTCGAAACGTCCGCAGAATCCGTGAAGCAGGGCTTCCGAACGAAAAGCAACGGCACCAGTTGGAGCTATTACGAGTGGTGTTTCAAACATTATGACGGATTCTCTAAGTTCATCAAGACTTCGAGTCTCTCCACGTTGGAAGCGGCACTCAAAGACGGCGCTCTGGCAGTTTGCTCGATGAATTCCAAAGACGGTAATTTTTGGACGAGCGCAGGACACTACATTGTCGCTATCGGCACGGACGGAAATTACATCTACGCCAATGACCCCAACAAAAAGACTGCTCCGAGGAAGCAGAGATCTGATAAATTCAAACTCTGCTTGAAGCAAGCGTTCATTTTCTGGAGGTGACCGCCGATGCAGCAGATATTAGAGTGGCTCGCGAGCAACTGGGGCTTTGCTGTCATCGCATCCCTCGGGCTGGTGGAGTTCACACCGATCAAGATCAACCCTCTCAGCAAGTTGCTGAAGTGGGTGGGGGACAAGGTCAATGGCGAAATGGTAAGGCGCATCGACAAGCTGGAAGCCAGCGTGGACACCAACGAGATGGACAGGATCAGGTGGGAAGTGCTCGACTTTGCGAATTCGTGCAGGAACGGACGAGGACACACCAAAGACGAGTTTGAGCACATCATCACGCTGGTCAAAAAGTACGAAGGGCTACTTGAGAAATGCGGCAAAGAAAACGGCGTGTTCGAGCTTGAATATGAGTATATCAAGCAGCTGTATCAAAAGGGCGATTTTATCTAAAAAAAGAAAGGCTGGAATCAATCCAGCCAATCGATGAATTCTTCGGGGCTCTGGTTTAAGGCTTTCGCAAGTCTCATGATGGTCTCAAACTTTGAGTTTGCGGTGCTACTGGCTCCGCACTCGAGTTTCTGCAAGGTGGCCAACTTGACGTTGGCCTTCCTTGCAAGTTCTTCCTGTGTCATGCCGGCGGCGGTTCTGAGTTCCTTGATTCGCGTCACGCCTTGATCACCTTCCCATCTACCACATCGGCAACCTTGTAGCCGCTGACGCTTCCAGCGATCTCCTCATCCACGCTGTGCGCGTAGATTTCATCAGTGGCGGGATTCATCCAGTAGATCTTGCCACGGTAGGTGATTTTCTTGCCTTCGATCAGTTCATTCAGGTGTGCGTTCAGATACTTCATTTTCGTTTCCTCCTTCGTTTTGCTCGGATTGATTAGCGGGCGGTGAGTGCTTTCCAGGTTTCCGGCTCGTTCGCCATGCAGTAGCGGCCGTAGGCTGCCATCATTTCGCGAGTCAGCTTGGACGCGGTGCGGTTGTCGATCCACCACTTTGCAGTGGTCTGGGTCTTGAGGAGCCATCCGAGGTAGCACTCGTAGATGCGGAAGTCGCGCTCGTTATTTGCCATCTCGATCAGCCCGTGGATGTAGTTCTCACGGATTTCGTCAGCCCATGCGACCTGCTTTTCGGAGCCTTCCAAGGTTACCACCGGGAGCGAGTTCTTGAGGTTCTCAACCAACTGGTTTCTTTCGTTCATCGTCATTTTCGTTTCCTCCTTGTTTTTGTTCCTTCCCTTACTGTGTCTTTATTATACCACAGCTTTACTAGTATGTCAATACTATTTCTTGCAAGAAAGGACGGTTTAATCTATGTTTAACAATAAGACTTATGATGCGCTCAAGTGGATTGCGCAGTATCTTCTCCCGGCTCTCGGCACTCTCTACTTCGCGCTCTCTGGCATCTGGGGCTTCCCATATGGCGAGCAGATCGTCGGCACCATTACGGCGGTTGACACGTTCTTGGGCGTGATCTTGGGCATCAGCTCGGCAAAGTATACGGGCGATGAGGGCACGGAAACCGAGTAATCTTCCACCCACTTTTCCACCCATTTGATTTCCCAACATGGTGTGCAAGCTGGGAATTGTGGGGTGATTTTTGGGATAAATACCGCCTATACCGACACTTTGCACACCATATTTGGTATCTCTCAGGGGTTCGACTCCCCTCGGCTCCACTGCTAGCCCGTTCTGTTTCTTCTATAT
>CAVJHY010000250.1:0-2582 GCA_963649405.1 bacterium
TTGAACAGCGTCGTTTTGCCGCAGTTCGGGTTGCCTGCCAGCGCAATTTTGATGGCCATAAGAAATTTCCTCCTTCGTTGGCGCGGAGCTTCTGCCCCGCGACCTCATGAATTTGAAAGTTGGTTTGCCGAGATTACTTGACTTCAATCAGCTCTGCATCCGTCTTGCGCACGCTCAGCTCATAGCCGCGCACGGTCAGCTCCATCGGGTCACCCAGCGGGGCAACCTTGCGGACATACACCTCAGTTCCCTTGGTCAGTCCCATGTCCATGATGCGGCGTTTCAGTGCGCCTTCACCGTGCAGCCGTTCGATGACTGCGGTCTCGCCGATTTTGACATCCTTGAGGGTCTTCATACGTCTTCTCCTCTCATCATCAGACCATGATTCTCATGGCCATGGTTTTATCCAGCGCCACGCGGCTTTCCTTGACATTCAAAATCAGGTTGCCGCCCAGCTCGCTGACCACCTTCACCTCAGCGCCGACGACAAAGCCCATTTCGGACAGATGCTGACGCACCTCATCGCGGCCCTTGATTTGCTTGATGATGTTTACATCACCAACGCTTGCCATTCCCAACGGCATCATTTGCTTAGCACTCCCTCCAATTAGAAAAATCTAACTCACGGGGCAAAAAATGATCGGAGAGGTTAACCCCCTCTAACCGCGGGATAGTTTAGCACCTCTAACCGCGCCTGTCAACCCCTAAATATATAATTTTTAAAATTTTTTCTGATAACTAACTTCCTTCATTATAGATTGTCTGATGAAAGTTTTTTGCCTCCCCTCTTGACAAGTTTGGCGCAGTTTGATATTCTATATTTGTCGGTTAAAGATGTTTAACCGGCAAAGCCGAAAACACTGTTAAGCGACGGCTTTTCTTTAGAACTTATGGTTAAAAGTCTTTAACTATAAGAGGAGGTACGGATGGGCAATCACTTTGAGGAAACCTTGATTCGTCATTGCGCGGCGACCTTGGCTGGACACAAGTGCGGCAGTCTGTTTTCCTATCATCCGGCGGCTGAGGAATCCTTGGAGGAAGAAATTGCTTCTGTCAATGCGAAGCTCAACGGAAAGGGCGTGTGCGTGCGGCTGCTGAAGGGCTGCTCGTTCGGCGGTCTGGTGCTGGTGTATCGTCCGAATAAGCTGGAAAAGCGCCTGTCGCAGTCGGACATCCGCAACTTTTTGGAAGGTCAGGGCTATGCTGATTTTTCTCTGTCCGTCGCGCTGGAAACGCTCTCCGCCCACATTCGTTGCGGCGAGGATTTTCCGCACGAAATCGGCATTTTTCTGGACTATCCCTTGGCGGATGTCATCGGCTTCATTCGGCACAAGGGCAGCGGCTTTTGCTGCATCGGCTGCTGGAAGGTCTATGCGGACGAGACCAATGCCAAGCGCACCTTCGCGCTGTACCGAAAATGCAGGGATGTCTACCTTTCCTGCTACCACCGCGGCTTTGATGTGGCGAAGCTGACGGTGGCGGCATAATCGGATGCAATCAAATGAAAGCGGAAAACCGCCTTTCGTTTGTACATCAATATATGAAACAGATTAAAGGAGGACACAATGAGTCACATTGCTGTTGTTTATTGGAGCGGAACAGGGCACACGGAGGCGATGGCGCAGACCGTTGCCAAGGTCGCCGATGCCGATCTTTTTACGGCTTCGGAATTTTCCGGCACACAGGTCAGCGCTTACGATGCCATTGCTTTCGGCTGCCCTGCGATGGGCGCGGAGGTGCTGGAGGAGAGCGAATTTCAGCCCATGTTCGATGATTGCAAGCCGTATCTGAACGGCAAAAAAATCGCCCTCTTCGGCTCTTACGGCTGGGGCGACGGCGAATGGATGCGCTCCTGGGAAGCGGATTGTCAATCGGTCGGCGCTGTCCTCGCTTGCGATAGCGTTATCTGCCAAGACGAGCCGGAAGAGAATGCGCTGAATGCTTGTGAGAAACTGGGAAAAGCGCTGCTGTAAAGGGGTGATACGCTTTTCGGTTCTTGCGGCTTTGCCAATGGTAAATTGATGCGTATATGAAAAATAAATTGTCAATCTGCCTGTGCCGTCCTTGCTTGCGATAGCGTCATCTGCCAAGATAAGACGGATGAGAATGCACTGAACGCTTGCGAAAGGCTGGGGAAAGCGCTGCTGTAAAGGGGTGATACGCTTTTCGGTTCATACGGCTGGTGTAACGGCGAATAGATGCGTTCATGGGAAACAACTTGCCTATCAGCCGATGCCGTCCTTGCTTGCGATAGCGTTATCTGCCAAGACAAGCAGGATGCCGATGAAGTGAGCGCTTTTGAAAAATTGGGAAAGGAGTTAATGTAAAGGTTATTGCAGCTCTATAAATATGCGTTTTTCATTTCAATTATTGCGATTTGATAAATCGCCGCTGGCTATGATTAAATGATTTTTTTCTTTGAAATGATTGCCTGTTTCTCTCTTGATTCAATCGATGACCCTTTGAAACGCCATTTTGTATAACCTTCTTCTGAGTGCCACAACCTCCCCATTTTGGTCACTTGTCGGGCTTCCTTCCCGACCAAAGATGGTCTGCCGTCAACGCCGACGGCGGCCATTTTT
>CAVJHY010000251.1:0-2566 GCA_963649405.1 bacterium
ACTTCGTGGCGTTCGATGTCCTCGTTGGAGTATTCACAGGTATTGAAGCCCATGAGTGTCAAGCCTTGGGCGAGGTAGAAGCGAATCGCTCCAAGATTGCAGCTCTGCGTTTCTAAAATAATGGCGCGGCAGCCCATTGACCGTGCCAGCGTCTTCGCCTTGCACATGAGCAGTGAGCCGTACCCGCGGTGGCGATAACCGTCAAACACGAGTAAATTGGTAATGCGCAGACGGTTGTTCCATTCTTCTTTCGTTACCTCCATAATGCCCGATAAAGCACCCTCATTGTTCATCAGGCCGAAGGCACGCGGGTCGTCCCAATGCGCGGCGTAGAGCTTGTCCGTGAAATGCCGATGCTCCCGCGGAATGCCCTTCACCTCAAAGGTCGCGGCAAAGCCCATCTGGGTCGGGAACACGCGGACATCATAATAGCCCGCCGTGTCGTAGTCAAAATGAAGCGTATACCCCTCATACTGCTTGCGGGGCAGCTCGATAATCTGCATACAGTCCATGTCTCCTAAAGAGAATTATTGATGATTGATTTTTTCCATCAGTTCCTGTTCGCTTAAAATGGGAATATTCAGGCTCTGCGCCTTGCTGAGCTTGCTACCCGCGTTTTCGCCGGCAACGATAAAGGCTGTCTTTTTGCTTACGCTACCTGCGGCAATGCCGCCATTGTCTCGAATGAGCTGCTCGGCCTGTGCGCGAGAAAGGGTGGGCAGCGTGCCGGTGACGACAACAGTCAGCCCCTGCAACGCTCCGCCCTCCGCCTTTTTAATCTCCTGCGGCTGCACGCCCGCGCTCAAAAGCCGCGCAATCATCTCCTGATTTTCGGGGTAGGAGAAGAAATCCAAAATGGACTGCGCCACGATGTCGCCGATGTCGTCAATGGCCGCCAGTTCCTTTTCGTCCGCGTGCATGAGGGCATCGAGCGTACCAAAATGCTGTGCCAAGTCCCGTGCTGTGCGCTTGCCAACATTCGGAATGCCGACCGCCAAGAGAAAACTGTCCAAGGTGCAGGTCTTGCTTTTTTGCAGCGCGTCCAGTAAATTCTGCGCCCGCTTTTCCTTGAAACCGTCCAGCGTCAAAAGCTGCTTCTTGGTCAGGTGATAAAGGTCGTCAGGGTCGCGCACATTCAGGCGGTCATAGAAAACATCCGCCGTTTTTTCGGAAAAGGTGTCAATGTCCATCGCATCGCGGGAGGCGAAATGCTTGAGGCGCATCACAGCCTGCGGCTTGCAGGATACGCGGTTGAGACAGTAAATGTTCGCGCCGCGCACGGTCAAAGCACCGCCGCATGCGGGGCATTTTTCTGGCGGCAGAATATCCTCGCCCGCCGCGTTATCATCCACGCAGCCCGTGATTTCGGGAATCACATCATTGGAACGGCGAATCCAGACTTCCTTGCCGATTTTGAGCTTCTTGCGCGTGATGTCGCCCAAGTTATTGAGCGTCGCCTTCTGCACAGTCACGCCCGCAAAATCCACCGGCGCAACATGTGCCAGCGGCGTGAGCTTGCCCGTGCGTCCCAGCTCCCATGTGACGCTTTCAAGGACAGTCATGTTTTCCTCGGCGGCAAATTTGAACGCCACAGCCCAGCGCGGAAATTTGTCCGTATAGCCCATCATTTCCCGCGTCCGTTGGTCGCGCACCTTAACCACCGCGCCGTCAATCAAAAAGTCCAGATTCGGGCGATCCTGCTCGATGGCGCGAATGGCGGCAATCACGCCCTCGCGAGTGTTTTCCGTGCGGAAATAGGGGCTGACAGGGAAGCCCTGTGCCTTCAAAAAGTCAATCATGCCCTCCTGCGAATGGTAGGGTGGGTTTTCAATCGTGCCGATTTGATAAAAGAATGCCGACAGATGGCGGGAGGCGGTCACGGCAGGGTCTAAATTTCTGAGCGCACCGGCGGCGGCATTGCGGGCGTTTTTGAGCGGCTCTTGTGCCGTTTCGTTATATTTCCGCAGCGCCGACAAGCGCATGATACACTCACCCTGCACCTCCAGCAGCCCCTCATAGGGAATGCGCAGCGGCACGCCCTGCACTGTCCGCGCCTGCGGGAGAATGGCCTCGCCGACCTCGCCGTTGCCGCGGGTTGCTGCCTGAACAAGCAGCCCGTTTTCGTAGGTCAGGTTGAGTGTCAAACCATCAAACTTATATTCAATGCCGTAGCTGAGCGGCGGCAGACTCTCATCCTGCGCACGGAGCTTTTCCACACGGTCAAACCAAATGTTCAGCTCGCCCTCGCTCTGCGCCTTATCCATGCTCCACAGGCGCGTAATGTGCCGATGCTGCTCAAAGCCCGTGAGCGGCGCACCGCCGACACGATGAGTCGGGGAATCGGGAAGCTGCACGCCCGTCTCCTTCTCCATTTGAAGCAGCCGATTGTAGAGCTTGTCCCACTCGGCATCTGAAATCACCGGCTCGGACAGGGTGTAATATGCATACGCCGTCTCGTTCAGCCGATTGACTAATTCTCGCATCTCGTCCATTTTTATTTATCGTGGGGAAACCATTCTTTATGCGATAAAGAATGGTTTCCCCACACCCCTTTCAAGAAAGCGTA
>CAVJHY010000252.1:0-2544 GCA_963649405.1 bacterium
ATGCTAAAAGCCTTGCGCGAGGCCGTTTATGCGGCGAATATGGAGCTGCCCAAGCGCCATTTGGTCACCTTTACATGGGGCAATGTGTCCGGCATTGACCGCGAAAAAGGGCTGGTGGTCATCAAGCCGTCCGGCGTGGAATACGGGGATTTAACGCCGTCCAAGCTGGTTATTGTCAGCTTGGACGGACAGAAAGTGGAGGGTGATTTGAATCCTTCCTCTGACACGAAAACGCATCTGGAGCTTTACAAAGCGTTTCCCGGCATCGGCGGCATTGTGCATACGCATAGCCCGCACGCCGTCGGCTGGGCACAGGCAGGGCTGGACATTCCCTGCTACGGAACCACGCACGCCGATTACTTTTACGGCTCCATCCCCTGCGCCCGCAGCCTCACGCCCGAAGAGGTCGCCGAGGACTACGAGCGCAACACCGGCAAGGTGATTGTTGAGACCTTTGAAACACGCGCCTTAAACCCCATCCATGTCCCCGGCATTATCTGCCGCAATCACGGTCCGTTCGCTTGGGGACACGACGCGCATGAAGCTGTCTACCATGCCGCCGTGCTGGAAGAAGTAGCGCGTATGGCACTCTATACCATCACCATTAACCCGAACACTCCCCCTGCCCCGCAGTATGTGCAGGATAAACACTTTCTCCGTAAACATGGCCCGAATGCGTATTATGGGCAGAAGTAAATTATGGCAGCACCGCACAAATGAGGCAACGCGATAAATAGTGAATTTTACGGAAGTCGCGAAACGCAAAAATCAATGGTTTTACTTCCTGTAAATCGAAATTTTTGCAGGAAACAGATGCGCAAATTTGGAGTCTCGAAGGAATTTCAAATCTACCACAGGCAGACTGCCGATGCTTCTATCGTAGATTGAGGCGAGGCACCGTAAAGACACATTTAGCAAATCGCCGAATTGTGCGGTGATGCCTTACCTAATTCGTTTAACAGTTACCCTGCACTCTTTATCCCAAAACGCAATCCCATAGCTCCAAATTTCTTGAATACGGTTGCGGCGAAGCAGGGCGGTGTAGTCTTTATCCTCGATTTGTTTCATGGCTGTTTCGATGGCTGCATCCAATTTTTCTTCGCTCTTTACATCCTTTACTTCCACGACAAAGCCGACCTTGCGGTCTTTCCGATAACCGATAATGTCGCAGCGGCCTTTGCCCGTTTCCGTGTTGGAAGCCACGCGCCAATTCGTGCAAGTGTTCAGCAGCGCCAGCAAAAAGCCATGGTAAAAAGATTCATGCGCATCATAAAAGCTGACCGTGTTGAGAAGCTGCTCGTCCAGATAATCGGTGATTGCATCGGTGTTTCCGGTCTCAAAAGCGGTATACAACTCGGTGAGCTTGTCCGTCTCTGCCGTGGTTACATCCTCAAACCACAGGCGCACTTGCTGCTTGTAAATCTGGCAAATCTCGCGGTTGGGGATGCGCAGATGATAAATCCCGCCGGACGGGCGCTGCGTGATAGTCAAATAGCCGGTCATGTAGAGCAGGCTCCAAATGTTGCTGATGCTCCTGTCAATTTCGTTGTGTGTAAGCTGCTCGTTAATCGATTTGGTGATGGTTTCGCCGGCAATCAGTCGCTCAATTTCAAGCTGTGTCATGCCGTCTGCCGCGCTTTTAATGAGCTTGCGCACCATATCATTGCCGCTCGTGTGCGACCAATACGCCTTCGGCTCGGCGTTTGGATCATTGCGCTGCTCAAAGCAATAGCTGATTACATCCCATGGGCAGTATATATTTTGATTGCCGAAAAGATAGCCGTCGTACCATTCGCGCACTTCATCGTATCGGTTTTCAATGCCATAGTCCGCCAGCAATTTCTTGACTTCATCATCCGTAAAACCAAAATATTCATCAAACACGGAGTCGGAAATGGAATGCACAACAAGATTGTTCAGCCCCGTGAAAATACTTTCTTTGGACACTCGTAGACAGCCGGTCAGCACGGCGAATTGCAAACTGAAATTAGTCTTCATAGCCGCGCTGAACATGGCGCGGATAATGTCAATCATCTCGGTGTAATAGCCCTGCGCATAGGCTTTATCCAATGGGACATCGTATTCATCCACCAACAGGATGACCTTTTGATTGTAGTGTTTTTCCAAAAGGAAAGTGAGCATTTGCAAACTATTTCGAATATCTACTTCGGTATAATTTTCGCTTGAAATGCGATTGAAAGACATTCTTTCATCGTCAGTTAATTTGTCACTGTCTTTCAGAAAACTTAGCCGAAGGACTTCTTTCCGAATAATATCCGCTAAAGCGTGATAGGCGCTTTCAAATGTTCGCCCATCCACACCTTTGAGCGACACGAACACCACGGGAAATTTCCCCATATAGGCATCGCACAGCTCTTTTTTCTTGCTGATGGCCAGCCCATCAAATAGCGTTTTGTCGCCACCAATCTCAAAGAAAGCCTTCAGCATACTCATGTTCAGGGTCTTCCCGAAGCGGCGCGGACGGGTGAAAAGGTTGACGCTCGCCCAGTTGTTCATGATATCGCTGATTAAGCCCGTCTTGTC
>CAVJHY010000253.1:0-2516 GCA_963649405.1 bacterium
ATCAATAAAAACGCTCCGACCTGCCAAATGAATTTTCTGTAGCTCGGAGCGTTTTTATTGCAAGAGGAGAGGCTTATAGGACAAAGCAGCTCTTCACGCGATCTCTCCTGAAAGCCAGTATTATATTAGCGGATTTTATCTATTCATTTCGTCAGTAAATGACACAACATAACTATCTACTAAGCACTATTCACTAATATCACACACGCGCTATTTTTTCGATACATCAATCAATATTATGAATTGAATTTTTTTTTAAAAAAAGTACGGGAGATCCTTTTGTAAAATGAAAGATTCCCCCGCCTTTACTTATCCGTTCATATCTGTTTTTTATAAGATATACTTCTTCATATCCAGCACCTTAGTATCCTTAAGATGTTCGCGGACATACTGTGCGGTGATCGCGAGGTAGACATCGGGCATATCGCCGCCGCCGGCATTAAAGGAGACATCCTCCAGCAGCTCCTCGAACACGGCGTGAAGGCGGCGCGCACCGAGATCCTCACCGACCTCATTCTGAAGCAGGGCGATATGCGCCACCTCATGCAGCGCATCCTCCTCAAAGGTCAGGTGTACATGGTCAACCTCCAGCAGCGCGGCGTACTGGCGGGTGAGCGCGTTGTCCGTCTTGGTGAGGATGTTGACAAAATCTTCCTCGGACAAGGATTTGAGGGTGACATGGACAGGAAAACGCCCTTGCAATTCGGGAATCAGGTCTGTGACCTTCGCCACATGAAACGCGCCTGCGGCGATAAAAAGCATATAATCCGTGCGCACGGGTCCATACTTGGTGTTGACCGTGCTGCCCTCCACGATGGGCAGGATGTCACGCTGAACGCCCTCGCGGGACACATCGGGACCGCTCCCGCTGCCGCCGCGACCGGCAATCTTGTCAATCTCGTCCAAGAAGACAATGCCACTCTGCTCTGTGCGGCGGACGGCTTCTTCCTTCACGGCATCCTCGTCAATCAGCTTGTCGGACTCCTCGGCGATGAGGATTTCTCGCGCCTCGCGCACCTTCACGCGGCGCATCTTGGTCTTTTTCGGCATCATGCCACCCATCATATCGCCCAAGGAAATGGACGCGCCGCCGACTTCAAGCTGCGGCATATTCTCTTCAACTTCGATTTCCAGCTCTTGGTCTTCCAGCTCGCCGCGGCGGAGCTGCTCACGCAGGGAATCCTTGCGCACGGCCAGCTTTTCCTTTTCCTCGGCGCTTTGATGCGGCTCATCCTGCTTGCGTCCCAGCAGAAAATCCAAGGGATTCTGCTGCTTCTTGGCCGTTCCGGTCAGGAGTGTCAGCAGCCTGTCCTCGGCGATGACCTGCGCACGGGTCTTCACTCGCGCCGCGTACTCATCATGCACCATGCGCACAGCGTTTTCCGTCAAATCACGGATGATGGACTCCACATCGCGGCCGACATAGCCGACCTCGGTGAACTTGGTCGCCTCCACCTTGATGAACGGCGCACTCACCAGCTTTGCCAGACGACGGGCAATTTCCGTCTTGCCAACGCCTGTCGGTCCAATCATCAAAATGTTTTTAGGCGTGATTTCATTGCGAAGCTCTTCGGGAAGCTGCGCCCGACGATAGCGGTTGCGCAGTGCAATGGCCACGGCGCGTTTCGCGTCACTTTGGCCGATGATATAACGGTCAAGCTCTCGCACGACTTCATGCGGTGACAGTTCTTTCGTCATAAAATAACTCCTTAAACATCTTCAACGATGATATTTTCATTGGTAAACACGCAGATGGACGCGGCGATTTCCAGCGCTTTTTTCGCGATGTCATGCGCGGAAAGATCTGTGTTTTGAATGAGCGCTCGCGCTGCCGCCAACGCATAATTGCCGCCGGAGCCGATGGCTGCCACGCCGTCATCGGGGTCGATGACCTCGCCTGTGCCGGACAAAATCAGCATACCCGTCTTGTCCGCCACAATCATCATGGCCTCTAATTGGCGCATACCCTTATCGCTACGCCAGTCCTGCGCCAGCATGACGGCTGCACGTTCCAGATTGCCGCCGCACTGGGTCAGCTTTTCCTCAAAGCGCTCACATAGCGTGAAAGCATCCGCCACAGAGCCGGCAAAGCCCGTGACTACTTGCCCGTTGAAGATGCGGCGCACCTTATGTGCGGTGGTTTTGAAAATGGTGTTCTGTCCCATCGTGACCTGACCGTCACCCGCGATGGCGACTTGACCGTCCCGCTTGACGGCGCAGATGGTCGTTCCCATGAGATTGCCCATGATGTTGTAATTCCTTTCGTTTTATTTCGTATAATAAGCGGTTAGCTGTTAGCGGTTAGAAAATAGTAAACAGGAGTTAGAAATTAGGAATGAGGAATGGAAAGTTAATATTCTTTGCTTCATTCTTCGCTAACGGCTGACCACTGACCACTAATCACTATCCACTCGCCTACAGTCCATTTCCATCTTTAATGCCCTTCACGGTCCCTAAAGCACGTTGAGCGATGGCCAGATACCGTTCCTGCTTACTGCGGACACGCTTATCCAGCG
>CAVJHY010000254.1:0-2512 GCA_963649405.1 bacterium
CTTTTCAGCGCCTGCATCACGGCGGTGGGGTCGATGGGTTTGCCGATATGGTCGTTCATGCCCGCATCAAGGCAGGCTTTTTTATCCTCCACAAAGGCGTTGGCGGTCATGGCGATGATGGGAATGCTCTTCGCGTCCGACCGGTCAAGCGCACGAATGGTCTTCGTCGCCTCCAAACCATCCATTACAGGCATCATCATGTCCATAAAAATGAAATCAAAGGTGTACGGCTGCGCCTTGGAAAATGTCTCTACGGCAATTTGTCCGTTCTTCGCCTCCGTGATGACCAGTCCCATTTCTTCCAAAAGGATTTTTGCGATTTCCATGTTCAGCTCGTTGTCCTCGACCAGCAGCGCCCGACAACCCGTCACATCCACAATATCCATCGCATCGGTCATTGCTTCGTCGCTGTGTTTTCCCTTGTCTAAGGGCAGGGTCAGCGTGATGCGGAAGGTCGTCCCGACATTTTCCTTGCTCTTTAGGTCAATGCGCCCGCCCATCTGCTCCACAATGTCTTTCACGATGGACAAGCCCAGCCCACTGCCGGTGAAGCTCGTGGTCGTTTCCTTGCCCTCCTGCGTGAACGGCTCAAAGGCGTGCTGCTGGAAGGTTTCGCTCATGCCAAGTCCCGTGTCCTCGCAGACAAATTCATAGGTCGCGCTGTCCTCGTCGTTCTCTAATTCATTGCAATAAATTTTGAGGCTCCCGCCCGGTCGATTGTACTTGACCGCGTTGGACGCAATGTTCATCAGCACACGGTTTAGATGGACAGGGCTGCCGACAACATATCGATGCACAATGTGCGAGTCGGCTTGCCCGCCAAGGAAGGTCACGCCGTTTTCGTTCGCGTTTGTCTCCACCACAGCCAGGGCGTTCAAAAGAAGTTGACCCAAGTCAAACGGCTTGTGTTCCAGCATGATGCCGCCGGATTCCAGCTTGCTGATGTCCAAAACATTGTTGACGAGATTCAGCAAATAGTCTGTTGAGTGGAGGATTTTCTCCATGCACTCCTCATATTTCTGCTTGTCGCCGCTGTGCTTCTGCATGATGTGCAGCATACCGACAATGCCGTTCATCGGGGTGCGGATGTCATGGCTCATGCGGCGCAAAAAGTTCGTCTTGGAAATGTTCGCCCGCTCCGCCTCCTGCGCCGCCGCCTTGAGCTGCTCGCGGTAGTGCAGCTCAATCTCTTTTTCCCATGTCACATTGCGGGCGGCATAAAGCGCGGAAATAGCGCGACCATTCGTATCACGCTTTTGCACGATAAACCGCGACTCAAACCACTTTCCGGCGGGATTTTTATATTCCGTGATGACGGTGCCCTCCGTCGCTAAACGGTCTGCCAGCGTCCCCAAATTCAAAAATTTGCGCATTTGGTTGCGGTAAGCAGGGTGTACGAAATAGGTCAGTACATCCTCCATTACATCGTCAAAATTACCCACCTTGAGATTGTTCATGACCATATCCATCGTGGCGACGCTTTTGATATTCCGATAATAGTGGTTGGTTAAATCAGCCTCCATGATGGCTGTGTAAATGGTGGAGAGAGCGTTGATGACCTCCGTGTGCTGCGCTGCCTCCTGAACGGCAAAGTCATGCTCGACCTCTTCGTCTACGCAGGTGGACAACGCGATGCCCTCAATGCGATTTTCCTCCAGCGCGGTGCAGATAATTTTCGTGTCCATATAATGCACCTTGCCGTCATCGCCGTTTTGCGGATGGCGCAGGGAAATGTCCTTCTTGCCGGAGCGAAAGGCGCGGATGGCAGCCTCGCGGTTGAACAGATTATAAAATTTCTCGGCGATTTGCGGGTCGGGGATAGTCGATGCGCCAACGCTGACCAGCACCTCTATCGTGCCGGATTCCGGCGATGTCTTATTCAGAAAATTGTCATATTCAATCATCTGGTAACGATCGTTGGTATAATCAATGGCGATGGCCAAAGGATACACCATGCCCATCGCCGTTGCAAAACTGCGCACCTGAAGATTGATTTTTCTTTCCTTTTCCAATTCGTCAATCAGCTTTTCCAAGGTCTCGCGGCGCTTGGTGCGCTCGCGGATGTCATACAAAACGCAGATACAATAACCCGCGTTGCCGGTTGGGTATACATCAATATGCAGATAGCGGTGGACTTCATCGGAAATGTCATCAAAGCAGCCGCTCTTGCCCTCGTAAGCAGCCTCATAATAGGGATGCAGCCACTTGCGGTCGCCGTTCGGGAAAAGCTCAAAAAAGCGATGACCGACCATTTCTTCGACGGTCCTGTCTTCTAACTTTGCCAGCGCCTCGTTCGCATAGATGAATGTCCAGTCCACCGGCTTGCCGCCCGCATCCAAATCCACATGAATCAGACAAAATCCATTCGGGTTGTTGTCATTGACATTAATGTCAAAGGCTCTCCCGTCCAATAAATCAACCATCACAATGTCCTTCCGCGACTTCTGCTAAGAAGTTGTTAAAATACTAAGTTTAGTATACCATATATGGAAGGAAATTGCAACCGATTTTT
>CAVJHY010000255.1:0-2509 GCA_963649405.1 bacterium
CCTAATTTTCTTTCAGTATAGAAGTCTTCCGCCTTGCATCCTATTTTTGTTCTATCGGCTATGGCCTGTACGCCGAATAGAATAAAAATATGAATAAAATGCATCATCGCGCAATTCGGCAAAACGCAAAATTCACGATTTATTGCGCTGCCTCATTTGTACGGTGCTGCCATAAGAAAGGATGAAGCTTATGCTTAAATTTTTCAAAAACCAATTAGGCATGATTGTCAGTATCGTAATTGCTGTACTGCTCTCTCTGTGTATGGCTTCCACTGCAACGGTACGCGCCGTAACGCCGGAAGCCCCGTTGACGGTTGAGCGGCTGATTTCCAACTGGGGAACTGCTTTCTTGGTCATTATGCTGATCTCGATTCTGCTCCCCAGCAAGCATTGGGGCGACCAATTCGCCGGTTTGTTGCATCTCAAGCCGGATTCCCTTCCTTTTGGCTTGGTTTCCAACCTCGTGCCGACACTGTTTTACAATACCGGTGCCACACTGGTGCTGGTTGGTGTCAATGTCGGTTTTACTGCACCCTATTATTGGGCAGCCGTTGCCGGTGACCTTGTGTTTATGTATGTCGTCAGCTATGTGCTTTCTTTGATTGCCGAGCGCATTGGCATGCTTGTGGCCAAGCGTGTTTTCAAAAAAAAGGATACACCACTCGATATGCGCAATGTGCCACACATCTAAGCCGCAACACACAAAGCCCTCTCGCCGAACGCGGGAGGGCTAGTTTTTTGCAAATACCGTATATCCGTTGATGTGCAGAAAGCCCTCCCACCAATTGGCAGGAGGACTTATGTTAGTTATTGATTTAGTCGTCCGGATGCATATAGCGTTGACGGGTTTTCTCGTCTGCCGGCATATGGTTGGTGCAACGGTCGTCCTTCAGACCGTGCATTGCACGCCACAGGTGTTCGGGATCGAGCGGAAGCTCGGTCAGATAAATACCCGTTGCCATGTTAACGGCGTTAGCGATTGCGGGCGCAACAGGTGCTGCCGAGCCTTCACCGGCTTCCTTTGCACCAAGCGGACCTTCATCATCCGGCGCATAGTCATAGAATGTGCGCATCTTCGGCATATCCAGCGCAGTCGGAAGGCGATAATCGCGGAAATTCGGATTAAGAATCTTGCCTTCCCTGGTGACATTATGCTCATAGACCGCATAACCAAGCCCCATAGCGATAGAGCCTTCCAATTGTCCCTCGACGGCACGGCGATTCAGAGCGCGTCCGCAGTCGTGTGCAAACACAAATTCGTCAATATCCAGTACGCCCGTTTCCTCATCCAGATTCAGGTGAACAGCGCCGGTAGAAAATGAATACGCCGGAGCGTAGTTCGTCGTGTTGACACCGTTGTACTGGCTGTTATCCGTGCGATGATAGAACGAACCAACGCCCACCAGCTCATCGCCGCCCTTAATGGTCATATACTTGAACATGGCATCGGCCATCGTCATTTGCAACTTAGCATTTTCCCTGCTGATGACTTTGCCTTCCAGACATTCGAGGGTTGTCGGCATCACGCCCCACATCGGCGCGATGACTTCAAAGAGCTGACGCTTTGCATCCACTGCGGCGCGGCGTGCGGCATTGCCTGCCAAGAATGTCACACGGCTGCCGTAAGAACCGGAATCCCACGGGGTCAGGAAGGTATCACTCATGAATGTTTTGACATCGCTCATCTGCAAGCCAAGCTCTTCCGCAACAACCGCTGTCATTACCGTGTCGCTGCCCTGACCAATATCATGAGAACCGATGTACAGCGTGACCATGCCTCTCTTGTTCAGGCGGCACTGCACACAGGCAGAGGACTGATTCGGCGCTTCCAGAACAGCAAAGCCCGTGCCGGACACAAAGCCTGTACCGGCAAAGCCAATGCCTTCGCCCTTCTTCATATGATCCTTGCGCTCATACCAGCCGATTTCCTTCGCAGCCGTCTTGAGCGTTTCCTTATAGGCGCAGGATGTAATGGAAAGACCTGCCGGCGCGACATAGCCAGGATCAGCCGCCGAGCGCAGACGAAATTCAACAGGGTCGATGCCCATATGATCAGCCGCATACTGCATATTCAAGTCGTGCGCATAGTGTACCTGACACGCCGTGTAGCCGCGCATAGCGCCGGCAGACGGGTTGTTGGTATACACACGGTGGGCAAGGAAATCCACGGAATTAATCTTATACGGGAAGTTCGCCCAAAGGGTTGATTGTGCGCAGGCCGCCACGCCGGAGCCGCCATAAGGACCGCCATCCAGCACATGATAGCACTTTTTAGCCAGCAGCTTGCCATCGGCAGCAAAGGCCGTGTCAATATGCATATAAATCGGGTGGCGGTTTCTCGTTGTCTGGAAAACTTCTTCGCGGGTCAGAATCATGCGAACGGGACGACCTGTCAATTCTGCCATCTTCGCAGCGCACAGACCGAACGAATAGCTGTCCAGCTTGCCGCCAAAACCACCGCCAACTAGCGGTTTAATAACGCGCACATGCTTTTCTGCCACGCCCAAGC
>CAVJHY010000256.1:0-1691 GCA_963649405.1 bacterium
GGGGCATGGTGTAATGGTAACACGTGGGTCTCCAAAACCTTTGTTGAGGGTTCGAGTCCTTCTTCCCCTGCCAGAGTCCATCTCAAACGAGATGGATTTTTTTCTTTATGATGTTATGTTAATTCCATTTAAGACAGCACTACCTAATTTGATGGCGACACTGAATACATCTTTTCTGCCTCTATATTCCTTCAAAATTTTTGTTTAACTATGGCTTACTTCTTTGTCTCAATGTTGTATGCCTTTTATGTTGTAATAGGAATTCATTCAGAAATCCTAATTTCCCTCTTGCGTAAAATGGAATATTTGATATAATAAAGAAACAAAAACTTAGTAAGGGGGAAAGTCACTCATGAAACGATTTCTCAGCGTTCTTCTGACCCTAATTCTCCTTCTGACCAGCGTCTGCGCCTTTGCGGAGGAAACGCTTCCGCTTGAGGGCAAGCTCGTCATCCTGCACACTAACGACATTCATGGTCGTGCTGTCGGCACGGACTCGGTTTTCGGCTATGCGAAGATTGCACAGACCAAGAAAAATTTAGAAGCGCAGGGCGCGGAAGTTCTGCTCATTGACGCAGGCGACTTCAGTCAAGGTATGCCCGTTGTGAACATGGACTACGGCAAGCAGGCTGTTGCCTTCATGAATGAAACGGGCTATGACTTTGCGACCCTCGGCAACCATGAGTTTGACTGGGGTACGGACAATCTGCAGCAAAATCTGTGCGAAGCGAATTTCACCGTGCTTTGTGCCAACATCATCCGTACCTCGGACAAGGAGCTTCTCTTCCATGCCAATGCGGTTGTGGAAAAGGGCGGCGTGAAGGTTGGTCTGTTTGGTCTCATTACTCCCGAAACTATGACCAAGGCGCATCCTGATAAGGTCAAGGGCATCACAATGGCGCAGGGCGAAGAGCTGTATGCCATCGCTCAGGCACAGGTTGATGAGCTTCGCGCCGAGGGCTGCGAGCTGGTCATCTGCATCGGGCATCTGGGCATTGATAACGAGAGCGAACCGAATCGTTCCGTTGATGTCATGAAAAATGTCACCGGCATCGACCTCTTCATCGACGGTCACAGCCATTCCGTCCTGAACGGCGGTTATGAAGTGGACGGCGTAACTCTGAACATCGTCTCCACCGGCACGGCCTTCGCCAACATCGGCTATGTGTTCGTGGACAAGACCGTCAAGGATGACAAGGTGACCATCAAGACGACGGCAGGTTTGTACTCTGTTGACGATGATAAAATTGCCGCTGAAATAACCGGCACGGCTGGTCTGACTGCTGATGAAACGGTTGAGGAAATGGTCAATGCCGTAGACGAGCAGGTAATGGCGGAACTGGGCAAGGCATTTGCCAAGACTGAAGTGCTGCTGGACGGCAATAAGGCACCCGGCGTGCGCACGCAGGAAACCAATCTTGGTGACTTCGCTGCCGATGCTATTCTGTGGCAGGCGCAGCAGTCCGTAGGTAATCAGGTTGTGGCTGCTTTGACCAATGGTGGCGGCATCCGTGCTACCATTCAAATCGGCGATGTCACCATGCTGGACATGAAGACCGTGTTCCCATTCGGCAATACCGTGGCAACATTAGAAGTTTCCGGCGCGACGCTGCTTGAGGCATTAGAAGCGGCTACTCACACCACGCCTGATGCCATCGGCGCGTTCCCACAGGTTGCGGGCATTGAGTACA
>CAVJHY010000256.1:1749-2501 GCA_963649405.1 bacterium
CACCATCGACACCTCCGTTCCCTATGAAAAGGGCGAAGCCTATCCCGGCTCCACCTACTATGCACCAGCGAATCCCGGCAGCCGCGTAACCATCCAGACCGTCGGCGGCGAGCCTTGGGAAGCTGACAAAATGTACACCATTGCCACCAACGATTTCGTGGCTGCCGGCGGCGATACATATTACAGCTTTGCTTATGATTATAAGCAGACTGGCATTGATACTGGCGTTGCCATGGAAGACGCGCTCATTAACTATACACGTGATGTGCTGGGCGGTGTCATCGATCAGCAGTATGCTGAGCCTGCCGGACGCATCACCATCAAGTAATCATTTTGGTAATTCAAGCGCCCTTTGCTGAAATGCAGGGGCGCTTTTATGCTGCAAAAATATATTTTGAAAAATATAAAATAATATCAGTCTTAAGCCGTCCAATAAGTTAGAAGGTGAACGGCGGATGCAAGGCACAAGGGGGATAGCCCCTATGCAGAACAAGCATTCACAGAGTATGTGGAGACGTATCAGATATTCCTACTACAAATGTGTTATCTCCATTTGCAGGATATTGGGCTGACTGAAGATGCTGTGCAGGAGACCTTCGTCAAGTTGTATCGGGCGTTACCGTCTTTAAGAAATGAGTCTGGTGTAAAAACTTGGCTGATGCGGATTGCTATCAATGTCTGTTGAGAGATGCAGCGGGGCGTATAGATAAAATATATCTATCGTCATGTGACGATTTATCGGCTCTCTCAAA
>CAVJHY010000257.1:0-2492 GCA_963649405.1 bacterium
GGGACGGCTTTTATATCACTCGGCGATGTGCCGAGATGGTTGAACATGGGTGACGGGAGAGGCATGACCTCGCCCTGTTGCGAGGATTATTCCTCTTCGGGATCGCGCACCAGATAGCTGTCAACGGCAACCAAAAAATCAGGCAGCACGTCATCTTCGATGTCACCGGTGTCGAGGAACATCTTGTCGCGGGCAGAATACATCATCGCAAGGATACCAAGCGTGGACTTGGGATCAACGCAGAAGCGATCGCCGCGCAGCGCCAGCTCGTTGGGGTACTGCTTGCAGATATCGCTGAGATGCTCAGCCTCTTTCATGTTTTCAACCTTGATGTGTACCAGCATCGTCTGCACCTCTTTCTGTAAGGATCCTTTCCTTACAGGCTATAGTGTATGACAAATTAGAAGAAAATGCAAGAGAAAATTACAATATATTTTTCGGAAATTATTTGTACAATGTGCGATGTGGTTTTGGATTATACATCAATCTCAAAGAGGTGAGGCATCAGCAGATCGCCGTTGGCAAGGAAGACTTTGGTTGCGCGGGCGGTCTTTTCGCTGAATTTGCGGGGCATACCGGGGTGACGGCTGTCGTAGATGGCATACGGCACGGGTGCGCCGTCATGGGTGCGGGTGGTGAGCAGAGTCGGGTGGTCGGACAAAAGGAGGATGCGGAAATCCTTGTCGATGGCGGGCAATTTTTCAAGGAGGCGCTTGACGACACGCGCATCAACCCGCCGAATAGCCTCCAATTTCTTTTCCAGAGACCCCGCGTGCGCCATTTCATCCGGCGCTTCGACATGGACAGCGGCAAAATCGTCGCCGTTTTTGAGGGCTTCTAAGGCAGCATCCGCTTTGCCCTCGTAGTTGGTGTCCAAATCGCCCGTCGCGCCGTCCACATGGACGACCTTCAGTCCTGCCAGATTCGCAATGCCCCAGACGAGCGGCACGGCGCTGATGACCGTTCCGCCGCGGCCATACTTTTCCTGCCACTTGGGAAGGACGATGGCACGCCCCGCTCCCCAAGGCCAGAGCATATTGGCGGGCAGCAGCCCGCGTTCGCGTCGAGAAATATTGATGGGATGCTGATCCAGCACTTTGAAGGAGGCTTCCATGATGGCTGTCAGTTCCTCGGCAAGCGCTCCTTTCGGCATATAGCCCTCAATGGGCTGATTCAAAATGTTGTGCGGCTCGGTCAGGTGAAATTCTGCACCGTCGGGCGCGTTAATTACGCCGATGTGCCGGAAGGTGCGGCTCACGGTGACGGACAGTCCCACACGCTGCGCTGCCTTTTGGAAGGTTTCATCCGCAAGCAGTGCGTGCATCAGGTTTTCGGCCTCATCGCCCTCGATGCCGCCGCCGTTATGCGACAAAATCACGCCGTCTTCAATGGCACACAGGTTTAGGCGGAAGGAAACTTCGCCCTTCTTCAGCAGAACGCCCACGCCGGCGGCTTCCAGTACGCTGCGGCCTGAATAGCAGGTGCGGGGGTCATAGCCGAAAATATTCAAAATGGCGGTGTCACTGCCGGGTGCAACGCCTTGCGGCACGGTCTGCACCGTGCCCATTTCACTGCCCGCCAAGGTGTTAAAACTGGGCAAATCAAGGGATTCAATGGGGGTCTGCACATTCAATTCAGGCAGCTCGGTATCGGCCATGCCATCGCTGATGACCAGCATATACTTCATAAAAAAGACACTCCTCTCGGTGAAATTCTGACGATTATATGCTATAATGCGGGTGTGCCGGTAAAATTCGGCATACAGTCCATAGCCATTATAACGATTTTTCGTTGGATAATCAATGCACACGGGAGGGAAAAACAATGAAAGAGCTTTATTATTTTTATTTGAGCGATTGTCCGTACTGTCATCAGGCGGAGAAATGGCTGAAGGAGCTGAAGGCGGAAAGCCCACGTTATGCGGCCGTGCCTGTGCGCTTCATTGAGGAAACGCAGGAAAAGGCGCTGGCGGATGCCTATGATTATTACCTTGTGCCGACCTTCTTTTTAGGGAGCAAGAAGCTGCATGAGGGCATTGCGGACAAGGAAAAAATCCGCGCCGTACTGGAGGCTGCTTTGGAGGATTGACCATGCAGAAAATGCAGAAAACGAACGCCATGCGTGTGGTGGAAAGCGCGGGCATACCCTCGAAAACTATGCAATATGAAGTGGAAGGGGGGCATTTTGACGGCAAGCTCGTCGCGGAAACGCTGGGCTTAAACCCTGAAACCGTCTTCAAAACGCTGGTTTTGAAGGGCGACAAAACGGGGCATTTGGTCTGCTGCATTCCCGTGTGCGAGGAGCTGGACTTAAAAAAGGTCGCCAAGGCCAGCGGCAACAAAAGCGTGGAGATGATCGCTGTCAAGGAGCTTTTGCCGCTGACAGGCTATGTGCGCGGCGGCTGCTCGCCCGTTGGCATGAAGAAGCTGTTCCCGACCTATATCGACGAAACTGCGCAGCTTTGCGATGAAATCGCCGTCAGCGCCGGTCTG
>CAVJHY010000258.1:0-2481 GCA_963649405.1 bacterium
GTTTGAAGTTTTTTTGGATAAATCAATTAAAGAAAATTCGGAAAATATATTTATGTTAAATCTCCTTGAACCTGCAGGCAGCGCTATATGTTTACAGCGGTCTTTTGAAGAATTGGTGACTACGGGGATTACCGATGTGTTTATATCCACTGCTTTAGATGAAAATGCCTTGCTGATTGGTGTGAATAAATCTTTGATCATACCTCAGGAGGTGCTCAAGAGATTGAAAAAATTATGTTTTGACTAACATTATGCACAGTGTCAGCAAGCAACGCCTTTGGGGGACAAAAGGCAGACTGCTGGGATAATCCCAAGCTCTTAAAGTAAACTATACCTCGTAGAATGGACACAGGCTTTGGCTAGGCGAATGCTACATCTCCGTTTTGTAGACAGTAGATTTTCGCGAACCCCCATGCCGTGGACATTCAGGCCGCGAACGGCCATTCACTTCACTTGACAAACCTCCTCAATTCCGTTATCATTTAAATAAAGCACCAGTAATTATTGATTACCGGTGCCAAATTATTAGTAACTTTTGTGTAATTCGTAGTCATCCTCTGTATTTGACGGTTTGCACAAAATTGTACTCGTTTTCGCCATTGTATTTGTTTACACTGTATAATACCATTTTTGCCATCATTAAGCACACGCTCATTTGTGCGGTGCTGCCTTAACAGAAAGGACTTTAATTTCATGAAAAAAGAAGAGCTATCCGCGTTTCTCCAAAGCGGACAGGGAATTTTGGGCATTGAGCTTGGCTCGACCCGCATTAAAGCCGTTTTGATTGACGACACCCATGCCCCCGTTGCAATGGGCGCTTACGATTGGGAAAACCGCTTAGAAAACGGCATTTGGACATATGCCCTTTTCGATGTATGGACGGGCATTCAAAGCGCCTATGCCGCGCTGTGTACGGATGTGAAGAAGCAATATGGCGTTCAGCTCACGAATTTGGCGGGCATCGGCATTTCAGCCATGATGCACGGCTATTTGCCGTTTGACAAGGAAGGACATCAGCTCGTCCCCTTCCGCACATGGCGCAACACCATCACCGCTGATTCCGCTCGTGTACTGACGGAACTGTTTCATTTTAATATTCCCCAGCGCTGGAGCATTGCGCACTTGGATCGGGCCATGCAAAACGGTGAAAAGCATGTCAAGGACATTGGCTTTTTGACCACGCTGGCGGGTTATGTGCATTGGAAATTGACCGGCAAAAAGGTCTTGGGCGTGGGCGATGCCGCCGGTATGTTCCCCATTGACAGCCAAACGAACGATTATGACCAAGGCATGATGGCGGTGTTTGATGAACGCGCCGCCCAATACCCTTGGAAGCTGCGCGACATTCTTCCTGCCGTGCTGATCGCCGGAGAGGATGCAGGCAGTCTGACCGCCGAGGGTGCAAAGCTGTTAGACCCAACCGGTCAGCTTCAGGCTGGCATTCCCTGCTGCCCGCCGGAGGGCGATGCAGGTACGGGCATGGCAGCCACCAACAGTGTTGCGGCGGGTACGGGCAATGTCAGCGCAGGAACGAGCGTATTTGCAATGGTCGTGCTGAAAAACGCTTTGCGCCATGTTTATCCTGAAATCGACATGGTGACAACGACCACGGGCAAGCCGGTGGCGATGGTGCATTGCAACAACTGCACCAGCGACATCAATGCATGGGCAGAAATGCTGGCGGGCTTTGCACAGGCGGCGAATTTGCCCATTGACCGTGGCGAAATTTTCACAACGATCTTCCGTGCCGCCATGCAAGGCGACAAGGACTGCGATGGTCTCATCAATGTCAATTACCTGTCCGGCGAGCCGATAACAAATCTGTCCGAAGGTCGCCCCATGATGGTGCGCCTGCCGGACACGAAACTAACCTTTGCAAACTTTGCCCGCTCTTTGGTTTTCGGCGCGATGGTTACACTCAAGCTCGGCATGGATATTCTGTCTGCCGAAGAGGTCAGCATCCACACCCTGCTCGGTCACGGCGGCTTTTTCAAGACCCCCGGCACGGCGCAAAACCTGATGGCTTCCGCCTTGGGAACGCCCGTATCCGTCATGGAAACCGCCGGAGAGGGCGGACCTTGGGGCATGGCGCTGCTGGCCGCTTATCGAGTGCATAAGGCGGAAGGCGAAACCTTGGAGGACTATCTGTCCCGCCATGTGTTTGAAAATGCCGCCATCGTGACCGCCCAGCCTGACTCCGAAGACGCGGCAGGCTTTGCTCGGTATACGGAGCAGTTTAAGGCTGCATTGGCAGCAGAAAAAGCCGCAGCGGAGCAGCTTCATTGACGAAATGATGATGTGCTGTTTTCCAAAATTGAAAGCATTACAACATCATTCAATTTAACAAAACAATCCGGCGATGCCTTCTATGTGCCGCCGGGTTGTGCTATTTCTGTATTCTCATTTGTTTGAAAGGAAAATTCATGATGCTAAAAGCCTTGCGCGAGGCCGTTTATGCGGCGAATATGGAGCTGCCCAAGC
>CAVJHY010000259.1:0-2429 GCA_963649405.1 bacterium
CTCCGGCACGTCGTCCTTGGTGTCAAAAATGCGATGCACTGTCACATCCTTGTCCGCCACGTCAGGCGTCAGCTCGTCCTGCAGGCCGTAAATGTCAATGAAGATGCGGTTTAGTTCTTCCTCGTTGGTTTTCAGCTGGAGGAAACGGGCTTCGCAGTCAGCTTTCCATGCGGTATAAGCATCGACAATTCTGCCATGGCTCAGCATCGGATGCCGCTTAAAATCCCAGCTGGTTTCATAGGAGTCCCAGTCAGTTTTTGATAACAAAATGTCCTGATATGCAATATCTGTAACATTCTCTACAGAATCGTATATTACAGGCATTTCACGCATATCGCCAACTTGCAATGCGAGGGTAGGATTCAGAATATGAAGATAATGGTAAGCTGTATTCGTATTCAAAAGTCCAACGAGAAATATGAGGTTGTTATCCCCACAAATTGATGGCGCCATTGAATCAAATAGAATATTCCCCGGATAATAACGAATTGGGTTATCCTTTGAGCTAATCTTTGACCAGCCTGCGTTTGGTTTGAAATACATATCCTTTCCCTGAAGTCCAGAATTTTTGCTGTTTTTGATTTCTCTCCCGTCATCTTCCCAGTTAACAACCCAGTTTAAATTTCCATACCACTTTCTATAATCTCCGCCTTTGTGATACGGAAACCATTTCGCATCTGGTTTATTCATTGCACATGAAAATTTCTCATTGCTGACTTCATGCCATAGCCTCAAATATCTTTCATTATCTCCCGTTTTTACTCCCTCTGATACTCTGAACTTGCTTTCAAGTTTTTCTCCAGAAGAAAATGCATCTAAAAAATGAGGGCTCACCCAATACGCCACCGGGCTGCCGGGGATTTTGGAGAAGTTGGTCTGGTCGGCGGTATAGCGGTTTTCACCCGCAAGGAACATCTCTTCCTTACCACGTTCGCTGGTCGGCTCGATTAAGCGGCAGTAAGTGCCCTTATAGCCTTTGACGGGATTTTTCCGCATAACAAAAGCGGTGGTCTGCACCACTTCGCCACCGATTTCATCAAATGCCCTTGCGCCCAAATGCGCCATGTTGATGATTTCCCTTGCCATCAGTTTGGTGCGCAGTTTTTCAAAGCTGGACAGGAACATCCATGCGTGCTGAGTAATCATCGCCTGATAGCCCGTTTCGCCGCACATTTCGCCGCAACGCTCAATAAACACGGCGAACAAATCGCTCTTGCTGTCGGGATAGTTATCCTTAACGAATTTGCTCAGCGTATCGCCCATGCCCGAACTTCCCATATACGGCGGGTTGGTGATGACCGCATCGTATTTCTGCGCAAGCACCATCGCAATGTCCCACAGCGGCTGAACCGCATTTGCGGCGACGATGTCGGTGACGTCGCCCGTTTGGCGCATTTCGTCCATGTGCCGTTTGAGTTGATTGAGCTGCGCTTCGTCCATGCCGATGTCCAGCAGGCTTCCGTATTCCTTGCCGTTGTGAAACGCCGAATAGAGCCGTTCGCCCATGCCGAATTCACATTGGCAAACGGGCGGTTCGCCCTCGGTTTCGGGAACGGCATACACATGGGGCTGTACGTTTCGGGTAAAGAAGCGGCGATCGTACTGCCGCGCCTTCATCATCACGGCGAAATACGCCAACTGCGCCGCGCGGTCGTCTATATCGAGGCCGTACAGATTGTTTTGCAGAATCAGCGATGCCGCATCCCGCTCGATATAGCCCTGCGAGGTATAGATTTGCATCAGCACATCGAACATGTACACCAGAATATGCCCCGAACCCATGCAGGGATCGATGCACTTGATTTCTTCGGGGCGCAGGCGCTTGCGTTCCTCACGCAGTTCCGCCAGCTTCGCCGCCACGCCGCTTTCCTGCTGTGCCTCTTCCAGATAGTATTTCCATTGGGATTTGTCGAAGTCCTCGTGTCCCTCCGCCCACAGTCGGCCGAGGGAGTTTTCCACCATGTAGCGCACAATCCAGTCGGGCGTAAACAGCTGGGTTGCGGCGGGGATGGTGTCTTTGGTGATTTTGATATTCTTTTTCAAACCCTCGAACACCTTGTCCTTGGGTTCGGTGTTGTAATACTGATACAGCCAGCCGATGATTTCAACCTGACTGGTCCAGTCCGCTTCGGGAATCAGCGCAACCATTTGCTCAACGGCACTGCCTTCACGCAGAAGGTTGTCGGGGAACAGCAATTCGGTATAGTCCGCAATCTCCTGAAACAGGCCCGGCAGAATGGCGGAAAGCGCGTTGCACTGGGTAATCAGCAGATATTTATACAATTCGTCCGTCTTGTTTTCTTCCTTCAGCGCATAGACCTTCTCCATGTCCAGCCCGTCCAACTCCAGGTGAATGGCTTCGGCGATAATCTGAGGCTTGAAATTGTTCTGCTCATCGGAAAATACGCGTGTATGGGTGGGAAGATAAC
>CAVJHY010000260.1:0-2361 GCA_963649405.1 bacterium
TTGCGATATTTGACGGCAAAGCTACGTTTGATACGCCGAAGCCTCACCGCCTGATTGAGTTTGTTTTGAAAGTTGCCGGAAACGAGAACGCGCTAATCCTCGATTCCTTCGCCGGTTCCGGCGCCACCGCCCATGCTGTCCTCAACATGAACAAGGCTGATGGCGGACACCGCAAGTTCATCCTCATTGAAATGGTGGACTATGCCGACAGCATCACCGCTGAACGGGTCAAATGTGTGATTGATGGCTACGGCGAGGGCAAGAACGCTGTGGAAGGCACGGGTGGAGACTTTACTTTCTATGACTTGGGCGAAGCACTTCTTCTGTCGGACGGCAATCTGAATGAGAATGTCGGTGCTGATAAAATCCGCGAGTATGTCTACTACATGGAAACGAAAGAGCCTTTACCTGAGAAAAATGAAAGCGCTGACTCGTATTTTTGGGGGAAAACCCGCGATACAGCCTATTACTTTTATTACGAAAAAGACAGCCTGACCACCTTGGATTATGCCTTTCTTTCCACACTGACGGAAAAGGCAGATGGATATTTGATTTATGCTGACTTATGTACCCTCTCTCAGGAGGAATTGAGCCGCTTTCACATAATTTTCAAGAAAATTCCGCGAGATATTGCAATGCTATAAGGAGGTGGAAAGATGGAGCTGAAGCAGTACCAAAGAGAAGTGATTGCTGATTTAACCCGTTATCTGGCTCTGCTGACAGAAAAGCAGAGCTGCAGTAAGGCGTATACTGCCCTGTGGGAAGAGAAAAATGTGCCTGTCGGTCTTGGCGGAATGCCATACTATCAGAATACATTGGTCGGTGTCCCTCATGTTTGTCTGAAAGTCCCGACAGGCGGCGGAAAAACCTTTATTGCCGCCAATGCCGTCAAGCCTGTTTTCGATTCTATGCCCGTTATGCAGGCAAAAGCTGTAGTCTGGCTCGTTCCGTCCGACGCAATTCTCACGCAGACCTATGCAACGCTCAGTAATCCCGACCATCCCTATAGACAGAAATTGGATGTAGACTTTGGAGGTCGTGTAGAGGTCTATTCTAAAAGTCAGCTTTTGAACGGACAAAATTTCAACCCGACAGCCGTCACAGAACAGCTGTCTGTGTTTGTCCTCAGCTATGATTCCTTTCGCACCAGCAAAAAGGACGGGCGAAAAGCGTATCAGGAAAACGGAAACCTTGCTTCCTTCCCCAAACAGATGATAGACAAATCTGTTTTGCTGCCTGATACAGACGAAACAGCGCTGATTCAGGTTGTTCGGTCTCTTAATCCGGTCGTTATCGTGGACGAAAGTCACCACGCAACCTCAACATTAAGCATCGAAATGCTGAAGAATTTTAACCCTTGCTTTGTTCTGGACTTAACGGCGACGCCGAAGGACGGAAGCAATATTATTTCCTTCGTAGATGCAATTCGGCTCAAAAAAGAAAACATGGTCAAGCTTCCTGTCATCGTCTATAACCGAAAATCTCAGGCGGATGTGTATGCGGATGCCATTCATATTCGCAGCAAGCTGGAAGCACAGGCTGCTTTAGAGCAGAAGACATCAGGACGATACATTCGGCCTATTGTTCTATTTCAAGCACAGCCTAAAACAGGAGAAGGCAGTACAACCTATCAGAAAATAAAAAATACGCTCATTGAAGCGGGTATACCGGAAGAACAGATTAAAATCAAAATAGCGGACAAGGACGAGTTGAAAGGCACGGATTTAAAATTGCCTGATTGTCCTGTTCGGTATATTATTACAGTCAATGCGCTGAAGGAAGGCTGGGATTGCCCCTTTGCTTATGTGCTGGCAACAGTTGCCAACCGTTCGTCGACCGTGGATGTAGAGCAAATTTTAGGGCGAGTTCTTCGCCTGCCGGATGCAAAAAAGAACAGCAGCGATGTGCTGAATACTGCGATTATTATATAACCGGAGACAAGGAATAAGCGAAAGTCAAAACATAAATGCACTATTGTGCTGTCTGAATCAACGCTGATGGAGGAAACAAAATGAGTAATATTGCAATGAAACCGAATTACAAAAACTGGATACCTAAAGGAATGCTCTATTCGCTGATTGCGGGGACGGTGCTGTCCCTTGTGCTGCTGTTGGTGTTTGGCGTGTTTGGCATGGGCGTGAGCGGCGGACTGCGTATCGCGCTGGCTGTGATTTTCGCAGTTGCGCTTCTCGTGTGCGGCAAAAGCACGCAGTGGTGTGTCAGCGCCTACAATGCTTTTTCCTATGACGGAAAGCGAAAGCTCTCCAAGCAGATTATCGACGGAACGGCGGAGTATATCACGCTCCCCGAAGGCGGCGTCGGACTTGATGTCGGCTGCGGCAGCGGCGCGCTGACGATTGC
>CAVJHY010000261.1:0-2315 GCA_963649405.1 bacterium
GCTTAAAACAAGCCACCGAATACGACTTCAATATGGCCTCCGAAAAGGAAGTCCTCTCACTCGCCGGCGGCAGCGGCTCGGGAAGAGTGCAGAGGTAAGATAAAGTAAAGGCTACTGACATTCAAAAAATTTAGAGATATAGTACAGCTTTTAGTGTGATTTTAAAACATTAAAAGCTGTTTTTCTTTCTTGGATTATTAAGCAAAGCCATCAAAAAATTTCTTTTCATTTTTTCCATCTTCGGGTATAATAAAATTGCAGTAAGCGCATCGGGAGGGCATGGACAGATGGAAAAGCGTGGGTTTGCGTTCTTTGACTTTGATGGGACGCTAATTCGGTTTGACAGCATTGTACGGTATGTTTTCTTTGCCGTGCGGAAAGGAAAAATTCGTCCGAAGGAGTTTTTCCGTGCCTGTTTTGCGCCGATTTCAGTCGCGCTGGGACGCATCAGCCAAGAGCAGGCCAAGACGCGGGCAATGTCCTTTTCCATGCGGATGAAGGAAGCCGAGCGCGTCCGCTTCAACCAAGCCTTCGCGCAATATTTATACAGCCGCTGCTATCGGGACGGGCTGTCCGAAATCGCGCAGTGCCGGGCGGCGGGCTTGAAGGTTGTCCTCGTGTCCGCGTCCACGGACAATTATATGCGCTTTGTTGCCCCGCTTTTCCACGCGGATGCGCTGCTCTGCACCAAGGCCACGCGCAAGGGCAAGGTACTGACGAATTGCCGCGGGCAGGAGAAAGTGCGGCGGATTCAAAGCTATCTCATCGAAAACGACTGGGAGGCGGACGCTGCCCTGACCCGCGCCTACGGCGACACGGCGGGCGATTACCCCATGCTGACCGCCTTTGGGCGCGGCGTGATGGTCAACCCCAGCCGTGCGCTCAAAAAGAAGGCCGCCGGACAGCTTGACGAGCGGCACTGGAAATGAGGCATTTATGAAATATGACGCTTTGGTCATCGGCGCAGGTCCTGCCGGATGCTCAGCAGCGCTAAGTTTGCGTAATCGCGGGCTTTCGGTGCTGGTGGCTTACACGGACGGCGGGGCGCTTACAAAGGCGCATCAGGTGAACAATTACTTGGGGCTACGCGGGCAAGCGGGCACGGATATGGTGCACTTTTTCCGTGCAGAGGCGGTGGCTGCCGGAGCGGAGTTGCGTGAGGCGCGGGTGACGCTGGTGCTGCCAATGGGCAAGGTGTTTTCCGGTGCCGTAGACAATGACATTGTGACTGCCCGTTCGATTATTCTGGCCTGTGGTGCGGCGCGTTCCAAGCCTTTGGAGGGCGAGGAGACGCTGCTGGGGCGCGGGGTATCCTATTGCGCGACTTGCGATGGGATGCTGTACCGCGGCAAAAAAATCATCGTAGTCGGCTCGGATGCGCATTCCATTAAGGAAGCGAATTTTCTCTCGACACTGGCACAGGTCATCTACATTCCCGAACAGCCGCATGATTTGAGCGGGCTGAATGCGGGCATTGCCGTCATTCAAGAAAAGCCTGTGGCAGTGCTGGACGAGGAACAAGCACGCGGGCTTCGGACGGACAAGCAGGACATTCCGTCGGACGGCGTGTTTATCCTGCGTCCCGCTGTTTCGCCCGCTCAGCTCATCAAGGGGCTGAACGTCGAAAACGGCGCGATTGCCCATGATGCGCAGATGCGCACCAATCTCCCCCATGTTTATGTCGCCGGTGATGCCGCAGGATTGCCGCATCAGGCAGCAAAGGCCGCCGGAGAGGGAAATATCGCCGCGCTGACGCTGGCTGAAGAATTGGAAGGTTGAAAGCCAAAAACATTGTCAAAAAGCGGTAGCTTATGATACAATGAGGATGCAATGCGCGGTGCATTGCAAAAATTTGACATCTAAACGATAGCTGCAGCCTACTTAGGTCGGTGCGAAGCACAGCCGGAGCGAAAAAGTCGCCCGAAGATGCTATGGTTTAGACGGAAAAACATTTGAGGAGGAAAATGCCATGCTGGAATTTAAATTTGATACGCAGTTGCTGATTGAGGGTAAGAATCTGGACGAGGACAAAATAAACGAGTACATCCGCACGCAGATTAAAGGCGATTGTCTGCTCGCCGTGGGCGATGATGAGCTGATTAAAATCCACTACCACACCAACGAACCGTGGCAGGTGCTGGAATATTGCGCCACGCTGGGCGATATCTACGACATCGTGGTGGAAAATATGGAACGGCAGGAGAACGGGCTGCAAGGTTAAAAATTGGGGAAACCATTCCAAGAAGGCGTATTGTTAAAATTAGGGCAGCACCGCACAAATGAGGCAGCGCGATAAATAGTGAATTTTGTGTCAG
>CAVJHY010000262.1:0-2298 GCA_963649405.1 bacterium
AGGTTGAAAACCTGAAAGGTTTTCAAGTCTGCCGCAGGCAGACTGCCGATGCCTCTATCGTAGATTGAGGCGAGGCACCGTAAAGGCACATTTTGCGAGTCGCCGAATTGTGCGGTGATGCCCTAATCACAATGATGCAGTAATACGCTTTGACATCTGAGCCATCAGCAAGATTCGGGATGAATTTTTCGTATCCGGCTAAGCCGAACAAGGGAGGCGCAGCAGCGCTGCGATGACCGGAGTGAGGCAACGCCGAAGCGGAAAAGCCGCCCGAAGCGGCGATGGCTCAGATGGAAAAGCGTATAAAGTTGGAGGAAAAGAAATGGACTTAATGGAGCTGCTGAACGGTATGCCCGGCGCAATCGCGCAGGGATTAATCTGGGGCATCATGGCCATCGGGGTGTTCCTGACATACAAAGTGCTGGACTTGGCCGACCTGACCGTGGACGGCAGCATGGCAACGGGCGGTGCTGTGTGCGTCATGCTGATGCTGAACGGCGCTCCGCTTTGGCTGGCGATGGTCTGCGCTGTACTGGTCGGCGCGTTGACAGGTCTCGCCACCGGTCTTTTCCACACGGCGATGGGCATCCCCGCCATCCTGTCGGGCATTCTGACGCAGCTCTCGCTGTACTCCATCAACCTATGGATTATGGAGTTTAAGTCCAACCGCGGCATCAATGTAAACAAGTACAATCTGCTGGTGAGCGCCCGCCATGTGAAGGAGCTTTCCTTCCGCAACCCGATTTTCATCACCCTGATAATTTTAGCCGTGCTGATTGCCGTTCTATACTGGTTTTTCGGCACAGAAAAGGGCTGTGCCCTCCGCGCAACGGGCGCGAACGAGGCGATGGCGCGGGCGCAGGGCATCAACACGAACTCTGCCAAGGTGCTGGGGCTGATGATTTCTAACGGCATTGTCGCCTTGGCCTCCGCGCTGTTTTCCCAGTATCAAGGCTCTGTGGATGTCAACATGGGACGCGGTGCCATCGTCATCGGTCTGGCGGCGGTCATCATCAGCGAGGTCGTCTTTGGGCGGCTGTTCCAGAATTTTGCGTTAAAGCTCGTTGGCGTGGCGATTGGCGCGGTCATTTATTACATTGTGCTGCAAATCGTCCTGTGGCTGGGGCTGAACACGAATATGCTGAAGCTCCTTTCCGCGATGGTCGTGGCGCTGTTCTTGGCTGTCCCGTTCTGGAAAGAAAAATTGGCCGGAAAGGCAGGCAATACCCATGCTTGAAT
The DNA here is from genome assembly GCA_963649405.1 of bacterium. Taxonomy (GTDB): domain Bacteria; phylum Bacillota; class Clostridia; order Christensenellales; family Aristaeellaceae; genus CAVDRM01. The sequence continues at coordinate 1,240 of CAVJHY010000262.1, forward strand.
TGATTCATGTTTCCAAAACCTTCCATCCGCACACGGTGAATGCGCGTGTCGCCTTAGACGACATTTCCCTGACCTTGAAGGACGGCGAGTTTGTGACCGTCATCGGCGGAAACGGCGCGGGCAAGTCCACAGTGATGAACGCCGTGGCGGGTGTCTGGCCGATTGATTCGGGCAAAATCCTATTGGACGGTCATGATTTAACGAATCTTCCTGAACACAAACGCGCCGCGTTTTTAGGGCGCGTTTTCCAAGACCCGATGACCGGCACGGCAGGCTCGATGCAAATCGAGGAAAACATGGCGTTAGCGGCGCGGCGCGGGGAGAAGCGGACGCTGAAGGCGGGCATTACGCCCAAGGAACGCGAGGAATACCGCGAGCGCCTGCGCGAACTGGGTTTAGGCTTAGAGGATCGCATGACGGCAAAGGTCGGTCTTTTATCCGGCGGACAGCGGCAAGCATTGACCCTGCTCATGGCGACGCTGAAAAAGCCGAAGCTGCTCCTTTTGGACGAGCACACCGCCGCCCTTGACCCGCGCACGGCGGAGAAGGTGCTGCATTTATCCGACAAGCTCATTCGTGAAAACAATCTCACCACCATGATGGTCACGCACAATATGCGCGATGCCATTGCCTACGGCAGCCGCCTGATTATGCTCCACGAGGGCAAGATTGTCTTGGACATTTCCGGCGAAGAAAAGAAGCATCTCACCGTGCAGATGCTCCTCGAAAAATTCGCCGAAACCAGCGGCGAAACGCTGGCGAGCGATCGGATGCTGCTGGCATAATAGAACAATATAAAGATAAAGCGGGAACCCTTTTCTTTTGACAAAGAAAAGGGTTTCCGCGCTTTCCGAAAAGGAAACTTTTATATACAATATGAGTTGACGGAACGAAGAGAATATTTTAAGGGCTGCACCGCACAAATGAGGCAGCGCGATAAATAGTGAATTTTGTTGAAGAGCGAAACGCAAAAATCGATGGTTTACTTTCTGTAAATCGAGATTTTTGCAAGAAGCAGATGCGCGGAGGTTGAAAACCTGAAAGGTTTTCAAGTCTGCC
>CAVJHY010000263.1:0-2220 GCA_963649405.1 bacterium
GTTGAAGACAGCGTACTTGTTCAGGGCAGCCTTCTGAGCATCCACGAAGGTGGTGCCGAAGTAACCGTTGGCCTGATCCGCAAAGAGGCTTTCGTCCGCCAGCGCATCGGTATTCTGAGGCAGAGAGCCGGTCATCGCGAACACGCACTTGCTGCCTTCCTCGCTCAGGCAGATGTAGGAAATCAGTTCGGCCGCTTCTTCGGGATGAGCGGAGAACGCAGGCACAGCCATCACGGAGCCACCGGCATCGGAGCCGGCATCAGTGCCGCCAATGACAGGCCAAGTGGTCACCTTCCACTCATTGTCAGCGCCGGAATACTTCGGCAGGAAGATTTCTTGACCAAGCCAAGCAGCGCAGAGCTGGGTCACGATGGTGCCGTCTGCCAATCCGTTTTCCCAGTCGGGAGACCATTCAGAGATATCGGCGATGACACCGGCATCGACCATCTTCTTGTAATCATCCAGCATTTTGCGGGTGCCTTCGTCAGACGCGATGTTGTAATTGCCATCTGCATCAAAGAAGGAAGCGTCGTTGCCAGAAAGGGTCAGATAGTAGGCATAGCCGGGGACGCTGCTGCCCAAGTTCCACATATAGCTGTTGGGATACTTTTCCTGAATCTTCTTGCCGGCAGCGATGAAGGAATCGACATCCGTGATATCTTCCACATTTACGCCGCATTCTTCGAAGATATCAGAGCGGTAGAACCACACCTTGGTTTTCACCTCGAAGGGCACGGCGATGGTTTGGCCATCATACTGGGTCAGTGCCTCCGCAGCGGGGGTCATGGTGCTCTCATAGGACTTCACAGCCTCGGAGATATCCACCAGCGCGCCTGCGCGGGCAAATTCCGGCACCTGTGTGTAATTCAGCACAACGAAATCGCAAAGGTTTTCGTTGGCAGACAGCGCCAGACGGATTTTCTCGGCGGATTCAGCATCACCTTCGCCGCCTAGCACCCAAGTAACTTCGTACTTCTCGGCCAGCTCAGGATTGGTCGCCAGTGCATCCGCCACCATGGACTCATACTGAGCCGTGCTGCCCCAGCACATACCGGTCAGGTGAATTTTTTCTTCCGCTACAGCGCAGGTGCCAACCACGGTCAGCAGCATGGCGAGGGTAAGAATCATTGCAACCAGCTTTTTCATCTTAAAAATCCTCCATTTTTTGTATTTTCGGCGCACACAAAAAGGCACTTCCTTCATACCCTATGGTATGAAGCTTTTTGCTTGCTTTCCGAAGCTCTTGATGTTATTATATAAAATGAAATTGCATATTTCTACGCAAAATGGAGATGAAACTATGCTGAATCGCTCTGATTTTTCGATTGAAGTAGAAGATCAAAGGTTACCGGCTGATTTTCCTGCCACCTTTCTGTATTACACCCAGCACTATCGAAATGTGAGCTACCTTCACTACCATAATTCTCTGGAAATCGGTCGCTGCTTTGACGGTAAAGGCGTGCAGTTTATTAACGGCGAGGTCTATTCCTTTAACGCTTCCAGTATCAGCATCATTCAGAAGGGTTGCATTCACGATTCCCATATTATTATGGTAGACCCGAACGAAAAGCCCAGCGAATGGAAATATATCTTTGTGGATTTGGAGGCACTGGGGCTTCCTGCGGTGGTTGGACGCAGTTTCCTTTCTTCTAACCAAGACCTTTTGTTTCTCTTTGAGTTGATGTTCCGTGAGCTTGAAAATCGACCAGAGGACTGGCAGGAGCAGTTTCGGCTATTGCTTCCTGCTTTTTTGCGCGTCGCGCAGCGGAAAGAGCCTGTCCCCCGCCCTCTGCGTCACACCGCTATGGCTGACCAGATATTTTCCATTCTGCATGTCGTCGCCACGGAATACGCGAACGACCTAAGCGTGGAGCAATTAGCCAGCCGCTGCAATATGAGCGTCAGCTATTTTCGCAAGGCTTTCTGCGACAATGTGGGCATGGGACCGCAGCAATATATCATTCATGTGCGCCTCTCTATGGCGGAACACCTCCTGCGCACCACAGAAAAGCCCATCCTCGATATTGCAGACGAAGTGGGCTTCCATTCTCTTTCTTCCTTTAATCGTCTGTTTCTCCGCGCCTACGGCTGCTCACCCCGAAGCCTGCGGAATAAAAGTACTCAAATGCCTTGATGAAAGGGGATAAAATGCGGTAATTTTTGACCTTCAATGCAAAAACTTGTGTGATTTAGGATTGCGGACATAGGGCTTATGGGACG
>CAVJHY010000264.1:0-2204 GCA_963649405.1 bacterium
AGCAAGCCATCATCGTTTCACCGAAATCAATTCACAAAATATGAGAAGGAGAAAGAAAAATGAGTAAAAGGTTATTCTGTCTGTTGTTGACTGTTATGCTGATCGTCCTGTCCCTGCCGAGTTTAGCAGAGGATTTTACATTGAGAAACGGAATTCAGTTTGGCGAGACAATGGAACAAGTGAAGGCTAAGGAAACGCTTGGTGTTAATGCAAATAACGCAGATGAAACCCATTTTGAAACTCAAAAAGGGACAGTGGCAGGTTTTGATGATGTCAGTATTATTTATACTTTTGATGAGGATAATCAATTAAACGAAGTTATATGGTGCTTAAGCATAACAACAAGCAAGGATACGACTGACATAGAATATGAAAAATTAGAGAATGCTTTAAAAAATAAGTATGGAACACCGTTGGGTTACAGCGGTGGAGACTGCTATATAATTACAGGAAAAGCTCTTACCGGTGCTATCTCTTTTATCGGACTGTATAAATTGCTAGATGGTGTCGGAGACTATTGTAAATATGCTGAATGGGATTATGAGTATACAGAAGGAAATCATGTTAAAATTGAAATTATACAATATTATTTTGGAGAAAATTATAGTAAAAGAAACTATCAAGTTAGAGTTGGCTACAAATATTTTTCAGACGAAGATTTAGCTGAAGCAATGCAGGAAAAGCAAGAAGACAATGAAAAAATCATGAACGACATTTAACGGGACGAGCCTCCTTCATCACGAAGGAGGCTCTTTTAATAAAAAATGGCATCGGGAAACCGACACCATAGCCATGGATATAAAAAAGGTATCGGCATAGCCGACACCTTTTGAAATACTCTTAATCCACCGTATAAGGCAGCAGCGCGATGGCACGTGCGCGCTTAATGGCCTCGGACAGCTGGCGCTGATGCTTTGCGCAGTTGCCGGTCATGCGGCGGGGCAGGATCTTGCCGCGCTCGTTGATGAAACGATGCAGGCGGTTAATATCCTTGTAGTCGATATATTCGATCTTGTTGACGCAAAAATCACACACCTTACGGCGCGGCTTGCGGCCACGCGGGCGCTGTCTGCGTTCGCCACGATCTTCACTCATTGTGTACATCCTCCTTTTTCAGAAATCAGAAAGGCAGCTCCTCTTCGTCAACTTGGACAAAGCCGCCGCTGGTCTTGGGCGCTGCTGCGGGTGCGCTGGACGGCTGATAGCTGCCGGACACTTCTCCGCTTTCGCCGCGGGGAGTCAAAAACTCCACATCGTCGGCGTTGACCTCAAGGCTGGCGCGGGTCGTTCCGTCATTTCCCTGATAAGTCTGCACGGAAACGGCGCCGGTGACGGCCACCTTACGACCTTTGGCAAGGTACTTCTGACAGTTTTCCCCCAAGGCGCGCCACGCGGAAACGCGGAAAAAGTCCGCTTCCGGCTGGCCGGCCTGCGCATTGGACGCACGGCGGCGGTTGACCGCTACGGTGAAGGAGCATACGGAGATGCCCGCAGATGTCGTACGCAGCTCAGGGTCACGGGTCAGATTCCCTACGATAAACAGCTTGTTCATGATGGCGTTCCTCCGTCAAAATTACTCAACGGGAGCTTCTGCGGGTTCTTCGGCAGCGGGCGCTTCGACTGTCTCAGCAGCCGGCGCAGCGTGTACGGCGCGGGGCTTCACGTTGGAGCGCTTGTCCAGCACCCGAACGATTTGATAGCGAATCACGCTGTCAATGTTGCCCAAATTACGCTCGATTTCACGCGGCAGTTCGGACGCGCTGGTGAAGTTCACCAGAACGTACCAGCCCTCGGTCTTGTAGTTGATGGCATAGGCCAGACGGCGCTTGCCCCACTCTTCCACCTTGGACACCTCACCCGCGTTACCCGTGATGAGGCCGTTCACGCGCTCCATCAGCGCTTTGCGGGCTTCCTCCTCGACGGCAGGATCGATGATGTACACCAGTTCGTACTTGTTCATTCCTTTTCACCTCCTCATGGACTTGTGGCACCGCGACTTGCGCGGCGCAAGGATGTGCCAATTTGATATTATATCCTCGTTTTGAAAAAAATGCAAGCACTTTTTTGGAAAATAACGGGGAGACGGCACAAAATTCACGATTTATCACGGTGCCTCATTTATACTGTGCTGCCTTAGGATTTGCTGTCGCTCTCCAGCATTTCCTTCACCCTCTGAATCGTCTCCATCATGGCGATGGTTTTTA
>CAVJHY010000265.1:0-2170 GCA_963649405.1 bacterium
TTCACTCTTCCACAAAATTCACTATTTATCGCGTCGCCTCATTTGTGCGGTGCTGTCCTAAAGAAGCAGTACACCATCGTCATCGTCACGCACAATATACAAGCAGACCGTCCGCATTTCGGACACCACGGCGTTCTTCCTGCTGAGCGATTTGGTGGAGTACGGACAGACAGAGAAAATGTTCTCGTCCCCGCACGATAAGCGGACAGAGGATTATATTACAGGGAGGTTTGACTGATGAGAAGTCGTTTTGATGAGCAGCTTGCACTGCTGAATCGGGAACTGATTGAAATGGGGGCGCTGTGCGAGGAGGTCATTTCCATGGCTTCTCAGGCGCTCATTGAGGGCAGCCCCGCTACGGCAAAAAAATCGCCCCGCTGGATGCGGAGATTGACCAGAAAGAGCGCACCATCGAATCCATGTGCTTGAAGCTCCTGCTTCAGCAGCAGCCCGTGGCGCGGGATTTGCGGCAGATTTCCGCCGCGCTCAAGATGGTCACGGATATGGAGCGTATCGGCGACCAAGCCGAGGATGTGGCGGAAATCATCCAATTCTTGAACGGGCGCGGCGCGGAAAACGGCGAGCTGATGCAGACAATGACGCAGTCCGCCATGAAAATGATCACGGACAGCGTTGACGCTTTCGTTCGGCATGATATAAGATTAGCGGAAAAGGTCGTCTCGGATGATGACATCGTAGATGACCTCTTTAACCAAGTGAAGCGGGCGCTGATTCAGAAAATTGTGGACAGACCGGAGGACGGCGAGTACGCGCTGGATTTGCTCATGATTGCCAGGTATTTTGAGCGCATTGCAGACCATGCGGTCAACATTGCGCAGTGGGTGATTTTTTCGGTTACGGGTGTGTATAAGGAGGGGTAAGGGATGATCTGGTGCGTGGAGGACGATGCCAACATTCTGGAAATCGAGCTGTACGCGCTCAAGTCCGTCGGCTTTTCCGTGCGCAGGCTTGTTTACGAAATCATCTATAACCTTTGCGATAACGCCATTAAAGTAGAAAACGGCTCTGTTTGTATCACGGTCGGGCAGGACGGCGGTGAGGCGTTTATCCGTGTGACCGATACGGGCATCGGCATCCCAAAGAAGGATCAGGAGCGCATCTTTGAGCGTTTCTATCGGGTCGATAAGAGCCATTCTAAAGCCTCCGGCGGTACGGGTCTCGGTCTGTCCATCGTCAAGCACGCCGTGCTGTATTTGAACGGGCATATTGACTTGACCAGTGAAGTGGGCAAGGGCACGACCATCACCATTAAATTGCCGATGAATAATAAATAACGCACCACATAGAAGCTGTTATTTTGCCGCAATCCAAAATATTATGTATCCGCTTTTTTGAAAGGGGTTTCCCCACAAAAAATCTTCCGTTTATTTTCGCACCATAATATGCTATAATCATTTTCGATAGGAGGTGCGGCGGATGAAACGAGTAACGGCATGGTGCTTGGCGCTTCTGCTTTTGTTCTGCACGGCGCAGGCGCAGGAGTTTACGGGCTACCTGACGAAGGCTTCCGCTAAGCGGACATTGACGGACGGCGTGACCTATACGGCGTATCGATTGACCCCGCTTGACGAGCCGGCGGGCAGGTCGCAGCGCCTGTTTGTGATTGATGTGCAGAGTAATGCTAAGGTCTCGTTGACCACCGCACTGGAAGCGGACTTGGTGCATGACTCTTTTATGCGTGTTTCGGAGTTTGCATCGCAGGAGAAAAAGCGCGGGCTGAATGTGCTGGCCGCCTTGAACGGCGACTTCTTTGATATGGCTTCCGGCGGACCGCTGGGCTTTGATATGCGCGATGGACGCTGGCTGACAGCGGGCGAATTTCAGCAGGGCTGGTCTCTCGGTTTTACGGCAGGCGGTAAACCCGTCATCGGTCAATGCGATATGCGACTGAGCGTTTCCGCAATGAGAGACGGCGAAAGCGTCCTTGATGAAACAATTATCAACGCCCTGAACGCCCCGCGAGCCGATGTCGAGGATGGCAAAAGCTCCCCTGCGAACGCGATGAACGCACGGCGCGACAACGTGCTCGTTTTGTATACCAAGGATTGGGACGCAAAAATCTTCATGCAGGACGGCGGTGTAGAGGTGCGCGTGCATATCACACCCGATATTGTGACGGGTATGCGCGTGACCGGCGAGGTCACGGAAA
>CAVJHY010000266.1:0-2169 GCA_963649405.1 bacterium
CAAAGCCTCCCCTCTCGCAAATTAACCCCCGTAAATAATCGTCAATTCCCCGTCAAAAACTCTCTTTTTGCCATCTTTTTTGAGTGACAACTGTTTGTAAATATGCTATACTATTTTCTTGGACGGGATTCCCTGTCCGGAAGGATGGAAGGCGTTTGAAAAAACCAACCAAGCAGGTAAGAAGCAATCTGCTGAATGCGCTGCTGATTGTCGGCACAATCGGTCTCGTGATTTATTTAGGCGCACGCAACGGCGATCTTACCGTTTCCTTTCAGGCCATTGCCAGCGCGGATTTTCGCTGGGTAGCCACCGCCTTTGGCGTGTGGCTTTTAAGTCTTGCATGCGAAGCAATGGTAAATCAGGTATTTTTTATTCAGCAGCATGTTCATATTCGCTTTGTTGATACGATGCACATCACCCTGCTCGGTATGTTTTATTCCAATGTCACCCCCGCCGCGACCGGCGGTCAGCCCATGCAGGTGTTCGCTTTTAAGAAGCGCGGCGTGCCGACAGGCACATCCTCCTCGTCCTTGGCTGTCAAATTCTTCTGCTTCCAGACGGCGCTTCTCTCACTCGGCGCGGGTTTGTGGCTTGTTCAGCCGGAATTTGTCGCCCAATCTGTGGAAGGCGGAAAATGGCTGATTTTGACGGGCTTCTTTGTCAACGGCATCTCCGTCTGCGTCGTGCTGTTGCTGGCTATCAACAGAAATATCGTTCGATTTTTGATTTTGCTGCTGTTGAAGCTCGGCAAGGCGCTGCATATCGTCAAAGATTTGGCAAAGTCCGCCTCTCGTGCGGACGCTGCACTGGAGGATTTCCGCTCCAGCGTGGATATGATTACCCACCACCCGCTGCACGTGCTGGTGCTGCTGCTGATTTCCTATGTGCAGGTGATTCTGCTGATGAGCGCGGCGTATTGCGTGTATCGCGGGCTGGGCTTGGACGGCAATTCGCACCTTCAGCTCATGACGCTGCAGCTTCTTTTGTTCATTGCCACATCCTTTACGCCCCTGCCCGGCGCGTCCGGCGCACAGGAGGGCGGCTTTTATCTGTTTTTTGATAAGCTTTTTCCCAGCGATAAGCTGTTCGCAGGGCTGCTGCTTTGGCGCTTCTGCACCTATTACATCACGCTGCTGATTGGTATGGGGTCTGTCATTGCCGAGGGCACATATGCCATGCGGCACGGGCATAAACAGGAGGCAAAGCAGGGCGAAGCAGCAGTCGAGAAAATCGTAGAATCCGGAGGCACAGAGGAATGAAGCGTTTTGTCTATTTTTTGCTGGCTTTGATGATGCTGCTTTCAACCGGCGCTTTCGCCGTCGCAGAGGAAACAACGACGGACATCACCCTGACGGTCGGTAAAGTCTATACCATTTCCGAGAATGCACTTGGCGCGTGGGATAATGATGCCCCCGATGTCGTTGCCGTGGAGGACGGACAAATCATCGCGCTTTCCGAGGGCAGGGCTTCCATTTTAATGATTTCCGATGATGGCAATGTTACCTATTATAATGTCACCGTTGAGGCGGTCAAAGAAGAGGTCAGTCTGTCGCCAGGTGACCCGCTGCCCGTGGCGGACGATGTGCCTGATGTCGTTCGGGCGGCCATTGAGCTGGCGCTGACCGAATGGCAGGAGAACTTGGGCAAGACCTTTTCCCGCTTAGGCTCGAAAAATAAATTTTCCCGCTGGCAGTGCGGGACAGGCTCCGGCTGTGACATCGGCTGGTGCGGCGCGTTTGTCGGCTATTGTCTGGACAACGCGGGCGTGCCGATGGACGATTATCGAAAATCCGTCCCTCATGAGGACGGTACGCCCTACGCAGTGCGAGCAGCGGGTGTCGGCAAAATTTATACGGGCTATCAGAACATGATTCGCCTGTCCGATACGCCTAGGCCCGGCAGTCTGGTCATCTACGGTAAAAAGGGCGGCTACGCCTACCTCCATGTCGGCATGGTCACTGCCGTCACCGACCTCGGCGACGACACCTATATCGTCCAAACCGTCGAGGGCAATGTTTCCAGCCGCATCAAACGCTACTGCTACCTCTACGATAAATACGGCGACAAGAAAAATTTTCAAGCCTGCCCCGAAGAATATCAAACCTCCCCCGACATCTTCCAATACACCCCGCATAATAAGGACTGGATGATTACGACATTTTGTTCGAC
>CAVJHY010000267.1:0-2163 GCA_963649405.1 bacterium
AAAACGCTCCGAGCTACAGAAAATTCATTTGGCAGGTCGGAGCGTTTTTATTGATTTCAAAATATTTTCATAATACGCCTTCTTGGAAAGGGTGCAGGGGAAACCGCTCTTTGGCGAACAAAGAATGGTTTCCCCTGCAAAAATAAATGTTATCTTTTGTTATTCCTCGTCCTGCTGCTCGACCTTTTTCTTAACGGCGCGACGACGGCGCGGTTTTTCCGGCTCTGCAGCTTCTGTGGGCTGCTCGTCGGCAGGCTGCGCATCAGCGGCGGAAACGCGGCTCATGCGATAGCCGCCCTGCTCATCGGCATCCGGCGCATCTGTCGGGCGATCCGTCTCGGCCTCCGCAGCGGGAATGTTGGCCGCTTCCGGGCGAATAAGCTGCTCCGGCGGTACAGGGTCAGGGATGTCAAACATCGGCTCGTCCTCCTGCTCCGCACGCTCACGCAACAGCTTCTCGTGCGGCATCACGACGCTCTCCGTGTCCTGCTCACTGCTTTCATTTGCTGTGTCAGAAGCGGTTTTTTCTTCGGCAGGCTCGGTGTAATCGCGGCGGTCGCCCAGCTCTAAGTGGTCATACGCCTGATTGGACTGATGACGCTTTCCGGCGCGGATAATGGCGCTCACAATATAGAGCAGGAAGCACACGACAAATGCGCCGCCCAGCACGAACGCCGCTGTGTAGAGGATGTTGCGCGTCCCGCGCAGGGAATCGTCCACATCATTGTAGGTCGCGGGCGCAACCGTCACCAGCGGCGCAACGGTGACTTCGGGAATTTGCGTGGGTGTTGCGGTCGGCGCAGCGTAGGCGATGGACAGGGTGTTGGAATCAAAACTGACGGAATTGCCAATGGTGTCCTTTGCAGTCGCCGTAAAGCGGAACTTGCCGGACTGAGAAATGGAAAAATCACGCTTGATGGTCGTGCTTTCGCCGGCCTTCAGGGAAGAAATGGTGCAAATGGAGGTCTCGCCATGTGTGATTTTGATGTTCGTGCAATCCACACTGCTGACATTGCTGACCTGAAGCGTCATCCGCACATCGGCGGGCATACTCTCGACTGTTTCCTTGTCGGCGGTGAGCAGCAGGGTGAGCTTCAGCTCCTTCTCGGGGTCATACGCGCTGACAGGCACGCCATCAGTAGTGATGGTGTTGGTCATGCCCGTGTTGTCATTGAGCTTGAGCGTGAAGGTATAGCGCGTCGGCTCTAACACAGTCACTTCCTTTTCCTTCGTGACCACGGCACCGGCGGGGATGGACAGTCCTTCAAAGACCGTGCCCAGCTTTTCATCCGTGACTGTCACATCCGTGTAGGAAATATTGCCGTTGTTTTCCGCCGTCAGGGTCAGCACAATGGTATCGCCGATGTTCACGGAAGTGCTGCTCGCGCTGAGCGACACCTTCAGCCCCTTGACAGCGACAGGAATGGTCAGCTCGTCAAGCTGCATGGTGGTGCTTTTGCTTGCACCGGCGGCTTTGTAGGTGATTTTGGCGCTGCTGGTCAAATCCTTGGTCTTCATCTTGGCGGTGAAGGTCAGCGTCTTTTTTTCACCAACCTTTAGGGAGGAGACCGTCTGCGGGGACTTAGAGGCGATGTTTTCAACAATCTTGATGTTCGTCAAATCCACCGTACCCGCGTTGTACAATTCATAAATGACAAAGGCAGTCGCGTTTTCGCGGACAACCTCCGGCGATAAGGTGCGCGTCACCGTCAATTCGGCGCGTTCACCCGTGTAGGTGATTAGCGCAGAAATGGTAAGTTGCTGGTCAGCGCCGGCGGCATCCTTGTAGCGCAGGGTAAAGCAGACTTCTCCCGCGTCGAGTTGTTCCTGCGTGACGCTGATTTGACCGGTCACGGTACAGTAATCCTCGCTCTTTAGGATGGTGCTGCCGCCATCGCCAAAGCCGGCAACGACCTTGCCCGCAGGGTCATACAGCGTGACCGCGTTCACCATATCCTCACCGGACACATTGACCACGCGGATGGAATATTCCACGCTGGCGGGAGCGGCCAAGGATGAGGGGGTCAGTGTCATGGTCGCCTCAATGGGCGCATCCTCTGCAAGCGCAAAGCTAAAAAGTACGCAAAGAAGCGCAAGCACCGGTAGCACCCGTTTTCCTACTAATTTCAGGGCAGATGTCATGCCCTTCCCTCCTTCCTGAAA
>CAVJHY010000268.1:0-2153 GCA_963649405.1 bacterium
TGTTACCGCCGGTCAATATGCACAACAACATGCCGGCCGACAACACGAATACGTATGCGTTTTCCGCAATCAGACCGCTGATATTGGCAGGCAGAAGAATCAATCCCTCTTTGCCGTTCCACAACGCAAATACTAGGGTCACAATCACCAGAGCAATGATCATGGTGTACTTTTGGAAAAATGCGCTAATCTTATGTTTTTCCGAAAGCGCTGAAAGTTTGCGTTTTTCACTCATTGCAGTGCCTTCTTTCCTGACAGAAGTATCGTTGTCATGATTTTTTCCTGCGTTGCTTCCGACGCCTTCAATTCGCCAACGATCTTTGCCTCGTTCATGATGTATATACGATCCGACATGCCCAACACTTCGGGCAGTTCCGAGGAAATCAGCACAACACTCTTCCCCGCCCTGGCCAAATCGTTAATGATGCAATAGATCTCATACTTCGCGCCCACATCAATGCCGCGCGTCGGTTCGTCCAACAGCAGGATATCCGGTTCCGCGAACATCCACTTTGACAGAAGCACTTTCTGCTGGTTGCCGCCGGAGAGATTGCCGACCAGCTGTTCCACCGTCGGTGTTTTGATATTCAGCTTTTTTCGGTATTCCTCGGCAACGGCATATTCCTTATCCCCGTCGATAACGGTTTTATCGGAAATGGCTTTCAAATTTGCCAGAGAAATATTCACCTTGATCGACTGTGACAGCACCAATCCGTTGCCCTTGCGATTTTCAGTGACATAAGCAATGCGATGACGAATGGCCTCTGCTTCGCTGTGCAGTGAATTAACAGGCTTCCCATCGATTTTCAGTGTTCCCGAAAAATTCATGCCGTAGCTCTGACCAAATATGCTCATAGCCAGTTCTGTGCGTCCCGCGCCCATCAATCCATAGATTCCAACGACTTCGCCTGCGCGAACGTTGATGGAGACATCATCTACCACTTTGCGTTCGGGATAGAGCGGATGATGAACCGTCCAATGTTCGATTTCCATTTTCGTTTTGCCGATGGCAACACCCTCGCGCTTCGGAAAACGATTGCTCATTTCGCGACCAACCATGCCCTTGATGATGCGTCCTTCGCTCACGGGCTCCGGGCCATGGTTGTCAATCGTTTCAATGGTCGCACCATCTCGGATTACGGTTATTTTATCCGCCACATAAGCCACTTCATTCAGCTTATGCGTGATGATAATCATCGTTAAGCCCTGTTTTTTAAAGCCGAGCATCAAATCCAACAGCGCACGGGAATCCTCCTCATTTAGGGAAGAAGTCGGCTCGTCGAGTATCAACAGTTTTGCATTCTTCGCCAGAGCCTTCGCAATCTCAACCAGCTGCTGTTTGCCGGTTCCGATGGTTTTGACCAGTGTCTTGGAATTTTCCTTCAAACCTACCATTTTCAGGTAGTGATCAGCCTCGGCATAAGTCGTATCCCAGTCAATGGCAAACTTATGTCCGCGCTCATTGCCCAGATACATGTTCTCGCCAATGGTCATTTCCGGCACCAGTGCCAGTTCCTGATGAATAATGACAATGCCTGCTTTTTCAGAATCCTTTATTTGAGAAAACTTGCAGACTTCGCCGTTGTAAATGATATCGCCTTCATAGGTTCCGTAGGGATAGATGCCACTGAGCACGTTCATCAGCGTAGATTTGCCCGCGCCATTCTCGCCGACCAACGCGTGAATCTCCCCTTCTTCTACCTGAAGATTGACATTGTTCAAAGCCTTTACGCCCGGGAATGTCTTTGTGATGTTCTTCATTTCCAATAGAATCTTGGGCATACTTTTCCTCCTGCTTTCAAACTGCGATTAGGGCATGTTTCTAAAATTCGAGCAATTTTCTCATCAGATTATGGATGAAAGCCGCAGATTTCGCGGGGCTGAATCAAAGCTTAAGGAATTTCAGAAACACGCCTTAGGGATACGATGATTAAATGAGGTGATGAGCTGAGCAACGAATTTTGTGTCAGATGCGATTGCAAAAATCGAAGGTTTACCGGAAGTAAATCGAGATTTTTGAAAGAAGGAGGTTAGGGTGTGTTTCTAAAATTCCCTAAACTGCAATTTTGGCATCTTTTCCGCCATCTTTTCGTCTGTCAGCCTTGATTTAGCCCCACTAAACCTGCGGCTTCCATCCTTAATCTGACGAAAAA
>CAVJHY010000269.1:0-2124 GCA_963649405.1 bacterium
ATATACTTGTAGCTGTCAAAGAGGCGCACGGAGCCTCAACCCCTTTGGATAAGGATGTGAAATGACTCATGCTGCATTATGAAGCACTGATTGGGAAGATGACGCTTGCGGAAAAGTGCGCCCTGCTTTCCGGCGAGGATACATGGCACACCCGCGCCATAGAGCGGCTGCAAATACCGTCCATTGCCCTGTCGGACGGGCCGAGCGGACTGCGCAAGCAGACGGACGCAGGCGACCATTTGGGGCTGAATGCCTCCACACGCGCCACCTGTATGCCCTCTTCTGCTGCCATTGCGAATAGCTGGAACGAGGACATGGCGCATATGGCCGGTCAGGTCATCGGGCGCGAGGCGCGGACGCAGGATGTTCAAGTGCTGCTGGCACCGGGCATGAATGTGAAGCGCAGCCCCTTGTGCGGACGCAATTTTGAATACTATTCGGAAGACCCGTATCTGGCGGGCAAGCTGGCTGCCGCCTATGTGCGCGGCGTGCAGGAAAACGGCGTGGCGGCGTGCGTTAAACACTATGCCGTGAACAGCCAAGAGGCGCACCGCATGGCGAGCGAATCCGTTTTGGATGCGCGGACAGAGCGCGAAATTTATCTGACCAACTTTGAAATCGCCGTCAAAGAGGGCAAGCCGAAGTGTGTCATGTCCGCCTACAACCGCGTGAACGGTGTGTATGCCAATGAGAACACGCATCTGCTGAAAGATGTGCTGCGGGACGATTGGGGTTTTGACGGCGCGGTTATCACGGACTGGGGCGGCGATAACGACTTTGTGGAGGGCGTTCGCGCCGGCTGTGATTTGGAAATGCCCGGCTGCGGGGATGACAGCCCGATTGCGCTGATGAAGGCCGTGCAGGAAGGACACATTTCCGAGGAAATCGTCAATCAGCGCGTGGACGAAATGCTCACGCTCATCTTTGACACCGTGCAAGAGAAGCAGGAAGCGGCGGTAGACGAGGAAGAAGCGCATCACCGCACGGCGGAGCGCGTGGCGGAAGAATGCGCCGTGCTGCTCAAAAATGAGAATGCCATCCTGCCCTTGGCACGCAGCACCAAACTGGCGGTCATCGGCGATTTCGCACAAGCGCCGCGCTTTCAGGGCGCGGGCAGCAGCATGGTGAATGCAGCCCGTCAGGAAAAGACGCTCGACCTTCTGCCTGAATATTTTCCGAATGTCATCGGCTATGCGCCGGGTTTTCAGCGGTTGGATACGCCGGACGAGACCTTGACAACGCAGGCGGAAAAACTGGCAGCCGATGCAGAATGTGTCCTTCTGTACATCGGTCTCACTGAGGGCTACGAAACCGAGGGCTTGGACAGAACGCACCTGAGACTTCCGCAAAATCAGCTTGATTTGCTGGACAGGCTTTACAAAATCAACCCGTGTATTGTTGCCGTGGTCACGGCGGGCAGTGCTGTGGAGATGCCGTGGATTGACAAGTGCCGTGCCGTGCTGTGGCCGGGGCTGGGCGGTCAGGCGGCGGCAAGTGCCGTGCTGCGTGTGCTGTCCGGTGCGGTCAACCCAAGCGGCAAGTTAGCGGAGACCATTCCGCTCTCCTACGCCCGAACGGTCGTCAAAAATTACTACCCCGGCGCTGAATACACCTCCGAATACCGCGAGGGGCTGTATGTGGGCTATCGGTACTATCAGACGGCGAATGTGCCTGTTCTTTTTCCCTTCGGGCATGGTCTGTCCTACACCCGCTTTGCCTATGCGAATTTGACTGTTAAGGAAAACGAGGTGCGCTTCAACCTCAAAAACATGGGGAGCTGCGCGGGCGCAGAGGTGGCGCAGGTGTATATGTCCCTGCCGAACGCGAAGATTTTCCGCCCGAAGCTCGAATTAAAGGGCTTCAAAAAGGTGTATCTGAACGCGGGCGAACAGGCGGAGGTCGTCATCCCGCTGGACGACAAGGCATTCCGCTATTGGAATGACAAGACGAACAAATGGGAAATTGAAGGCGGCACCTACGAAATTTCCGTCGGCGCAAGCGCGGCAGACCTGCGGCTCACGGAAACGCTCGTTGTAAAAGGCACGAATGCGCCTGACCCCTATGCTGGCAGGGATGTTTCCTGCTATAAAGAATGCAAGCTGGATGCCGTCAGCGATGCGCAAT
>CAVJHY010000270.1:0-2065 GCA_963649405.1 bacterium
TCTCTTGATAATGTCCGCGTTTTGCTCTAATTCAAGCTCTGTCAGGCGAAGCGGCTCGCCGTGCGGGTCTTTTTTGCCATTGCCGAAAATGTGCTTGTGAGCGCCAAATGGGTGTGCATTGGGATTTTTGTGGTCGCTTGTGTCAAAGTCGTATTTTGCCATACCGTCAGCACCATATACACGCCGCTGAAGCACATTGCCGTCATCATCTGTCTTGTCAAAGACGCTATTCGGCTCTCCTTTGTATGGGATGCCGTTTGCAAGGTCGCTGTTCTTGACAATTTTCCGCTTCCGGTACGCCTCATCCCACGCCTTCATTGTACCATTTTGGCCGGTGCTTTTCAAGCCGTTTCCCGTTGCCTTCCCCACCACCGGCACGAGGACACAGTAGCAATTAATGACTTCGGCAGCGGGGGCGGAGGGGTCACCGGGATAAGCGAGCTCATAGCCCGTGATGGTTTTGAACTTCTCATCAGCGCCGACAACCTTCCCGTTCAGCACGATGTGGCTCTCGCGGCTGTTCGCCATCCGTGTTGACCAGCGCTTTTGAACATTGATGCCCATCTGCGCCGCTTCATGGATGGTGTTGTACCGCGCCTGAGACTGCACCCGTGTTCCCTCGGTCTGCGCGATGCGCTTGGCGCGTTTCTGACCGTCCTGCATGACATTCTGGATGCGCTTGATGAACTCGTCTTGGTTCTCGCCCAGCGCGATAAACTGTGCCATTTCGTTTTGCAGCCGATGGACGAGCGCGTTGGCATCCTGCAAGGAATTAAACGCGATTTTGCTCATGACCGGGCGCTCATCTTCCAGCGCAATCATGGCTTGCTTGGCCGTGGGAATGTTGAAGGTGGCACGAATGTTTGCCTTGTTTGCCGCGCCTGTGACCGTGTTGGCGGTGTATGCAGCGTTCAGGCGGTATATCTCGGCAAGCTCCTGCTTGATGTCCGGCGCAAGCGCTGCACCGGCATCCTGCAAGACCTTGGTGATGTTGTTGATGACCTACACACAGCCAAAAATAAAAACCACCGTTTTTCGATGACTTTTATTTCACATATTTAAGGCAGTTATTTCACAACACATCCGTATCACTATACCAGCTTTCTCCATTCGGTGCTAATTGGTCTGCTTAAAGGATTTCGCCGGTTGTTCCGTCAATCCAAGCAGCAAAATGCCACGGCTTGTTAATAGTAGGATTGATATACAGCAGAAAATGCCAAACAGGGCTACTGTTTTCATCGCGAGAGTATGTGCGTTTAAGCACCAAATTTTTAGCGTTTGGGCGCTGATGTCCAAGGCTTGTGCCGCCTTTTCACATGCGATGCGGTACGCACTCTCCTCGCCAAGCTCCGTTCGGTCGACTCGCTATACCGATGATTGGTGAACATCTAAAGCGAATAATACCCGTGTCATTTGTAAGCTCGCTTCTCTGCTGCGCACTGGCCTCCCCGAGCAATTCAGATGCTTTCTTTTGCACCGGAACTGACCAAGCACCAAAGACAATATGCGGACACCAAATCGTGTAACAGCAGAAATAATTCAGTTAGTTATCGTTATCTTGCAAACCCGTTCATGCTACCGCAAACTGCTCCATTTTTTCGCCGAATAGGTCATTGGCGGTGAACACATCATCCGCTTTGACCGTTGTCAGGTTGACAATCGTGGCATTGTTCTACGGCGCGGGATTTTTGGCAAGGAAGCGTTCTCTGAAAATCAAAACCGCGTCGGGCGCATCGCCTAAAACGGACGCTGACGAAATCGGCATAGAAGCATTCGTTTTCTCCTGCACAGCACAGTATCGGGCATAAATATGATTCTGTCTGCGGCGGCTTCACGGTCATTTTCAATTTGATTTTCATCCGAAAGTGTCTGCCAATCCTGCGTGTCCATTTCAAAGCCGCATTTGCGCATAGTCTGTACGAATGCATAATTTTCGTCCAGTTTTCAAACATTCATCTACCCGCTTGCGTTCATTTCGATCACTCACTATGTCATCACATAAAAAGCAATTCCCGTTGCCAATGCAGCGACGGCAAGTAAAATCAAAACGATGGTTAAACAAGCG
>CAVJHY010000271.1:0-2053 GCA_963649405.1 bacterium
TCCGCGCACAATGGCAATCACACGACCCTGATGGACATGATCCATGATGTTCATAAAAACGAAAACGCTCCCTTCTACCATATTGTAAGCACATTATAGCATACGGGGGTCGACCTGACAACTGCAAAATCAGCAAAGAAAATTACACAATTTTTGTATTGTCGTCCCGTCAATCGGGCGGTATAATTTTCCAATCGTTCATTCCTTTCCATTGTCGCATGAAGGAGAGGATATTTTATAAGAAGGAGTGTGTGTCTATGGAGCTGTTTGAGCGTCTTGACGAACTGGCACAGCACATCGACCGAATGAATCGTCAGGCCGTGCAGAACTACGATATTCCATATATTCGTCTGCACGATTTCACGCATTACATGGATTTAAAGGTGTTTTTTGATGCCTACACCCATCGTCTTCGTCTGCCGAAGGAGCAAACAAAGGCGCTCTTTTCATTCATTTATGAAGACACGCAAACCATAAAACTGGAGCATCCGAAAGCCGATCTGTATCTGTGCACCTTTGCCTACTTCAAGCACATGGTCTATCGTACCGGCAATTTGGATACGCCGGACGATTGTGTGGAAAAGCTGGACTTGGATCTGTTCGTGCCGTACCGTGCGGCGCGTCAAAAGCAAATGCAAAACGAGGCGCTTTCCGATGAAGAACGCCTCATCATCGAATGCTTTCATGCGCAGATTCTCAAAGACGCACAACCTTAAGCTTCCTATTTTTCCTCGTGCTTAGGCGGCTCAAAGCAGTAGTGATGCGGGAAATTTTTATCAAAAAGCTCGGCAAAGGCGCGGCGATTCGCCACCTGCGCTACCTGAAACAGCTTGCGCATACGGTACTGCATGGAACTTTCAGAAAGGAAGAGTCGTCCGGCGATGGTTTCATAGCTGTCGCCCGTCAATAATTCGCCGATAATGCGAAAGTCCAATTCATCACAGTGCTGAATGCATCGGTCGATGCGCATCAAAGCTTGCAGGCTCGGCTCTTCATAGAACGGGCCGCCCTCAAAGCGATCATTCATGGGGCGTTTGAATGGGGGAGCAGCATCCGTTGTGCCTTCTCTGTGCGTGCTTTCGCGCTCTAAAATGCGACCTGGCGCGGTGATTCTGAATTGCAGATTCAGATTATGATTTTCCTGCAAATACAGCCAAATGGTGACGGCACTTTCGCCGATGGCTTCAAAATTAATCATCAGTGATGTAATGGCCGGACGGCAATACTGACCGATGCGGTTGCCGTTAAAGGAGGCCAGAATCAGCTGATCCGGCACTTTGATCTGATGCTCTTCGCAAAAATGCAAAAAGGCAACTGCCGCATAATCGTTCGGGCAAAGCACGGCATCAAACTGATCCTCTTCTTTCAGAAACGCTTCAAAGCTCTCGGAAATATAGGTCTGATAAGAAAAACTCTTGCTGTGCAAAAGCCCACCGCTCAATTCCGAATAGCGGCGCATAGCCTCGCTGCGAACAGCATCGTTCATGGAATTATAGCCAACGCCGACCATTGCCACGGAGCGGCAGCCCTTTTGCATGAAAAAATCCAGCATCTGCTCTGTCGCAATGCGGCGGGAAAAGGTGGCGCAGGAATAGTGAAAATCAACATAATCCGCATCAATGCCCGTTACCACAATGCGTTTTTTCTGCGCTTCCAAGCTTTGTAAAACCGTCTGCATACGGGAGGATTCAAAGCCGATAACGATGACAGTATCTCCGACAAAAGCATCGTCCTGCAATTCTTCGCAGCTGCTGTACATCCGCGCGGAATAGCCCTTTCGTATCGCAACACGGCGAATGCTGCCGACAACGGAGGCGCAGATTGGTGTATCGTGGCATTCCTTATCCATCAATACAGGAATCGAGGGACGCCCATGGGAAATCGCCGATTTCGATGCCATGATTGCCTCCTTTCCATCGTCGCTTTTTTCTGCCGACACATTCATTATATTTTCGGCATTTCTTTGCTTTTCCCTGCATTCAGAGAAAAATAAAGCTTTCGGCATGGAAATGCAAAATAATTATTAAGGCATCACCGCACAATTCAGCAACGC
>CAVJHY010000272.1:0-2027 GCA_963649405.1 bacterium
TGCAAAAATCGATGGTTTACTTTCTGTAAATCGAGATTTTTGCAAGAAGTAGATGACACAAAAGGCACATTTTTGCGCGTTGCTGAATTGTGCGGTGATGCCTTAACAATTGCACAGAGCAAGACCGCAGGACTGCGATAATGTCTCACAAACAAAGGACGCAAATGTACATATAGTCAACCGTCTATGACCAATTTTCAAAATACCTTTTTCCTCTCGTTTCAGCGGTGCAAGGAAGGTACAGCCGCCTTGGCGAAACGGAAAGCACACCTAAAAATCAAGATGTAGACGGAAAACAGCAGCTTCCGTGCTGCCGAATCATGAAGCGAAGCCGGTATGTTGACCATGCAAAAAGCCGCGAGGAAAAATTTTCCGCACGGCAATGCCATATTCCCGATACTGAGCCGCCCTCCAAGGGGCAGAATTCGTCACACAAAAATCACACCGTCGGGATAGCAGTAATCCCGCCGTATATGGTGAAAGTGGGCAAATGCCTACTGCATAAAGGAACAGCGCGAATGTATCAGAAAACGGCAAGACCGATGCCTGCATCTGACAGGCACGGCGCTTTCGCCGATCATGGATATTTTACTCTGAAACGGTGCTATTGTCAAGCCAAATTGCACAACCTGTATAAACTGGTCGGACACTATACATGCATCCAGTTTCAGCACCCATTCGCAATGAATTGACAAACTGCTGCTGTTTCCTTATAATCCATTATGAAATAGGAAAGGACGGATGCTTCTATGAAGGCCCTTCTTATCAATGGCAGTCCCCGTGCCAACGGCTGCACCTTCACCGCGTTGGCGGAGCTGAAACACGCCTTGGAAGCGGATGGCATCGAGACCGAACTGATTCATGTCGGACATTTGGACATTCGCGGATGCATCGCCTGCGGCAAGTGTTCGGAGGCAGGCAAGTGCGTGTTTGACGATATTGTCAACCAAATCGTGCCTAAGTTTGCCGAGGCGGACGGTTTTGTCATCGGTGCGCCGGTCTATTATTCTTCTCCCGCGGGTGGCGCTATCTCATTCATGGACAGGCTGTTTTGCAGCACCCCGCACATCGATAAGACCATGAAGGTCGGCGCGGCGGTTGTCACCTGCCGCAGAGGCGGCAACACGGCCTCCTTTGATGTCCTCAACAAATATTTCTCCATCAGCGGGATGCCCATTGCCACCAGCCAGTATTGGAATATGGTCTACGGCAGCTCGGCGGCGGAGGTTTTGCAGGACAAGGAAGGGCTGCAGACCATGCGCACGCTGGGGCGCAACATGGCGTTCCTGATGAAGAGCATCCGGCTCGGCAAAGTGCAGATTGGTCTGCCGAAGAAGGAAGATTTTATCGCCACCAGTTTTCATCATTATTGAAAGGCGCAACATGAAAGAAAAACTCGGAGCTGTCTTTTCCATTGCCAAGGAGAATCCGCCGATTGTGGGCTGTACGGTGTCGAAGGAAATTCATGGCGGCAACAACCCCATTATCGTCTTTTCCTTGGCACAGGACACGGACATCAGTGCGGAAATCTACCCCTACCATAAGCTGCTGTTGATGGCGGACGGCAGCGTGGAAGTCTACCATGCGGACGGCAGCGGCAAAACCCTGCGCACGGGCGAGGCGCTGCTGACCGAAACAGATGTGCCTGTCGGGATGCGGACGCAGAACTCGGCGGTCTATACGGAAATTGAAATCAGGAGGAATGACACAATGAACAGTGCAATCAAGGCGGGCGAGGTCTTCCGGCTTGGAAATTTGGTGCCTTATCAGGAAGGCAAAATTGTGAACATGGATGTCGTCCACAACGACAAAATGAAGTTTGTGGTCATGGCCTTTGACGCGGGTACGGGGCTTTCGGAACACGCCGCGCCCGGCGAGGCGCTCGTTTTCGCCTTGGATGGAGAAGGCATCATCGGCTATGAAGGCCAAATGCACCCCATCAAGGCGGGCGAATGCTTCCACTTCGCCAAGGGCGGCCTGCATTCCGTCAAGGCGGAAAAGCAATTCAAAATGGCACTGCTGCTGAC
>CAVJHY010000273.1:0-2017 GCA_963649405.1 bacterium
CCTCCCGTCTCACTGTCAGCGGTAATCAGGTGATGCTGAAGACAGTAGACGGAGACCAGAAGGTGGGGATAATGATGGAATAAAAGTAACACGGGGAGTCTTTCCTTGGTAAAGACTCCCCGTTTGCGCTTTCTTAAAAATTTATTGCTGATTATTAATATGCTTTTCTGCGTGGCGTTTCATGGCCTCGTATGTGGTTTCGCTCAGGTCATGCTCGACCTTACAAGCATCTTCACGCGCTGTTTCTTCGTCAACGCCGAGGTACATAAAAAAGGCGCTGAGGGTCTTATGCCGTTCGTAGACGCGAGAGGCGATGGCCATGCCCGTGTCGGTCAGGGTAATCAGCCCGTCCTGATCCATTGTAATATATCCGTTTTGCCGCAGGCGCTTGGTGGCATAGCTGACGCTCGGCTTGGTCACATTGAGTTCGTTGGCAATATCAATCGAGCGGATATACCCGTGCCGCTCCTTCATCATCAGCATCGCTTCCAAATAGTCCTCAGAGGATTCCAAAATGCGCATACCCGTATCACCTTCCTTCTGTATTCAAAGTATCATAAAATGCCCTAAAAATCAAGGAAAATGCATAAAATGTACGATTTCTGCCGGATTTATTTCTGCGGATTTTTAGAACATCACTGCACGATTCGGTAACTCGCAATAATGTGGCTTTACGGTGCCTCAACTCAATTTGCGACAGGGCATTGGTAGACTGCCTTCGGCAGACTTAAAATTCTTTCAGGATTCTAACCTTGTGCATCAGCTTCTTGCAAAAATTTCGATTTATTGAAAGTTAACCAGCGATTTCTGCGTTTCGCGACTTCCGCAAAATTCATGATTTATCACGCTGTCCCTTTTGCGCGGTGTTACCTTATAAATTCGCCTCTAACCTTACGCACCGTCCGACGCACACGATTTCATTCATATTCTTGATTTCGCTTTCGCACGCTTCGTCATAGCGCTGGAGCATCACCTGAAAGCCCGCCATGCGGCTGACCTTGCGGAGCATCTTGCCCTGCGGGGTGTCCAGCAGCATGATGGCGCCGTCCACGGGCGATTGCGCGGGGACGACCAGCAAATAGTCGCCGCGTAGCACACGGAAGCCGCGCATATCATTATCCGGCGCGACAAAATAGAAAACCTTGTCGGGATGCGCACCCTCGATTTTGCCGTCCATGATGGGCAGCAGCCGATGGTCAACCTCCTTCATGACGGCGTTGTACACCGGCACATGCTTGAGTACGCCGGAGAGTGCATCCAGCCAAATCGAGCCGGAAACGCCGGGGTCGGTGCTGTCGGTTCCCTCGCGCTTTTCTTTTTTCGTCAGCTTCTTTTCCTGCACGGCCTGCGTAAGCTGCGGGACGGCGGACTGCAAATCCACTGTGGCGGCGATGTCATCCAAGGTAAATTCCGCCTCGGTTTGCTGCTGCATCCCCATTGTTTTTAAGATGCGCCGCGCCTGATCATCCGCGATGATGCGCGTTCCTTTTTCGACCTCCATGAGATATTTATCGCTCACGCCGCATTTCTTGGCCACCTGCTTATAGGTCAGCCCCTGCCGCGTGCGTTCCAGCTTAATCAAATCGCCCAATCTGCTCATAACAAAAACCTCCTGCTTGATGGTATAAATTATACCACGAAGCAGGAGATTGGACAACTACCCGTGCGAAGTTATTGTTTGCTGTTACTTGCTGAGCTTGCTGTCGATGCTTTCAGCCTTGACAATCAGCGTGCCGAAACCATACAGGCACAGAGAGCTGAGCCAAGAGCCAATAGAGCCGAAGACCATCACGATAATGCCAATGACAGTGCCGGAAATACCGGGATAGATGCCGTTTGCTTCATCACCGGCGATCATGTAGCCGATACCTGCAATGATGCAAAGAATGATGCCTGCCCAGCAGACAAACTTCGCCAACTTCTGAATTTTAGAACCGATGTTAGAAAACATAGGGCATCACCACACAATTCAGCAACGCGCAAAAATGTGCCTTTTGTGCCATCTGCTTCTTGCAAA
>CAVJHY010000274.1:0-2007 GCA_963649405.1 bacterium
TAGATTGAGGCGAGGCACCGTAAAGGCACATTTTGCGCGTCGCCGAATTGTGCGGTGATGCCAATAGACAAAATATAAGGTCGGAACGAAGAAACAGTTTCTGCCTGTAAGGCTATGTTGGAAGCAGCATATCGACAAGCACCCAATCATCCGACAATCGTTCGCAACGGATATAACCCTGATTGCCGATTCCTGCCGGAACGGATGAAACGCTGTCCGGCACGAGTGTTTTCCATTCTCCGATGCGGATATACCCATCGGGACAGCGAATGATATACACGGAACGCTCCGGACTTCTTACATCAAATTCAAGAGCAGTTGCTTCAGAAAGAACATTCACAGCACGAAGAGAGACAGAAAACAGCGTTTGAAAACGAGTAAAATCCTTTGAGTTTGGCTCAATATTCTGTCCTGTCATTTCAATCGCCAAGCTATCAAGGACTGTTATGTTTTTTCGGGCATCTGCCGCGCAACGGACACTTTCATCTTCAGGAAAAAGTATGCCTTTAATCAAGAAAAACCCCGTACAAAACAAAGCAAGGAAAAGAATGAAAATGACTATTTTTTTCAATGCCTCGTCCTCCTTTTCAATACCAGCATAACATAGATACTCTTATTTTTCAATTTTTATTTTTTCTTCAACAAAAAGCACGATTCGCACATCTAATTATTGCACAAGCGCTTGAGCAGGAAGGAAGACACTTGTTTGACCAAGGATGAATTTACCTCGCGTGTCATTGCGGCGGAGGGCAGGCTATACCGCGTGGCACGCAGCTACCTACGAGGCGAGCAGGATTGCTTAGATGCCGTGCAGGAGGCGATCCTGAAGGCATGGCAAAAGCAAGGCACCTTGCGGCAGGAAGCGTACTTTGAAACATGGCTTACCCGCATCCTCATTCACGAGGCGGTCGCCATCCTGCGAAAGCAAAAGCGTATGATTCCCGTGGAGACCGTGCCGGAAACGCCCGTCCCGCCGAGCAATGATTTGGCTTTGCGTGATGCACTCGACCGTCTGCCACAGAAGATGCTCACGGCCACGGTGCTGTTCTACATGGAAGGTTTTTCCATTGAAGAAACTGCCCGCATCATGCGCATCCCCAAGGGCACGGTGTCATCTTGACTGCACTATGCAAGACAACGGCTGAAGGATATGCTGATGGAGGAGGTTTGAAATGCGAAATCAAAAAGAATGGCAGCAAGCCTATGAGCCGCTGCCGGACAAGCTGCATCAAACAGTTTGTTTCACCCTGGACAACCTGAAGGAGAAGAAAGCGAAAAAGCCCTCTATAAAAACAGTTTTGATTGCAATGGCGCTCGCCCTTGCCGTCTGCGGTACGGCGGTTGCGCTCATTGACAGCAAGACGGCGGACATTTTCGGCTGGTTTTATGGCGAGGAGACCAAGGAAGCGCTGCTGAACGGCGATGTCGCCGTGTCCGGTGAAAGCTACACGCTGGGTGATGTTGTCTATACGCTGGATGAAGCAGTCTATTCCGAAGGCACTTTGTACGGAACAGGCACCATTGCCCCAAAAGACGGCGCGAATGTCGTGCTGATGACCGAGGACTTTTCCGTTAACGACCCAGCCGGTTATATGCTGCATTTCGGCGAAATGGAAATTCCTGCCGATGCGAAAAGCTATTTGCAGCTTGCACAGGAAACGGGCGCGAGCATCCTTCAGGTGCGTCTCATTCCCAACGGCATCATGATAAACGGCGAGCTAACCTGCACGGACAATATCGGCGGTGAAGTCGTTCCGCAAACGGACGGCACCTACCGCTTCACCTTTGAAATCTCCAACGAAGAAGGTAACCTTGCGCGACAGGATTCCTACGAGCTGAATCTGTATATCCGCAACGCCGTGATGGATGCGAACGACACACTCAACGACCGCGAGCAGTGGGAAACTACGGATTGGATTTTGACGGTCACCCCGCAAATCGAAGGAGAATAAAAAATTCTTTTTCTTCAAACATTTCCCTTTCCTGTTCGTCTAATCAATGAACAAG